>NZ_CP117270.1 GCF_007000325.2 Rhizobium rhododendri | reverse complement strand
CTAATTTTCTCGCAAATGCGTTTTGTAAGCTACTTGGCTTCTCAAAGCGCATTTGAGACCGATTCTCACTGGCGGGCAAGGGCTTTATCGTTAACGACGGCTATGGACACATAAGACCGGTGGAGAAGTTTACCGCAGTAAACATGTCGTCCCGCTTATCAAGCGATGGTTCCTGAACGCGCCAAGTGCGAATTCTTAGGATTTCCTGCTCTCTTTTAATGATCGCCGTCTCAACGATCTTTATTATGTGAGCCCAGCTAACCGATACAGCGAGCAGACCTGCACCTGCGTTTGAAATACCGGCCCCTAAAGAAAACAACAATCCAGACGCGAGTGTCCGCCAACGGACGATCCTGAAAAGCGATGAAACCTTCCGCGGACCTTCGCATTAAACAAAAGTCGCCTTATCAATGGCGAGTGCATCCGCGCGCTTGACCGCAATGGGGCTGGCACGTTGCGACCGACCCACGGAGGATTCAATGGAAGAGCAGAAAAAACGCAGACTTCAGCTTTCAAAAGAGCAGAAAAGAGTGCTTGCGGACGCTGCAACTGAGGCAGCATTCGCAGACAATGAACAGCGTCGGAAAGCGCGCGAAGAAAAAACAGCCCGGCTGCGCGCCCTGCGCTTGGCGAGCGAGGCTAAAGTCAGCGAAAGAGCCTGACCCATAGTAGGCTGTCTCGACAGCACTGTGAAAGATTCAAGCTAGCCTGTGGACTGCAGCGATATCGCGAAAAGCCTCAACGTGGCACAGAGTACAGGCTAGCGCTTTCACCCCAACAAAGTCCAAGCCACTTGGCCCGAACCTCCAGCTTTAAATCGACATCAATCAACCCTGACGAAATAATTTAGATTTCCCATGCGGAGCAGCGCGCAGGTACGAGGGCGGAACCTCGATGGTCGCACCGAGCTCCGCCGCAGCATGCCATCCCCAGCGTGGATCGTAGAGCATCGCGCGTGCGAGTGCCACGAAGTCAGCCTTACCGCTCGAGACGATCTCCTCCGCCTGTTTGGCCTCGGTGATCAGACCAACCGCGATAGTCGTAACGCCTGTTGCTTGCTTGATCTCGTCGGCGAAGGGCACCTGGTAGCCCGGTCCTGCGGTGATCTGCTGCAACGGCGACACGCCGGCCGAGGACACATCGATCCAATCGACCCCGCGCTTTTGCAGTTCCTTGACGAACGCAATGCTCTGAGCGACATCCCATCCACCCTCGACCCAATCCGTTGCGGAAATTCGCACGCCAACGGCCTTGTCGGACGGGAACGCCGCGCGGACAGCGTCGAACACTTCGAGCGGAAAGCGCATGCGGTTTTCGAGAGACCCGCCGTACTCGTCCGTCCGCTGGTTGGAGAGGGGCGACAGAAATTGATGCAGGAGATAGCCGTGGGCGGCATGTAGCTCGACACCATCCAGCCCAAGTCTTGCTGCCCGTGCAGCAGTCGCTGCGAAAGCATCGCGCACGCGCGCCAATCCGGCAGCATCGAGAGCGGTTGGCTCGCGCTCGCCATCCTTGTGAGGAAGAGGGGAGGGGGCAAAGTTCTCCCAGCCACCTTCAGCAAGCGGTATGAGTTCGCCACCTTCCCAAGGCAAATGGCTGGACGCCTTGCGGCCGGAATGACCCAATTGCATGACGATAGCCGTCTTTGAGACGAGACGAATAGCATCGATCGCCGGTTTCAGGGCAGCTTCCGTTTCGTCGTTCCACAGGCCGAGGTCGCCGGGCGTGATACGGCCGGCTGCCTCCACGGCTGTCGCTTCCAGAAACAGCATGCTTGCGCCCGAAAGCGCCAACCCGCCGAGGTGGACTTCATGCCAGGCGGTGGCCTTGCCGTTGTCGGCGACATACTGGCACATCGGCGAAACGACAATCCGGTTGGGCAGGGTCAGATTGCGAAGTTCAAACGGTGAGAAAAGGGTGCTCATGGACGGTTTCCAATAACGTGACGGGAGGAGGGGGTAGGGGAGGCGTAGAGAACAGCGAGCAACATGGCGCACAATGACAGGCCGGCAATGATAGCCGATCCCACATCGACGGCGAAGTTCAAGCCGTAGAGTGTGGCAATCTTCCCGAGCAGGAGTGCTGCCAGCCCCTGGGCGAGATAGGCAACCAGGAACAGCGCCGACAAGGTACCGCCGCGATGGCGTGGCGGCGCATTGGCGTTCAAGAGCCCAAGCCCGCCGGAAAACAGCAGGCTGTAGGATATGCCGCCGAACACGAGCGCCGTTGCAAACAGGCTGAGCGAATGCTGGCTGGCGGAAAAGGCAAGCAGGCCAACTGCAGTCAGCGAGGAAAGACCTCCGATCAAGATCGTGGCGGACGACTTCAGGCCTCTGGCGGGGATAGCAACCGCGCCACCGACGAAGGCGAAGAGTGCGATGGTGGCGCCGTTGACCATGGCATTCGGCGAGCCGATCACGTCATGGGCGATCTGTGCCCCGAGTGACAGGATGATGGTGCCCATCGCATAGGACGCAGTGACGGCGATGGTTGAAGTCGCGAAAATCTTGCGCAGGCCGCGCGGGATGACGATGGCCTTGAACCGCCAGGGGCCGGAGGCCTCCGTGCTGAGATGGCGGGGAAGAAACCAGGTCGCCGCAAATATGCCGGCAAGAACCACGAGAAGCACGATGAAATTCAGGCGCGTCGGAAACGGTGCATATTGTATCAGTGCGCCGCCAACCAGCGCTGCGCATATCAGGCCGGTGACCTGGGCGAGCGTAGTAATGGCGCTGGCTTTTTGACCTTGACCCGGCGCGCTGAATTCCACGAGTGCGGCAGCCGACGGCCCGGCAGAAAGTCCGACCCCGATGCCCATGAAAGCGCGTCCGACCAGTACCCACCAGACATCCGGCGCCACCGCGAACAGCAACACACCGATCAGCGAAGCGGCCAACCCGAACAACATCGTCTTGCGACGACCGACATAATCGGAAATATCGCCGAAACCCACAAGGACCAGGACCACCACGATGGGATAGATCGCAAAGATTGCCGTCGTGGCAAACGGCGTCAGGCCCCACTGCCTGGCATAGAGCGGGTAGGTCATGGCCGGTGCAGCACTGGTCCATAGCGTGTGGGCAACGACTGCAGCGGCCGTCCAGAAGCTCGCCCGGCGACTGAAAGTGAAGCGATTGAGCATGTCTAATCCCTGTCGATACTGCGAAACCCAAGACAGGGCATCAGAAGAGCATGGTGGAGCCGCCATATGACGGCTTATCGATTGTCGAATCGAATACGTAAGGTGCGGCGATAGGCCGGATATAAGGCTGTGTCGCGCTCAAAAGTATCTCGCGGAAAATATGGTAGGCTAGCTTTCGTTTGCAAGTGCATTGGCTGCAGGTGCTGGCGCAGCATCGATAATCCTTTCAGCCGCTGCAACGCCTGTCTCGAAGGCGCCATGGGCCGTGGAATAACGCGCCACGGAACAAGCTTCGCCGGCAAACAACAAGCGTCCGTCGACGGGCTCGGCGAGCACGCCGCGCGCAGAAACAGCGCCCGGCCTGGCATAGGCATAAGCGCCACCGATATGCGGTGATGTTGCCCAGCCGGACATCGTCACAAATTCCAGATCGCCGCGAATTGCGCTTCCGAAGACGCCTCCCAGTTCATCGCGCGCAAACGCCAGCGCCGCAGCATCGCCCGCCCTTTCCAGATCATGGGCAAACGGACCGGCGAAGTAGGCCTCGATGATCGGCTGACCAAAGGCGCGGATATGATAGCTGCCAGTGGCACTCGTCGTGGCTGAGCCGTAGGCCTGCGTATCCACCGGCAAATCGAGATCGGAAGGCAAGCGCAGAAAAAGCTTGTTGGCGAGGCCAAGGGGCAGGGAGGCCGCCGCCTCGATCTTGTGCGGCAAGGCTGGCGTAAAACGTATGGTCTCTCGCGCCACCATATCGGTGGACAGCGTGACGATCACCCAGCGTGCCATCAACGCCCCCCGATTGGTCTCGACGACGACAGACGTGCGAGAGCGGTGGTCTATGCCGGTCACGACTGTATGAAGCGAAATGGGCAATGTACCGGCGTAAGTGCTGATCAGCGCCCCGTAGCCCTCACGCACCCGCCAGTCGGGACCCTCGCCAGGCGCGTAGTTGGCATAGTCCAGAAGGGAGGACTGATCCAGCGCTGCGCCGTTCAGATAGGTCCCGATCGCCTCGATCCGAGGGTTCCAGGGGTTATCCGGCTCGAGCAAGTCCGAAAGGGGTTTGTCGGACTCTCCCCGATAATTCTCGGCGCGCTCGAAGAAGTCACCGATTGCCGCATATGCCGCTTCGTCGTTCTGCAGCCGGCGGCCGCCGTCGCTCCATGGCGCCGGTGTCTGGTCAACGACCAGCCCCAGGTCACCTGCAACAGAAGTCCATGCATTGGTTTGGGCGCCATGGAGCCAGCCGCAACCGAGATCGACAGGTTGTCCTGCCAGGAGTTTCGGTCGAACCGTGAGCGCCCGACCACCGATATGCGCGCCGGCCTCAAGAATTTGCAGCGATAAGTCCGGACGGACGGTTTGCAAGTGGCGTCCGGCGGCAATGCCGGCGGCGCCGGCGCCGATGATGATCACGTCCACCTCGCGGCGGACGACTGCCTGCGACAGCATTTGTGTCTCCGATTAAAAGGACATCATTAAACACGGGATGCCCCAGATCGACAGGGGGATTTACGCGGCGCGCATTCACCATTTCGGCACCAGATCGGTCTCACTGCCAGAACTTTTGCCGGGGCCCAGTGTCAGCCGCCTTGCCGACAATCGAGGAAGACTTTTTTACCGATAAAAAACGTCGGCCCGTCGCAATTTTCGTGCTTAAAAGGCGGCATCCGTTTAAAGGAAACAACTACGGGCGATAGCCATTGTCTATCGTAAGACAATATTTGAAAATGCAGCGTCGAAATCAGAGTGAATGCTATGCCGATGAGAGAGTTGCACGAGCGGATGGGCGTTAATCTTGTGCTCCTGGCCCGCCTTTACCGTAGGGCCCTGGATGGTGCTCTGAAGCCTTACGAGCTATCGGAGGCCACCGTTCTGCCAATGCGCTACATTGCCCGCCTCGGCGACAACATCCGTCAGGGCACTCTTGCCGATGTCCTCAATCTGGAGGGACCGACGTTGGTACGGGTTCTCGACCAGCTTACGGAGTTGGGCTATATCGATCGTATCGAAGACCCGCAGGATCGACGCGCCAAAACGTTGCGTCTGACAGCCGCCGGACAGGCGCTGAACACCGAGTTAAGCAACGTATTGGCAAAGCTCCGTGCCGAGCTTTTCGAGGGCGCAAGCGAAGACGATGTGAATGCAACCCTCCGCGTGATGTCGCAACTCGATGCCAATCTTCAGCGCCGGCGCCGGCTCGAGCCGACAGCGGATTAAGCATGGCGACGGACAGTCGACGGATCCGGCAGAAAGGTCAGCGTCGAATTAAACACGAAACGGCCTCATTGGTTGTATACACCTGCCTGAGATGGCCGCATGGGATATACGGGGATCGTCCGGCGAGATAACATCGGTCTCGTTTCATAGGCAGATAGTTCCACACTGTCAGCTAGCTCTTCCTTCCATTGCGCAGAAAGTCCAATGCCGGTGCATAACGCCACGACTAAGCCCGCTCTTGCGGACGTTTCATCCGCTCCTGCTGATATTACCAACGAAAAAGCCTGGCTCAAGATCCTGTCGAAATATCGCCAGCCACGCGGTACTCGTAGCGCGTTCGAACTGGCAGTGACCGTCATCCCCTTTATCGTTTTCTGGGTACTGTCCTGGATCGCCGTTCACTACAGCTTCTGGCCCGGCCTAATCCTGATTGTTCCGGCAGCGGCGTTTCTGCTGCGCCTGTTTATGATCCAGCACGATTGCGGCCATGGCTCGTTTTTCGCCCGCCGTCGCGTCGACGACTGGACGGGCCGTATCATTGGCGTGCTGACGCTGACACCTTACGACTATTGGCGTCGCGCCCATGCCGAACACCACGCCTCTGCCGGCAATCTGGACGAACGCGGCGTCGGTGACATCGCCACGCTGACGATTGCGGAATACAAGGCTCTGTCGCTTCGCGGCCGCATGACGTACCGCCTCTATCGCAACCCGGTGGTCATGTTCGGCATCGGGCCGATCTGGCTGTTTCTCTTCAAGCAGCGGCTGCCATTCGGCATGATGCGCTCCGGGCTGCAGCCATGGGTATCGACGATGGCGACCAACGCCGCCGTCGCGGTGGTCGCCGGCCTGCTCATGTGGGCCGTCGGCGTCGTGCCGTTCCTGCTGGTGCACTTGCCGATCGTCGTGCTCGCCGGCGCCGCAGGCATCTGGCTGTTCTACGTCCAGCACCAGTTCGAAGAAACCCATTGGTCCGAGCCGCCGGAGTGGCAGTTTCCCCACGCCGCCCTGCACGGTGCATCGAATTACGACTTGCCGGCCCCGCTGATGTGGATCACCGCCAATATCGGTATCCATCATGTCCATCACCTTGCCAGTCGAGTCCCTTACTACCGGTTACCGGAAGTGCTGCGCGACCATCCGCAATTGCGCAATGTCGGGCGTATCACGATCATGGAAAGCATCCGCTGCGTAAAGCTCGTCCTCTGGGACGAGAAGACCCGCCGCCTCGTGTCGTTCCGCGACGCAGCCGCCCTGCCAGCATAAGCCAAAAATCGGCCGGCGGACCTTCCGCCGGCACCTCACAGCCAACTGAATACCTTGTCGCAGTCAGCGAGGCCGCAGCAGCACCATTGCGGCTGCACAGGCGACGAGAAACGCCACGCACCAGAACAGTCCGCGTTTCAATTGACGCAGCCGACGCGTCCGGCCGCCATACCAATCATACACCAACGCCTTACTCCACCCGTACCCCTATGCGGGAGGACGATAGCCCTTTCTGCGCGCTCGGCAAGCGGCGGCTTTCGCACGCGACGCACAGCAAAGCCGTCTGGATCGCTGGTAGAACTCACCCAATCGTCGGAAAGACTGCAGCACAACGCAAATAGCCGGCCTTTCAAGGGCCGGCTAGTATTTGAATTTGCTGTGGAAAACCTAGCGCTGGCGGGCCTTGCGGGCTGCATAGCGGCGGTCGCGTTCGGCCTTGCGGGCGGCCTCGTCGGCGGCCATCTGCTCGACGCTCTTTACAGCTTCGGCTTCCTGGGCTTCGGCATGAGCCTTCGCTTCGGCACTGGCGGCAGCGGTCTTGGCTGCGGCTTCGGCCAGCTGGCGCGCATATTCCTCGCGCTTTTCCTGCTCGCGTTCGGCACGGCGCGCTTCACGCGCTTCCGCTGCTGCCGCACGCTCCGCGCGCTTGGCGACCACATCCGGGTCGGTCGGCTTCGGAGCGGTGGCGAATTTCGTCAAAAGCTGCTTCTTGGCTTCGGTGGCAGCCTTGCGGCGCTCGGCAAAGCCATTATCGTTTACGTGTCTCAAGCGGTCGTCGTCCTTATTGGTGGTTTTGCCTCATGGCTTCTCAGCGCTTTGTGGCTTTCTTCGGCTTGCCTACCTGTGGCACAGCATTGGCTTCTTTTTCAAGTCGCAATTCCCGAAGACGGGCTGTCTTGGCGTCGCGATCGGCGGCGACTTCGTCGATTTCGGATATTGTCCTGGTCCGAGCCAGGTATTCCGTTTGCGTCTTGCTGAAAGCGATTTCAGCCTGTTCGCGGGATTTCGAATTCTCCGTCACGTTTCAATCCTCCTCAAAGCGTGTCGTCGGTATTGAAGCGAAAAAGGCCAGACTATAGGTCTGACCTTCCCTTGGACTAAAGCCCCTGCATCATGCCAGTACATCCGTGGTCATGGCGAGGCTAAAGACCGTTAAGCAGCCTGGAGCTGGCCGGCAGACATTTTGCCAGACTTGTTGTCACGCTCAAGCTCGAAAGAAAGCTTCTGGCCTTCGACAATTTCGCGCATCCCTGCACGCTCGACAGCCGAGATGTGTACGAACACGTCCGCGCCGCCGTTGTCAGGCTGAATGAAGCCGAAGCCCTTGGTGGAGTTGAACCATTTTACTGTGCCGGTGGTCATGACGAACCCTTTCCATTGCAACATCGTTTTTCGCAGAGCGATACTCGGCGAATAAATTTTCGATTTTTGAAAGGGGAATTTCGTAAAGAAAGCGTCAAGCGCCAGCAAACACAAATATCGCAAACAACTACCGATGACTTTTTAGTAGCCGAACCGCTCCTCTTTGTCAACTCTTGGCGCACCCTTCGGGCTGCCACACCGCGTTTACAAGCTCCAGCTAAATTTTTACGGCATTATATATTGTCCTCTAATATGAACGGGAATGACGTACGAATCGGATCATCGCTTCCATGACCGGCGAAAAAATATAGCATGGCCGCTTTTCCAGAATCGATGCAGCCTCCGGCGCATGCAGGCTGTGAAGGGCATTTGAACGATGACTGTCTTTTCCGTCAAACATATCACGGTCTACCGCTATAAGAAGCCAGTCGCTTTCGGGGAGCACCGGCTGATGTTCCGCCCGCGCGACAGCTTCGACCAGCGGCTCCTCGAATCGACACTGCTCGTCGAGCCGAAACCCAGCAGCGTCCGATGGATTCTCGACGTCTTCGGAAACTGTGTCGCGCTGGTGAACATTTCCGAGCCGGCCAGCGAGTTGCGCTTCGAAACAAGGATCCGTCTCGACCACACGCCCCAGGTGGCCCTGAACCTTCAGATCGACGACACCGCTCTGCAATATCCGTTCGCCTATGACCCCGACGAAGTCGCAGACCTCCGGCCGACCATAGAGCGTCACTATCCTGATCCGCATGACATAGTCGGCAAATGGGCGCGCCAGTTCGTCCGCATCGGGCAGCCGACTGCGACCGGCCAGTTGCTGATGACGATGTGCTTTGCCATCCATGAAAGCTTCGCCTACGCACGCCGCTCTGCGCGCGGCACGCAGTTGCCGATCGAGACGCTGAAGCTGCGCAAGGGAACCTGTCGCGATTTCGCACTGCTGATGATCGAGGCGGCCCGCTCACTCGGCCTCGCCGCTCGCTTCGTCACCGGTTACGTCTTCGTTCCCAGCCGCAACGATTCAGCGATACGGGGCGGCGGCTCCACCCATGCCTGGTGCCAGGTCTATCTGCCCGGCGCCGGGTGGGTCGAATTCGATCCGACCAACGGAATTGTTGGAAATCGCGATCTGATCCGTGTCGGCGTTGCTCGCGATCCGCGCCAGGCAATCCCACTCACCGGCAGTTATGACGGAGAAGCTGAGGATTATGACGACATGACGGTACAGGTAAACGTGACAACCGAGCGGAGTGCAGGTACGCTTCCGGAAAGGGCCGAAAGAGCCATGGAACAGTCTCTCTCCTGCAACGTTCAACGGTAGCTCATGCCAATTTGCATGGGTTTCCCATAAACAAAGGCTAAGTGATGAAAATAAGTGCCGGCTTCAGCATTGCGTACGACTGCCCGCAGCCAACTCCTATGTTGCTGTGCCTGAACATTCACCCGTCGCGGCGCATTGACCTGTTGTCCGACCAGGTCCTTACCTTTGACAGGGACATCGAAGCTTCAGGCTACACCGACAGTTTTGGCAACGCATGCACACGCATCGTGGCGCCCGCCGGCGTAACGACAATTTCCACTGCCTTCGAAATCTACGATACCGGCCTGCCGGACAATATTCCGGTGGATGCCGTGCAGCACGAGATCAAGGATCTGCCGAACGACGTGCTCGTCTACCTGCTGGGCAGCCGCTATTGCGACACAGATCGGCTGGCGAACTTCGCCTGGTCGCAATTCGGCAATACACCTTTCGGCTGGCAGCGCGTCAAGGCGATCCTCGATTTTGCCCATAACCAGATCAGGTTCGACTACCAGCAGGCCGATTCCACCCGCAGCGCCTATGGCGGCTTCATAGATCGGGTCGGCGTCTGCCGCGACTACGCGCATCTCGCCATCACGCTTTGCCGCTGCATGAACATTCCGGCGCGCTATTGCACCGGCTATCTCGGCGATATCGGCGTGCCCATCGATGTTAACCCGATGGATTTCAGCGCATGGTTCGAAGTCTATCTCGGTGGCAACTGGCATACGGTCGATGCTCGTCACAACAAGCCGCGCATTGGCCGTATCCTGATGGCAACCGGTCGCGATGCCACAGACGTCGCCCTGACCACGAATTTCGGCCCGGCGAACCTGGTGCGGTTTGAAGTGGTTACTGACGAGATTGCTGCCGAGTAACGGCTCTCCCCCCAACACCCACAGAAGTCCCTCCGGCGAATGCAACACCCGTTGCATTCGCCGCTTGCGTTTGCGAGCATGCATCTTTGCACGGCCCCGACAAGAGATTGGATTTCCATGACAACGCTGACCCGCTTTTCCATCAAGCCGCTCTCCACCATGACGCGCACTCTTGCCGACGTCGCCTCGGCGCGTCGCGAGCCCGATCTGGTTATCAGCGATGCGCGCGTGCTCTCGACCTATTCGGAACGCATTCTGCCCGGCAAGGAAATCTGGATCTCCGGCGGCCGCATTGCTGCGGTCAAACCGAACGGCATCTATAAGGGGACACAGGCCAAACGCTACGATGCGAAAGGCGGTATCATCGCCCCCGGATTGGTCGATCCGCATATCCACATCGAATCGAGCATGGTCACGGCCTGCGCCTATGCGGAGGCCGCTCTTCTGAACGGCACGACGACGATTTTCTGCGACAGCCACGAGATCGGCAACGTCATGGATGTCGCCGGTGTCGAAGCCATGCTGGAAGACGCGCGACAGGCGCCGCTGTCGATCTTCCTGACGGTGCCGAGCACCGTGCCGGCAACCTCGCCAGTGTTCGAGACGGCCGGGGGCGATCTGACGCCTGCGAAAATCGCAGCTCTGTTCGACAAATGGCCCGAGGCGGTCGCTCTTGGCGAGAAAATGGACTTCGTCCAGGTCGCCATGGGTGACGAGCGCAGCCACGCCATTCTTGCTGCGGCGCTGGAAAGGGGCAGACCGGTGTCCGGGCACGTCTACGGCCGCGAATTTGTGTCGGCCTATGCTGCGTCCGGTGTCACGGACACCCATGAAGCCATCGACCGGGACATTGCCGACGATATGCTGGAGGCAGGCATCTGGCTCTTCCTGCGCGGCGGCCCGCCGACGACGCCATGGCACAGCCTGCCGCTGGCGATCAAGACCATCACCGAGCTCGGCGCTTCGCACAAGCGCATCGCCGTATGCACCGACGACCGCGATGCCGACGACCTGCTGCTGTTCGGCCAGGACTGGGTGACGCGGGAGGCGGTGAAGGCCGGCATGACAATCGAGCAGGCTTGGTCGATGGGCTCGCTGCACGGCGCCACGCGCTTCGGCATGGAAAACGAAATCGGCGGCCTCGGCGGTGGACGGCGCGCCGATCTCGTGCTGCTGACCGACGAACTGAAGCCGGTCAGCACGTGGTACGGTGGCGAACTGGTCGTGGACAACCGCAAGATCACCGCTGTCCTCGACGAGGCGCTTTCAAAACCATACCGGTATCCCGAGGCCGCCTACCATACGGTGAAGCTGCCGGCCAATCTGAAACTGACGCCGGACCTCCCGACCACGCCGGTGCTAGCACACACCATCAAGACCGAGCTTCCCGGCATCACCCTCGGCCATGTCACCGTCAGTCTTGAGCCGGCGAACGACTGGCAAACGCATTTCGAGCGCCACGGCCTGTGCTTCGTGACAGTCATCGAGCGTCACGGAAAATCCGCCGGCAATGTCGCCCACGGACTGCTCAACGGCTTCGGGCTGAAGAAGGGTGCGGTCGCGTCGTCCGTCGGCCATGATAGCCATAACATCATCGTCGCCGGCACCAACGAGGCAGACATGCAGGTGGCGCTTGCGGCCATCGAGGAGAAGCAGGGCGGCGTCTGCGTCGTCATGGATGGCAAGGTGACAGCCATGGTGCCGCTGCCGATTGCGGGGCTTTTGTCCGACAAGCGGGTCCACGAGGTAGCCGAAGAAACCAAGCTGCTGAAGATCGAGTGGGAAAAGGCCGAGTGCACCATCGCCTATATGGGCTTCAACCTCATACCGCTTTCGGTCATTCCGGAAATCCGGATCACCGACAAAGGCCTCGTGCTGGTGCCGGAGATGGAGATCGTCCCGCTGTTCGAGCCGACCTGACAATGCGTCGCGAAGGGCAGGGGCCTTCGGATTAAGCGACCGGCACCTGTTGTCGCTGCCAGTACGCGGCGACACTGAAACGATCGCGGTCATAGGCGATTTCCGTTTTCAGGAAAATCCGGATCGCCCGGGCCTCTGCCTGTTCGCAGGCAACCCAGACGAACGGCTTCTCTCCTCCGGCGGCAACCTGCTCGCGCACAATTGCCTCCAGCCGCCCGGACAAGCCATCATTGCGATGAAGCCAGACGACTTGGGCCCTTGCCGCCGTTGGCAAAGGCTGTTCGTCCGCCTTGCCGGACACCTCCACGAATATGCGCAATCGGGCATCTGAAGGTGCGGCTGCGGCAATGCGGGCGATGGCGGGGAGGGCGGTTTCATCGCCAACCAGAATGATGTCGCCGACATCCGGCACATCGCCGCCGCCTGGCCCCAAGAGAGCGGCGCGGTCGCCGGGCTTCGCGGACAGCGCCCAGGCTGCACCCGGCCCATGATCACCCTCGTGGATGACAAAATCGATATCGAGTTCGCCGCGATCCGGATGCAGATTGCGGATCGTGTAAGGACGAACGATCAGCGCATCATCGCCCTTCGGCCACTGGATACGTCCATCCGGCATCGTCTGAGGCCAGACGGGTTGACGGTCACGGGGCGATATCAGCAGCCGGACATGCAGTCCCCCGCGGCTGAAATGGGCGATGTCATCGGTGGCGACAGTGACACGGCGCATGTGGGGCGTGATATCGTGGGCGCCGACGACGGTGATTTCGCGCAAATCCGGCACTGCTGCTACCTGCGGGCCATCCGCCCAGCGAAGATCGAGTTCGTCGTTTTCAGCGGACTTGAACAGGTGCTCCGCTACCATGCAGCGAATGGTGAACAGCATCGAGGCCGTCGGGCATTGCAGATTGATGATCAGCCGGTTGTCGGCAAGCGCTATGTCGCCGCCACCTATCGTCGTCTCGATAGTTGCGCCGTCAGACGTGCGGACGACGTAGTCCGGCAACTGGGCACAAAGCTGGTCCAGCAACTTCGCTGCATCGGCGGGAATGGCAACGCCGGAGGCGGTAAACACAGCGGCGTTCATCATTGAGTATCTCCTCGTTCTGCGCTGTCGGATGAAAGGGGGGCGCCAGCCACCCGCTTCCGGTCAGCCGCCTACCACTTCTTGCTGAGTTTCAGGGTAAAGGTCCGAGCATCGGCGTAACCGCAGGTATTCACCCCGGCGCAACCCGAGACGTATTCCTTGTCGAAGACGTTGGCGACGTTGAGCGCTGCGCCCCAGCCGTTCTTTTCGTAACGCACGGCGGCATCGAAGACGGTGGCCGAGGGCACGCGCAGCGTGTTGGCGGCATCGGCCCAGGACTTGCCCTGGTAGCGCATGCCGGCACCGAGGCTGACGCCCTCGAGTGCACCGTCGGTAACGGCGTAGTCGAGCCAGAGCGAGGCGGTCGAGTTCGGCACCAGATAGGGCGAATTGCCGACGATGCTGGTGTCGAGGTTCTTCGTGACCTCCTGGTCCGTGTACGAGTATGAGCCGAGCAGCTTCCAGTTCTGGTCAAGATTGACCTTGCCTTCCAGTTCGACCCCGCGCGAGCGCACCTCGCCGAGCTGGTACTGCAGGAAGGTGGCAGGATCGGTCAGCGCCATGTTCTTTCGGTTGATGTTGAAGATCGAGGCGGTAAACAGGGCGTCCATAAAGGTCGGCTGGTATTTGATGCCGGCTTCATATTGTTCGCCCTCTTCGGGGACCAGTCCCGCACCGGTAGCGGTCGTGCCGATCAGCGGGTTGAAGAATGTTCCGACGCTGACGTAAGGCGTGATGCCGTTGCCGAAGTCGTAGGCAAGACCAGCACGGCCGCTGGGCGACTTGCTGTTCGAACCGGAATCCGTGGAGATCCGGGAGTCGACATTCTCGTCGACGAAATCGTAGCGGCCGTTGAGGGTCACCAGCCAGCCGTCGCCGAATTTCATCTGGTCCTGAGCATAGACGCCGAGCTGCTGCTGCGTCATTACCTGGTCGAGATAGACGAAGTTGGCGCCCTGGGTGCTGTTGTAGACCGGGTCGGTGGCGCTGATAGGGTTCGAGCCGCAGCAGGCTTGCACGTTATCGAGGCGATAGAGCGCATAATCAGTGCCAACCAGAAAGTTGTGGCTGATGCCGCCCAGGTCGAACTCACGCTGGGCATTGTTGTCGACCGAGAAGGAATCGGCCTTGCTATGCTCCGTGAAGCCGATACGCGCCAGTTCGTAGCTCGGGTCACTGTAGCCGGCAGCATTCGGGTCGCCGCCCACATAGCCATTGAGATACGGGCCTTCCTCGTCCTTCTTCAGATGACCGTAACGCAGGTTCTGCGAAAGCTTCCAGCCACCATCGAATTCATGCTCGATGGAGTAGCCGACCATTTCCTGGCTATAGGTTTCCTTGTCGATGCTCGGTTCGCCGTAGAAAGCCTTGCGGTCGATCTTGCCGAACGGGGCATCGACGACGGTGCCGACATAGGGGAAAAAGCCATTGCCGCTGTGCACTTCGTCGAGGCCGCTGACATAGGCATAGACCGAAAACTTGGTGGATTCGTCTGGCGAGATGGTGATCTGCGGCATAACGAAGCCACGCAGGTCGTGTGTGAAATCGCTGTACTGGTCGCCACCGGCGACTTTGCCGGTCAGGCGGTAGCTCCACACTCCGTCGGCGCTGAGCTTGTCGGAGAAGTCAAAGCCGGCATAGGCATTGCCGTTGTTGTTGATCCCGATCTCCGTGTAGTAAAGCGGCTGATCGGTCGGTTCCTTGCGGACCATATTGACGATACCGCCTGGATTGGTGCCGCCGTAGGTTACTGACGAGGCGCCCTTCAGCACTTCGATGCGTTCGAGCGAGAATGGATCGATCTGGAAGCCGCCGAAGCCGTAGCTGAACAGCGTCAGGCCATCGAGAAAAACGCCTGTCTGGGTCGCATCGAAGCCGCGGATATAAAACCAGTCGGTGTCGCCGTCATTGCCGAACGGTTGTGTGTTGACACCCGGCGTATAGCGCAGGGCTTCATCCACCTTGTTTGTAATACCGCGATCCTGCATTTCCTGCTGACCGACCACCGATACCGACTGCGGCAGGTCCTTGATCGGAATATCCGCTTTCGATCCCGCCGTCGTGGTCTTGGCAACATAACCCTTGACCGGATCGCGGCCGGTCGTATCGCTTCCGGTGTCGGTCGCGCCGGCCTTGCCGCCCTGACCGCCCTGCACCACGAGTGGCTTGAGTTCGGTCGGCTGCGTCTCCTCTGCCGTCGCCGATGTGACAAGCGCAAGGCTCGCCATCGCCACGCCCGCTGCCAGCCGCGCCTTGAATGAAATTCCCTTGGTCAAATACGTCATGTCCTGCGCCCCATTGCGCGCCGCCCTTCACCCTCAAGGCGGCGCCGTCTCAATATAAGATGAGTTGTTAACTCATATTAAATCGAAGGGCTTGTCGCAATTTCGCAAAATAGAACGTTTTTGGGCAATTGTGGCAGATGTCGGCATTTGCCCGGGCCCTGTGTCAAAAGCCTCACACAAGCTGGCTCTTCCTCCAGTTTGCCGGCGTCGTGCCGATGTGCTTGCGAAAAACACGGGTGAAATGCGCCTGGTCCGAAAACCCTGTCTCGACGGCCACATCCGTCAAGGGCGTATCCGAAATCATCAGTTGCTTGGCCCGATCGAGCCGAGCCTTCGTCTGCCATTGGTGCGGGGGAATGCCGGTCGAGGCCTTGAAGGCGTGGCTGAAGTGCGATTGCGACATGCTGGTCAACGACGCCAGTTCCTCCAGCCGAATATTTCTGAGACAATTTTCCTCGATGTAATCGACCACCCGGCGCAATTGCCAAGCAGCAAGTCTGCTGCGCTTGCGCGGTGCTGTGCGGGAGAGTTGCAGCACATCGATCAACAGCGAGACCGCCAGTCCGTCGCCGTAGAGATCGTGCAGCGGCGCGGGATTTTCGCATTCCGCCGCGATAAGACCTGCCAGCGCCAGCACGCGCGGATCGGAAAACAGCAGGCGGGGATTGCCCAGCCTGGCGGGATCAAGGTCCTCCATCAGGCGGCGGCTGAGCCCTTCCGCGCTGAAGTGGATATCGAGATGACGGACGAAATCGATATCCACCATATCGGCCCACATCTCCAGCCCGGCCGGTATGTAGGAGGCACGCGGCGCATTTCCCTGCTGCACGCCGGCCGCTTTTGGCGACAGCTTGAGGCTGCATTGACCGGAGCCGCGCGCGTCCAGGAGGACGAACAGCCGGGGATCGTCGGAAACGTAGTAGCCGCCGGCATAGGGGGCGCAATCGACGTCCCAGACATCGGCGACGATTCCATTCCAGACGCGACGGTGAACCCCGCCGATGACGGAGAAGCCTTCAATCTTGTTGTCCATGCGTGGGTGAAATGTCATCGCTCATTCCAGCGGCCGCACCAGACGACGGCGGCCAATACCTAACTCAATAAGTCAGGTATTGGCCACCGTCAATTCCGGGGCATGTTTTGGCCTGCGAACTCAGCGCTCCGGGACGGATGCCTTTGTTTCTGCAGACCAGCGCAGGAACAGCGTAGACAGCGGCGGCAGCATCACCGACAGCGACGCATCCTGGCCGTGCGCCGGAATGTCCTCGGTCCACACGCCACCGGCGTTGCCGATGTTGGCGCCGCCGTAGACGGCTGCGTCGGAGTTCAGCACCTCCGCCCAATGGCCAGCCTCCGGCACGCCGACCCGGTAGCCGTGGCGCGGCACCGGCGTGAAGTTGCAGAGAACCAGCATCATCTGCTTGCCATCGGCCGAGCGGCGCAACATGCCGATGACGGAGTTGACCGCGTCGTCGGGCACCGCCCACGAAAAGCCCTCGCCATGGACATCGCTGAACTGCAGCGCGGCTTCATCGCGATAGAGGTGGTTCAGGTCACGCACGAGACGCTGCATGCCGGCGTGTTGAGGCTGGTCGAGCAGGTCCCAGACAACCGAGGCGTCATGGTTCCACTCGGTTGTCTGGGCAATCTCACCGCCCATGAAGATGAGCTTTTTGCCCGGATGACCCCAGAGGAAGCCGAAATAGGCACGAAGATTGGCAAAACGCTGCCAGTCGTCGCCCGGCATCTTGCCGATCAGCGAGCCCTTTCCATGAACAACCTCGTCATGCGACAGCGGCATCATGAATTTTTCGGTGTACTGGTAGACCAGTCCGAACGTCATCATTCCGTGGACGTATGAGCGATAGACCGGATCCTTCTCGATGTAATCGAGCGAATCGTGCATCCACCCCATATTCCACTTGAAGTCGAAGCCCAGGCCACCGTCTTCCGGCGACTTGGTGACGCCTGGCCAAGCGGTCGATTCCTCGGCGATCATCAGGGCATCGGGGCATCGCTCGTGGACGATGGCATTCAGGTGCTTCAGAAAATCGACGGATTCGAGATTTTCACGGCCACCATATTTGTTGGGGATCCATTCGTCGGCATTGCGGCTGTAATTGCGGTACAGCATCGATGCAACGGCATCGACCCGCAGTCCGTCGATGTGGTAGCGCTCGATCCATTCCAGAGCGCTGGAAATAAGGAAGCTTTTCACCTCGTTGCGTCCGAGGTTGTAGATCAGCGTATTCCAGTCCCGATGAAAACCTTCGCGCGGATCTTCGTGCTCGTACAGTGCGCTGCCGTCGAAACGGGCAAGACCCCAGGGATCTGTCGGAAAATGCGCCGGCACCCAATCGAGGATGATGCCGATGCCTGCCGCATGGGCGCGGTCGACGAAATAGGCGAAATCCTCGGGGGTGCCGTATCGCCCCGTCGGTGCAAACAGGCCAAGCGGCTGATAGCCCCAGGAGCCGCCGAAGGGGTATTCCATGATCGGCAGGAACTCGAGATGAGTAAAGCCCATGTCGCGTGCATAAGGAATGAGCCTCTGGCTGAGTTCCATCCAGTTCAGATGCCGGTTGCCTTCTTCGGGGATCCGGACCCAGGAACTGAGATGCACCTCGTAGACCGACATCGGTGCGTCATCGTCCTGTCGCGCCTTGCGGGAGGCCAGCCATTCGGCGTCGTTCCACTGGAAGGGCGTGCTGCGCGCAACGATAGACGCGGTTGCCGGCGCAGCTTCGCTGGCCCGGGCCACGGGGTCGGCCTTCTGCGCAAGGACAGTACCGCCGGAGTCGATGATCTCGTACTTGTAGTGATCGCCGGGACCGAGGCGCGGCACGAAGATTTCCCACACGCCAGCATTCGGGCGCAACCGCATCGGGTGGCGCCGACCGTCCCAGGAGTTGAAATCCCCGACCACGGAAACACGCCGAGCATTCGGAGCCCAGACCGCAAACCGGACGCCGGCAATACCCTCGACGGACATCGCCTGCGCGCCAAGAACCTTCCCGAGTTTGTAGTGATTGCCCTCGGCCAGAAGGTGCAGGTCAAGGTCGCCTAGTAGCGGGGGGAAGGAATAGGGATCTTCCGTCTCCTGGATAGCGTCCGGCCAGTGGATGCGCAGACGATATTCCGGGCGTCCTTCGACTGCACCCGCAAACAGACCATTCTGGAAGACCGGCTGCAGCTGCGCAAGGATCTCGCCACTGCCGGCTGCAATGACGTCGACGGAGATGGCACCTGGGATATAGGCGCGGATCACGTATCCGCTGCCGAAACCATGCAGCCCGAGGACGGAAAACGGATCGCCGTGGCGGCCCTCAACGAGAGCATACAGGGCGTCATGATCTATTCCCGCCAGAAGATCGGCGTTGGCAAGCGTCATAGGTCGTTCTCCAGCAGGCGATCGACAATCATCGACAGGCCACGCAACGGGATAGGAAGCCATTTCGGCCTGTTGCCGGCCTCATAGGCGATTTCATAGGCAGCCTTCCCGATCAGGAAGAGATCGAGGATGCGGCTACGCTGCTCCGACGGCATCGCCAGCTGAGGCGAACTTGCCGAGGCTGCGAAATATTCCTCGAGGAAGCGGACTTCCGCTTCTGCCGTAAACTGGTCGATCATCGCGCGGCGCGTTTCGCCGGCACTGTCGACGAGCACCTGCTTGTCGCTGTCGGCAGACGCGGCCACATAGTTGAGCGAACGCAGGAAACCGGCGACATCGCGTAGCGGGCTGGTCTTGGCACGGCGTTCCTCGAGATCGCGCGTCGGCTCTCCCTCGAAATCGATGATGTAGGCATCGTCCTCCGATACCAGGATCTGTCCGAGATGGAAGTCGCCGTGGATGCGGGTCATCAGGGTGCCGACAGCGGCATCGGCGAGCTTGCCGATAGCCGGAATGATGCGCTCGCGGCGCGACAATACCCGGTCGGCCAAAGCCATCCCGGCAGGATCGAGGCTGTCCTGCGACTGCTCGATGATATCGAGAGCGTTCGAGAGCTGTGACAAGACGCTGTCACGCCATTCGTTCGCGGTCGCCTGATCGACCTTCAGAGGCGCGAAGGCCGGGTTATCGCTCGGGGCGGCAAGGGCTGCGTGCAGTTCGCCAAGGCGGCGGCCAACTACGGCAGTGAAGTCGCCAAGTGGGCGGAACGGATTTTCGCTCTCTGCGTGACGTTCTTCTTCCGAGACCAGCAACTGATCCGTCGTCAGGCGCAGGCCGTCGAGCATCCAGTTCCAGGCATCGCCCTGATTGCGGATGGCGCCCTGGACGATGATCAGCGTGTAACGGTGACCGTCCGCATCGGTACGGGTCACTTCGCCCAGCAGCGGTGCGCTGTGGGTATAACCGACCTCCGTCAGATGGCGGGTCATCTCGACTTCGGGATGCACACCTTCGAATACGTGGCGGATCAGCTTGACCATAGCGAGGTCGCCAATCACCAGCGAGCTGTTCGACTGTTCGGCCGAGAGCCAGACGATGGGCAGGTCGCCGTGCAAAGCGATTTCATCGAGCTTTTCGCTGCCGATGAAGTCGAGAGTGCCGGCCTTGCCCGAAATCGTCGAGCGTTCTGCCAGAGCCTGCAAGGTCGCACGCGCCATACTTTCCATGGCGAAGCCGTCGGTCAGCAGGCCGACGCGACGTCCCTGACGAACGCGAGCGAGCGCCAGCTGCTGGGCGAGAATAGGCGGGTGCATATCATCCCAGGCAAAGCTGAGCGGCAGGAAGTAGCGTTCCGAGCGATCGTCGAACTCGACCTCCAGCTCGGACATGATCACACCGTCTGCAAACGGCATGGGGGTCGCCGCGACCAACATCGCGTTCTTCACCCTCTCTCCCTTGGCGCCAAACCAGCGACGACGAGCGAGATAGGAAGGCAGGATATCGCGCGACAGCACAGCCGCGTTGCGACCGTCTTCCATCAGTTCCAGCAGGTTGTGCTTCAGAACAATGGTGACGAATTCGTCCATCTGCTCCGGTGGCGGAGTGCGCCATACCGGGCCGTCGGTCTCGCCCGCGAGCTTGAACCAGAAGAAGCCATATGGCTGCAGCGTCAGGAGATAGGTCAATTGGCCAATGGGCGGGAAGGCTGACATGCCGGTCATCTCGACCGGTATCCGGCCCTCGAATTCGGAAAGGTCGAGCTCCACCGCCTGCGGCAGGCGAGACAGGTTGACCACACAGAGGATCGTCTCGTCGCCGTACTCGCGCAGATAGGCAAGAATTTTGCGGTTTGCAGGTTTCAGGAACCGGATCGTGCCGCGACCGAAGGCCGTGTGACGACCGCGCAGCGCAAGCATGCGCCGCGTCCAGTTCAGCAGCGAATGGGCGTCGGTGTTCTGCGCTTCGACGTTGAGTGCACCGTAGCCATAGATCGGGTCCATGATCGGCGGCAAGACGAGCCGTGCCGGGTCCCCGTGTGAGAAGCCACCATTGCGATCGGGTGACCATTGCATCGGCGTACGCACGCCGTCGCGGTCACCGAGATAGATGTTGTCGCCCATGCCGATCTCGTCGCCGTAGTAGAGGACCGGCGTGCCGGGCATCGACAACAGCAGCGCATTCATCAGCTCGACGCGACGGCGGTCACGCTCCATCAATGGCGCCAGCCGGCGGCGAATGCCAAGATTGATGCGGGCCCGACGGTCCGAAGCGTAGGTGTTCCAGAGGTAATCGCGCTCCTCGTCGGTCACCATCTCGAGCGTCAGTTCGTCATGGTTGCGCAGGAAGATCGCCCACTGGCAATTGTCCGGAATATCCGGTGTCTGGCGCAGGATGTCGGTGATCGGGAAGCGGTCTTCCTTGGCAATTGCCATGTACATGCGCGGCATCAGCGGAAAGTGGAATGCCATGTGGCACTCGTCGCCATCGCCAAAATAGTCCCGCGTGTCTTCCGGCCACTGGTTCGCCTCGGCGAGCAGCATCTTGCCGGGATGGCTCTCGTCCATGGCGGCACGGATCTGCTTCAGGATCGCATGCGTCTCCTCGAGATTCTCGTTATTGGTCCCCTCGCGCTCGACGAGATAGGGGATTGCGTCGAGGCGGAAGGCGTCGATGCCCGTATCCAGCCAGAAGCGCATCGCCTTCATCAACTCGTCCATGACAGCCGGATTGTCGAAGTTTAGGTCAGGCTGGTGCGAATAGAAGCGATGCCAATAATACTGGCCAGCCGCCGCATCCCAGGTCCAGTTCGACTTTTCCGTATCGATAAAGATGATCCGGGTTTCCGGGAACTTCTGGTCCGTGTCCGACCAGACGTAGAAATCCCGTTCCGGCGAACCCGGTGCTGCCAGCCGCGCACGCTGGAACCAGGGGTGCTGGTCGGAGGTGTGGTTGATGACCAACTCGATGATGACGCGCATCCCGCGCTCGTGCGCACCGGCAACGAACTCGCGGAAGTCGTCCATCGTCCCGTAGTCGGGGCTGACATTGGTGTAATCGGCAATGTCGTAGCCATCGTCGCGGCGAGGCGAAGGGAAGAACGGCAGCACCCAGATGGCGGTGACGCCGAGAGCTGCGATATAGTCAAGCTTCTGGGTAAGGCCCTGGAAGTCGCCGATACCATCGCCATTGCTGTCGAAAAACGACTTGATGTGCAGCTGGTAGATGATGGCGTCCTTGTACCAGAGCGGATCCTGGCCAAGCTTTTCGTTGATGATGATATTGTCCATTTAAATCTCCCGAACACTGCTACGCCAGATGGAAAAGGGCACGCCCGGCTCAAACCGGAGATGTTGCCGCTTGCCTGTCCAGGTCATTCGATTGCCATGCATGAGGTCTTCGACGAAAAGGCTGCCGTTATCTGGAAGGCCCGAGGCCCACAGCGGAATTTCGACGTCGGCTTCCTGCACGTTATGAGGGTCGAGGCTGACCGCCACGAGCACGACGTTGTCTCGACTCGGCGTCGCCTTTTCGAAGAAGAGAATGTTATCGTTCCAAGCCGGCAGCAGGGTCAGGCCCAGATGCGAATGCAGCGCCGGATTGTGCTTGCGGATGCCGTTCAGCCGGGTGATCTCGGCGATGATGTTGCCCGGTCGATCCCAGTCCCAGGCCCGAATCTCGTACTTCTCGCTGTCGGCATATTCCTTGCGCTTGGCATCCGGACGGCCCTCGCAGAGCTCGAAACCGTTATAGACGCCCCAGAGACCCGAAAGCGTGGCAGCGAGTGCAGCACGGATCAGGTAGGCGGAGCGCGGCGCGTTCTGCAGAAAATCAGGGTTGATATCGTGGGTGTTGACGAAGAAATGCGGGCGGAAGAAATCCTTCGGCGCCGTTTCCGTCAGCTCGCGCATATAGGCCTCCAGCTCCCACTTGGCATTGCGCCAGGTGAAGTACGTATAGGACTGGGAGAACCCGACCTTGGCGAGGCGGTACATCACCTTCGGCTTGGTGAAGGCTTCCGACAGGAACACCACGTCTGGATGTCGGCTGCGGATATCGGCGATCATCCACTCCCAGAAGGGGAAAGGCTTGGTGTGCGGATTATCGACGCGAAACAGCTTCACACCGTGATCGACCCAGAGCTGGACGACATCGCGCAACGCGGTCCAAAGCCCCGGCACAGCGTCCTTGGCATAGAAATCGACGTTGACGATGTCCTCGTATTTCTTCGGTGGATTTTCCGCATAGCGCACGGTCCCGTCCGGCCGCCAGTCGAACCAGCCCGGATGCTGCTTCAGCCATGGGTGGTCTGGCGAGGCCTGGATGGCAAGGTCGAGTGCGATTTCCAGGCCGTGCTCGTGAGCCGCCTCGACCAGCCGATCGAAATCGGCGAAGGTACCGAGTTCAGAATGGATGGCATCGTGGCCCCCATCGGCAGCGCCGATGGCGTAGGGGCTGCCCGGATCCTGCTCCGACGCATTGAGGGTGTTGTTGCGACCCTTGCGGTTCGTCTTGCCGATTGGATGGATCGGCGGGAAATAAAGAACGTCGAAACCCATCTCGCGGATGGCGGGCAGACGGCCGATCACGTCGTCGAATGTGCCGTGACGGTTCGGATCGCCGCTCTGCGAGCGTGGAAAGATCTGGTACCAGCTGGCAAAACCTGCTGCCTGCCGTTCGGCGTCCACCGGGTACGCTGCGCTGCGCACTTTGAACGGGCGGTGATCCGCCTGTTTCATCAGCGACGATGTTTCGCCAGCCAGCAAAAGCTGCACGCGAGCCTTGTCGTCCGCCTTGGTGAGACTGTCCGCTAACGTTTCAAGCCGCGTGGCGATATTGCCGCTATTCTTGGCGATCGCAGACTTGACGAGACCGAGGCCTTCCTGAAGTTCAAGCTTCAGGTCGAGCTTGGCGTCGTTCTTCTTCACGAGTTCGTAGCGGAAGATGGCAAACGGGTCGCGCCAGGCTTCGATGACGAATTCATGCCGGCCCATGCGCTGAAGTTCGAATTCCGCCCACCAGCGATCATTGCCGATCAACTGCATGCGGACTTCCGACCAGGTGTCCTCATCGACGGCGCGCCACAGGAGGGATGCCGAGAGCGGATCGTGGCCATCGCCGAAAATGTCAGCCTCGACACGAACTGTCTGTCCGACAGTGGTTTTCACCGCGAAGCGACCGTCATCTACCGACGGCGTCACCTCTTCTATCGCCAGTCGTGGCGTCGCGGCAGCGTCCGTCGCCGGCAGGTGAGCTTGCGACAAAATCGCCTTGCTGGCCTTGCCCTCGAATACCCTGACCTCGCCGGGAAGCAGACTGATGATTTTCTCAGCGTCCAGCGTCGCGCCATCGGCCAAGCTCAAAAGTGGGAGGAAGCCAGCCGAATTTTCGGAAAGCATTCCCACTGGCAACAGCGCAGATTTGCGCAGGTCGCTATTGACTGCAATCAGCCTCTGCGTGCTGGCAAAGCGCGCATCGGCGGCGTCTGAGCGGATGAGGATGGAGACCGGCGTCGACGAGCCGACGACCACGCGGACCGACTGTCTTTCGAACGCCGCGTTCTGCTTCTGAAGGTTTGCATTGACCCGCCGGACCTCGCCCGAAAGGTCAAGAAGACCATCGTGACGCAAGGAGGAGATGCCGCGTCCGTTGCCGGCCGTCATGTCGAGGGCGAGAGACGCGCCGAATTCGAACCCCATCGGTATCAGCAGACCGTCGCCGAATTCAGCTGCTATCAGCAGTGCACGACGCGCTTTGCGCTCGATCGTCTCCAGGTCTTCCGCACCATGGGCGATCCGGCGACCGAACGGTGCTTCTGGAAACGCAATGTCGAGACCGATTGCGCGGTGAAGATCATGCTCCTCGACGATCCAATCGCCACGCTGGTCCCACCAGCAGATAGACGAGAAGGCACCGTCAAATCCCGCGCTTTGCAGAGCGCGGCGGACAGAGAAGGCCGTGCCCGGGGTCCAGGCATAGAAATGGGTGTCTGGCGCAATCTCGCGGGCAGCGCTGATCAACCGTGTCCAGGCAGATGAAGGTACCCTGTCGATGCCGAGGCAGCGGAAGCCCGAAATGCCAACCGATACCAGTGCATCGAGACGGACCTGCCATTGGCGCAGGTTTTCCTCCTCCGCCTCGCTGCCGGTTGAAAAGTGCTTGGCATGCCTCTCCTCGGGCGAAATGCGCGGATCGGAAACTACGCCGCCGTTCGTCGATTCTACAGTTGAAATGCGATCTATGACGATGTCGATCATGAAGTTGAGGCCGCGTTGGCGGGCCGCGGCGGCGAGGGCCTGAAGCCCCTCGACGGTATTCCCGAGGCTTTGCAGCGATGGCGTCAGCCGATCCGGGTCGCTGGGAACGAACACGCTTTCGCCCGGCAGTGTCAGGAACGGCGGGGCTGAAAGGACGGTGTCGAAACCCAGGGCTGAGGCGTGATCGAAGACAGCCGACCAGGCGCTCATGCCGTCGAGCATCAGGGGATGGACGTAATAAATGCGTGGTGGTCGACGCCGTGTTTGCTGATCGTTCCGTAAGGTAGACGCTTGCATCGTTCTCGGCCCCGCTGGCCGAGCCGGAGGGCTGCGACCGGATTTTGGTTTGCCAAGTGGAACGGTAGGCAGCCTCCATTGTTCCGCCGACGAGCAGGTTTATCCTCCGGCAGACACTTTTCGGGCGGGCAGGAAAATTGATTTTCAGGGCATATTGGCCTGGAGCGTCAGCCATCTGCGGAATTCTGTCCGCATAGCTCCGAAGTCGTTGCGCTCACTTCAAGAAATAGCGCAAAAGCCTTCAGTGAATAACGATGGGGTGGCCGGGGCAGATCGCCTCGCCGATCATCTGGTCCATATGCTCATCAGCCACTTCGACCAGCGAAATTGCGATATCCTCGGGTTTCCAGCCTTCATCAAGGGCCTCACGCACCACCCTTTCCACCGCACGGCGAAGAGACTCCCGGCAGCGCCAGTTGCTGTCGTCGGCAAGCAGCAGAGGGTTCTTCGGCGTTTTTGGCATAGCGTCCCCTAGCGCGAGGCCTTGGTTTGACGGGTCGTTGCTGTCTTGATCGATACGCGGCGCCGCCATGGCTGCCAATCGTCTCATATACTATCTGTGGTAACCGCCACTCTTGGCAAGACACGAAGACGCAATCCCGGCCAAAATCGCCGACGGCGGGGAAGTGCAACGAGGAGGCTAGCGCTGGCGCGTGCGCTGATGCCATAGCGCGCTGTAGTCATCGAGCGGGGGCAGGGGGAAACCGGCCTGGGCCCGCACGGTCAGACCCGCCGGCGCAATGCCCGTCAGCAGTGCAGCACCGAGGCTGGTGCCCGTGGAGCCCGGCAGCGCGACGACATCGAGGCCGGTCAGTGCGGAGAGCGCCGCTATATAGATGCGGTTGAGCGCGAACGGTCCTTCGACGACAATGCTGCCGCCGGCGCCGATCAGATCGAGGCAGGCCTGCGTCATGAGGGCGAGATACAGTCCGGCGGCAGCACACCGCTCTGCAAGTGTCGCCTCCGCGTCGTTCAACCATTGCATTTGTGCGCCGGGAAAGGGACCTGAACCGGGGACCACGTTTGGTAACAGCATCAGACGTCGCTCGATGACGGCACTCACCGCCTTCTCGGCATCCTCGGGGGCGACATCGCCGAACGCTCTCGCCAGCACTTCGAACTCCCGACCGCCCATGAACCGCGACGAGGGAACGGCGCGACCATAGGCGTCCACATTGGCGAGCGTATCGCGGCCAGGATCGAGCCCGTCCATATCGCCGCCAACCGCAAAGCTGACCACCCATGTCCCGGTCGAGACTACAGTGAAGGGTGAGGGGCGGCCGATCAGGTGTGGCAGCAGCGAAGCGTTGCTGTCATGGATGCCGCAGAAGACAGGAATTTCACCGCCAACTCCGATCTCGGCGGCAATCGAAGCAGAGATCGGCCCAAGGACATCGAACGCCGAACGGATCGGCGCCATTTTGGCACGGATGCCAAGCAGGTCAACGAGCGGCGAGTAGTCTGAGGATGCCGGCAGCCACAGATCCGTATGACAGCCGAGCGATGTCATTTCGTTGGCAGCTACGCCGGTCAGCCGCCAGGCCCAGTATTGCGGATAGGTAAGAATGGTCGCAACCCTGGCAAAGGCCTCGGGAAAGACCGTCTTCTGGTAATGCAACTGCGCACCGAGATTAAGGCCGACGGCAAGCGAGGGCGAGAACGTTTCGGCGAAATCCGGGCGCAGAGCGAGGTACTCCGCGCGAATGGCCGGGTCGTAGGGATGCTCATAATCCAGCACGGGCAGCGCGAGCGCGCCCTCGGCATCGAGCAATGCGGCACAAGCCCCATGGGTGGTGATCGACACAGCATCGAAACCCGGCGCAACCGCGAAATCGGCCAGCGCTTTCATCGTGAAGCGCCACAAGGCTTCGATATCGTAGTGGGGATAGGGGCCGTCTTGCAGTACGCCGTTGCCGGTCTTAACGACGGCGACCTCCCTACCGGTCCGGGCATCGAGCACGACCACCTTGGCATTCGTCTTGCCGATGTCGAGGACGGCGATGCGCCGGAAGGCCGCGCTCATGGCAGATGAAAGAGCGTCACGAGATCGCTCTGCTCAGGCGAATTATCCGGATTGGTGGCCATGATATCGGCCATGTGCGCCCACCAGCGCTGCATCACCGGGTGGGCCGGAAGGCTCGCCATCGTGTGACCCTTCGGCCGCGTCAGCACGCCGAACAGCGTGTTGGTTTCGCGGTCGAGATGGATGGAATAGTCGCTGGCCCCGGAAATGTGTAGCAAGTCGACCAGTTCCGGCCAGATCTCGTCGTGACGCCGGCGGTATTCGGCTTCCATGCCGGGATTGAGCCGCATCTTGAAAGCGTACTTTTCGAGTTCGCCGGTCATTTGCCGCCCATGGCCTTTATGCGCCGCACGATGATGGGCAGCGCGATGGTGATAATCAGCAGCAGGCCGATGAAAATCGACATGACGATGCCGGGAACATTGAGCAAGCCGAGGCCGAAGGTGACGAGACCCATGACAAAGGCAGCAATGACGACGCCGCCGATAGTGCCGGAGCCGCCGAGGATGGACACGCCGCCGAGCACGACCATGGTCACCACTTCCAACTCCCACCCTTGCGCTATCGACGGCCGCGTCGAACCGAGCCGCGAGGTGAGGCAGACCGAAGCCAGGCCGCTCATGACGCCGGTCAAAAGGAAGAGGATGAACTTTATCCGCTCGACCGGAATGCCGGAGAACCTCGCTGCAAACTCGTTGTTTCCGATCACATAGACCTGCCGTCCGAAATTGGTGGCATGCAGCAGGATGGCAAACAGGATCGCAAGCACGAGGAACAGCACGAACTCGAATGAGAAAACCCAGACGACGTAACCCTGTCCGAAGAAGGCGAAGTCCTCGGGATAGCTCCCGAACGCCTGGTCCCCGAGGACGATGTAGGAAATGCCGCGAAACAGGCTCATCGTGCCGATGGTAACCACAATAGACGGCAACTTTAGCACGGAGACCAGAATGCCGTTGAACAGCCCACACAGCAGCCCGACACCGAGGCCGATGGCAACCAGCCCGACGGTATCGACGCCGGCCTGCGCCGCATAGCCCATCGCCGTCGAGGCAAGCGCAATGATCGCTGCCACCGACAGGTCGATTTCGCCGGCAATGATCAGCAGCGCCATGGCAAAGGCGATCATCGCCTTTTCGGTGAAATTGTATGTCGCGTCCGAAAGATTGTAGGCGTCTAGGAAGTAAGGCGAGGCCAGCGAGTTGAAGATGAAGATCAGGATGGCGACGCCAAACAGCAGCACCTCCCAGCTGGCCATGATACGCCGGAAGGGCGTTCCCAGCCGGTCGGGAATGGCGCGTCGCTCGGTCTGTGTCTCGGGAACGGCACTCATGCTGCCACCTCGTTGGTGATGGTGTCGCGGGCCGCCTTGTCGCGCAGGATGATACGGCCGCGATTGCGTTCACGGCGCGCATTGAAGACGACGGCGAGGATGATGACGGTGCCGGAGATCGCCATCTGCGTGAACGGCGAGATACCGATCACAGGCAGCGCGTTCTTGATGACGCCGAGAAACAGTGCGCCGAGCACGGTGCCGGCCACAGAGCCGACGCCGCCCGCAATCGAGATGCCGCCGATGACGCAGGCGGCGACGCTGTCGAGCTCGAAGCCGTTGGCAATATCGACATAGGCGACCGCATAGCGCGACACCCAGAGATAGCCGCTCAGGCCCGCCAGCGCTCCCGACAGCACGAAGGCAAAGAAGCGCGTCCTGCCGACATCGACACCGGCATAGACGGCAGCAACGGCATTGCCGCCTGCGGCATAGGCGGCGCGGCCGAAGGGCGTGAATTTCAAAACAAAGTATATGAGCGCGACGACAACGATACCGATCCAGCCGAGCACCGGCAGGCCGAATATCATCGTTCGCGGGACGTTGAGAAAGACCGGCGTCATCTGGTGCGCGTTGACCCACGCCCCGCCCGACAGCACGAAAGCCATGCCGCGATAGATAGTCAGCGTGCCAAGGGTAACGACGATCGGCGGCATTTCCAGCGCCCAGACGAGGTAGCCGTTGATAGCGCCGAGTGCTGCACCGATGACGATGGCGACCAAGATGAGGGCCGCCAGCGGAATGCCGGGGAAGCTGGAATTCAGCATGGCAATTGCCATGCCGGTCAGCGCAAGGTTGGCGGCAACAGACAGGTCGATGGACTTGGTGAGGATTACCGTCATCTGGGCCAGTGCCAGGATGATGAGGATCGAGGTGTCGTTGAAGATGTTGGAAAGGTTGCCGGGCGCGGCGAAACCCGCGGCGCGGGTGGAAAAGCCTGATATCATCACCAGAATGATGATGAACAGCAGCGTTTCGCGCTTTTTCAGGAGACGGGACATGGGTTTATCCTAAACATTGCCGGTGGCAGCGCGCACCAGGGTTTCCGGCGTCAGCGCATCGCGGTCGAACAGGCCTGCCGACAGGCCTTCCTTCATGACGAGCACCCGGTCCGCCATGCCGATGATTTCAGGCAGCTCCGACGAGATCATGATGATGCTCAGGCCCTCGGCGGCCAGTTCGCTGATGAACTGGTGGACGGCAGCCTTGGAGCCGATATCGATGCCCTTGGTCGGCTCATCGAGAATGATGACCTTCGGCAGCGTCGCCAACCATTTGCCGATCACCACCTTCTGCTGGTTGCCGCCCGACAGCGTGCCGACAGGCACGGACAGGGCAGCCGCGCGCAGGTCCAGCCGCTCGGCGTATTTGCGGGCCAGTGCCAGCTCGCTCGCAGCGTTCAGGAAACCCTTGCGCGATGTGCGCACCAGAGACGGCAGCGACATGTTCTGGAAAATCGGCATCGGCAGAGCCAGCCCATGGCGGCCGCGCTCTTCCGGCACGTAGACGATGCCGGCCCGGATCGCATCCAGCGGCGAGCGAATGGCAATCTCCTTGCCGTCAAGCGTCAGCTTGCCGGAAAGAGGTTTGGTAATGCCGAACAGCGACTGGCAGAGTTCCGAGCGGCCGGCGCCGATGAGCCCGTAGATGCCGAGGATTTCGCCACGACGGAGCTCGAAGGAGATGTCGCGGAATTCCGTCGCATGGCAATAGCGCTCGACGGCAAGGACCGTGGCGCCGATGTCGACGGCCATCTTCGGAAAGGCATCCTTGACGTCGCGGCCGACCATCATGCGGACGATCTCGTCCTGCGGCGTGTCCTTCAGACGGCCATGGCCGACGGCCCGGCCATCGCGGAAGACGGCAAAATTGTCGGCGATCTCATAGACCTCATCGAACTTGTGGCTGATGAACAGGATCGCCTTGCCCTTCGCCTTCAGGCCCTCGACGATGCGAAAGAGATCGTCGATCTCCTTGCGCGAGAGGGCGGCCGTCGGCTCGTCCATGATGACGATGCGCGCCTCGATGGACAGCGCGCGGGCGATGGCGACGAGATGGCGCTGGGCAATCGACAGGTCCTTCAGGCGGATCGTAGGATCGATGGCGCTTTCGAGCGAAACGAGCAGCGCCTTGGCGCGGCTGTTCATCGTCTTCCAGTCGATCGTCCGCCATGCCGTGCGCGGCGCGTGGCCGAGAAAGATATTTTCCGCCACCGTCAGTTCGTCGAACAGCACGGTTTCCTGGTGAATTGCCGTAACGCCGGCGTCGATCGAGGCCTGGGCGCTGGAGAACGTTGTTGGCTTGCCGTCTACAAGGATCTCGCCTTCGTTCGGACGGTAGATGCCTGTCAGGATCTTCACCAGCGTCGACTTGCCGGCACCGTTCTCGCCGATCAGCGCCGTCACCTTGCCGGGATAGAGCGCGATACTGACGTTATCGAGCGCCTTGACGCCCGGAAAGATCTGCGAAATTCCGCGCATTTCCAGGATCGCCGTCTCCGGCGCTGGCGGGCTATCCACGACGGGGTATTGAAGGGCAGCAGTCATCAGCGGTCTACCGGTTAAGATTTCCAGTCCCGGCGGCACGGTGCCGCCGGGTGGTGAGCTTTGGCTGAGAGCCGATCAGAAGACTTTCGAGAACTGGTCGATGTTGGACGCGTTGTAGACGAAGGGATCGGACATGGCGGCTTCGCCCTTGTCGTCGACCTTGATCTTGCCCATGCGGCCGGCCGGGATTTCGCTGCCTGGCGCACCCTTGGTCTCACCCTTCACGAGGCGGTAGGCGATCTGTGTGGCCGAATAGCCAAGGTCGATCGGATTCCAGATGGCGAATTCCTTGGTTGCGCCGGACTTGATGGCGCCGGCCATTTCGGAGGGCAGTCCGAGACCGGTGACATAGACCTGGCCGATCTTGCCGGCATCCTTGACAGCCTGCGAGGCGGCGAGAACACCCACGGTGGTCGGCGCAACGATGACCTTGACTTCAGGATGCGAGGTCAGGATGCCCTGCGCTTCGCGGTAGCTCTTGTCCGACAGATCGTCGCCGTAGACGGTCGTGACGAGGGTCATGCCCGGAAAGTCCTTCATCTGCTTCTTCATCTCGGCAATCCAGATGTTCTGGTTGGTCGAGGTGGTCGTGGCAGACAGGATGGCGAAGTCACCCTTGCCGCCGTCGAGATGATCCTTGACCAGCGTCAGGCACATCTTGCCGATCAACTCGTTGGACGACGGGTTGAGCTGCAGGATACGGCCGGCCTTTGCGACGCCGGAATCGAACGAGATCACCTTGATGCCGCGCTGGGCCGCCTTCTTCAGGGCCGGTACGACAGCATCGGGATCGTTGGCCGAGATGGCGATGGCATCGACGCCCTGGGCGATCAGCGAATTGATGACTTCGATCTGGCCTTCGGCCGTCGTCGTGGTCGGGCCAGTATAGATGACCTCGACGCCGCCCAGTTCCTTGGCTGCTTCCTGAGCGCCCTTGTTGGCCGCTTCAAAGAAGCCGTTGCCGAGCGATTTGACCACGAGGCCGATCTTGATGTCTTTGGCGTTTGCCGTGCCGGACATCAAGGCTGCGACCAGCGCAACGCCGATCGCCAGTTTCTTCACAATATGCATGTCTCTTCCTCCCGAGTTGATTGGTCTGCGTCACGCCACGCCGGTTCGATTATGCGACCGACGAGGAATCCTCCCTGCCCGACTGCGATGCCGCGACGCTCGCAATCACGAGCCCCACGCCTGCGTCTTCGATCATTCTGACGGACTCCTCCGAGATTCCGTCGTCGGTGATAACGGTCGTCACCCGGTCGAGCGGGCACAAGATCAGGCTCGACCGGCGATGGAACTTGCTGGAATCGACCATGACAATCAGTTCGTCCGCCTGATGCATAAGCTTTTGTTCGCTCTGGATGATCAGCGCATCGGCCTCCATGATCCCCAGCGGGCCAACGCCCTGGGCACCGATGAACATCCGGCGGGCATAGAAATTGCGCGTCGTGTCGTTGTCGAAGGGCGAAAGGATCAGGCTCTGCTCGCGGTAGATCGCGCCGCCCGGGACCGTCACCGAATTTTTCGAATGCTTGACCAGATGCTCGGCGATGGCAAAGGAATTGGTCATCACCTGCAGTCGATGGGCGGCCATGAAATGCACCATCTGGAACGTCGTCGTACCGCCGTTGATGATGATCGCATCGCCGGGGTCGCAGAGCTCGACAGCCTGGCGGGCAATTGCGCGCTTCTTGTCGATATTGACGGATTCGGACACACGGAATGGACGGCCAGCGAGATTGCCCAGCTGCGGCGGATGCACGGCCTCTGCACCGCCACGGACGCGGCGAATCTTGCCCTGTACGTGCAGGGCAGCAATATCACGGCGGATCGTCGCCTCGGAAGCCTCGGTCAATTCGGCAATATCCTGAATTGTGACGACCGACTTTTCCTGGACTGCGCTGATGATGATGCGATGGCGTTCGCGTTCGTGCATCGTCCCCTCCTGGCGCCGTTTATTTCTTAACGGTGACAATGTGTCAATCAGAAACGATCATAAAATTTCATATTGCGCCGCAGCATAACCGAATATGATCGTTTTCGATTGACAAAGAGAGTTTCAGTGAGCGATACCCTCGCAACAATGGGCGGCAAATTACGATCAGAACGCCCGGATACGACATGGGAGGAAGACATGGCTGATATCAGGCTTCTCGATAATCGTTGGGACGATAATTACGCTGCCGGGCTGGATGAGCCGGGCAAGCTGCTCTACCGCTCCAACCTGCTCGGTGCCGACAAGCGCATCACCAATTACGGTGGCGGCAACACGTCAGCCAAGGTGATGGAAACCGATCCGCTCACCGGTGAGAAGGTCAAGGTGCTCTGGGTCAAGGGTTCCGGAGGCGATGTCGGCACGATCAAGCTCGATGGTTTCGCCACTCTCTACCAGGACAAGCTCGACGCCCTGAAGGGCCTCTACAAGGGTCTCCATGACGAGGACCGCATGGTTGGCTTCCTGCCCCATTGCACTTTCAATCTCAACAGCCGCGCCGCCTCGATCGACACGCCGCTGCATGGCTTCGTGCCTTTTACCCATGTCGACCACATGCACCCAGACGCCATTATCGCCATTGCGGCCTCCAAAAGCTCGAAGGAACTGACGCAACAGATCTTTGGTGACGACATCGGCTGGCTGCCTTGGCGCCGGCCGGGCTTCCAACTCGGCCTCGACCTCAGTGCCTTCGTCAAGGACCATCCGAATTCCAAAGGTGTCGTGCTCGAAAGCCACGGCCTCTTCACCTGGGCTGATGACGCCAAGGCCTGCTATGAGCTGACGCTCGACATCATCAACAAGGCAATCGTCTGGTTTGCAGCAGAGACCGAAGGAAAGACGATTTTCGGCGGCGCGGTGACGACGAGCCTGCCGGCAAGCGACCGCCGCGCCATCGCTGCCAAACTGATGCCGGAAATTCGCGGCCGCATCGGCAAGGCAGAGCGCAAGCTCGGCCATTTCGATGACCAGGATGCCGTGCTCGAATTCGTCAACTCCAGGCATCTGGCACCCTTGGGTGCGCTGGGCACGTCGTGCCCCGACCATTTCCTGCGCACCAAGATCAAGCCGCTCATCGTCGACTTCGATCCTTCCATGCCTGACGTCGATGCGGTCATTGCCGGTCTCGACAAGGCACTGGAAGACTACCGCGCCGATTACGCCAGCTACTACGAGAGCTGCAAGCATCCGAATTCCCCAGCCATGCGCGACGCCAATCCGGTGATTTTCCTCATCCCCGGCGTCGGCATGCTGTCTTTTGCCCGCGACAAGGCGACCGCCCGCATTGCCAGCGAATTTTACGTCAACGCGATCAACGTCATGCGCGGCGCATCGACGGTCTCCGAGTATCAGGGCCTGCCGGCGCAGGAAGCATTCGACATCGAATACTGGTTGCTAGAGGAGGCCAAGCTGCAGCGCATGCCGAAGCCGAAGAGCCTTGCCGGCCGTGTCGCCTTCGTCACCGGCGGTGCTGGCGGCATCGGACGCGCCACAGCCTCGCGGCTGATAGCAGAGGGCGCATGCGTCGTGCTCGCCGACATCGACGAAGCGGCGCTTGAAGCAACAAAGGCTGATTTCGCAAAACAGTTCGGCGCCGATACGGTGCGCGGCGTCAGGCTCGATGTCACCAAGGAAGAGGGGGTCATTTCCACCTTCGCCGACGCCTGTGTCGAATTTGGCGGCATCGATATTCTCGTCTCGAACGCCGGCATTGCCTCGTCGGCACCGATCGAGACCACCGAGTTGTCGATGTGGAATCGCAACATCGATATTCTGGCGACCGGCTATTTCCTGGTGTCGCGCGAGGCCTTTCGGCTGTTCCGCAGGCAAAATCTCGGCGGCAATGTCGTATTCGTCGCCTCGAAAAATGGGCTTGCCTCGTCACCGGGTGCGGCAGCCTATTGCACGGCCAAGGCGGCAGAAATCCACCTTGCCCGCTGCCTGGCGCTAGAGGGTGCAGACGCCGGTATCCGCGTCAACACCGTCAACCCGGACGCTGTGCTGCGCGGTTCCAAGATCTGGAATGGAGAATGGCGCGAGCAGCGTGCGGCTTCCTCGAAGATAGAGATAGACGATCTCGAGGAGCACTACCGCAAGCGCTCGCTGCTAAAGCTCAACGTTTTTCCGGAAGACATCGCCGAGGCGATCTACTTCCTGACGTCGGACGCGTCGGCCAAGTCGACCGGCAACATCATCAACGTCGACGCAGGCAACGCGCAGGCTTTCACCCGCTGAGGGCTATTTCCGGAGGATCACCCAGAGGGCGTGGATAATGCCCGGAAAGTAGCCGCAGAGGGTCAGCAGGATGTTGAGCCAGAATTGCAGGCCGAGACCGACCTGCAGGAAGACGCCAACCGGTGGCAGGAAGATTGCGAGCAGTATGCGTATGATATCCAAGGTCGCCTCGTTCATGAATTGGGAGTTCGGGCGGTAGAACGCAGGGGGAGCCCTTTTGTTCGCCGCACCAAGGGAGGATTTTATGGTTGAGCTGAAGATCGCGCAGGATGTCGTTGCGCAGGAGAACGAAAAACGTGCCAGCGCGCTGGACGCCGACTATCAGGCGCTCGGCGCCAGCCTCGATCGCCGTGGCATCGACATCGAGGCCGTCACGCAGAAAGTCTCCGAATTTTTCGTCGCCGTGCCGTCCTGGGGCGTCGGCACCGGCGGCACGCGCTTTGCCCGCTTCCCCGGCACCGGAGAGCCGCGCGGCATCTTCGACAAGCTCGACGACTGCGCGGTCATCAACCAGTTGACCCGCGCAACGCCGGCTGTGTCGCTGCATATCCCGTGGGACAAAACCGACGTCCGCGATCTGAAGGCCAAGGGCGAAAGCCTGGGACTTTCCTTCGACGCGATGAATTCCAACACCTTCTCGGACGCGCCCGGCCAGGACCACTCCTACAAATACGGTTCGCTCAGCCATGTCGACGCAGCAACGCGGACGCAGGCAATCGAGCACAACATCGAATGTATCGAGATCGGCAACGCGCTCGGCTCCAAGGCGCTGACCGTGTGGATCGGCGACGGTTCGAACTTTCCTGGCCAGAGCAATTTCACCAAGGCATTCGAGCGCTATCTCTCGTCCATGGCAGAAGTCTACAAGGCGCTGCCGGACGACTGGCGTATCTTTTCCGAGCACAAGATGTACGAGCCGGCCTTCTATTCGACCATCGTCCAGGACTGGGGCACCAACTACCTGATCGCCCAGACGCTCGGTCCAAAGGCTTTCTGCCTCGTCGATCTCGGCCACCATGCGCCGAATACCAATATCGAGATGATCGTCGCGCGGCTGATCCAGTTCGAGAAGCTCGGGGGCTTTCATTTCAACGATTCGAAATACGGCGACGATGACCTCGACGCCGGCTCGATCGATCCCTACCGGCTGTTCCTGGTATTCAACGAACTGGTCGACGCCGAGCACCGTGGCGTCAAGGGCTTCCACCCGGCGCACATGATCGACCAGTCGCACAACGTCACCGACCCGATCGAAAGCCTGATCTCCAGCGCCAACGAAATCCGCCGCGCCTATGCCCAGGCATTGCTCGTCGATCGCACTGCGCTATCAGGCTATCAGGACGCCAACGACGCGCTGATGGCATCCGACACGCTGAAACGCGCCTATCGCGCCGATGTCGAGCCGATCCTGGCCGAGGCCCGCCGCCGGGCTGGCGGCGCCATCGATCCGGTTGCGACCTATCGGGCCAGCGGATATCGCGCGATGGTCAGCGCCATCCGGCCGGCGTCTACCGGCGGCAGTGGCGGGATCATCTGAGAGCCGTGGAGATACACTTCGCCCGCTGCGATATCCCGGGATAGGCTACCTCCGGATGTGCCGAAAAAATCGCTAAAATGCTCATCTTTTGCGCCTCTGCCGCCAATTTAATCAAGGAGTTAGTTGGCAAAATATTCACGTTTCGCGCATACTTTCTACCGTCAGTCGGTGCAGTGCGGCAACGGGCAGATGTCCATGCGCCTGCCAGCGATTGCGGTGGAGCGGGGCATTGGGGAAAACGAAGCAATCGAAAAGTCACGAGCTCGGACCGCACGCGGCATCGTCCGATGACGACTTCCGTTCGCTGTTTGCCACCCATCCGAGCCCGATGTGGGTCTATGATCCGATCAGCCTGCGGTTCCTGATCGTCAACGAAGCGGCTGTCGAACTTTACGGATACAGCCCCGCAGAATACCTGCAGATGACGGTACTCGACATTCGCCCGGCCAGCGAGCGCCAGCGGATGATCGAAGCCGTCGCGGGCGGCACTGATATGGAGCGCGTCAAGCGCTGGCAGCACCTGAAAGCCAATGGCGAGGTCTTCGAGGTCGTAACCTACGGTCGCAGCGTCCGCTTCGAGGGTTCGGCAGCTATTCTTGCCGTCGTCCAGGACAGGACCGAGGTCAACGCCGCCCACCAGCAGGCGAGCGACACGCAGTCCCTGCTGAACAGCATCGTCGAAAACCTGCCCGTGGGGGTCTTCGTCAAGGACCTGATGGATGAAGGTCGTTACGTGCTCCACAACCAGGCGAGCAGCGATATCGTCGGTCTGTCCTCGGGCGAGATCGTCGGCAAGACAGACAAGGAACTGTTTTCGCCGCGCCAGTCCATGCGTTTCAGCGAGCAGGACCAGGTGATCCTCGACGCCGACAAGACATTGACCGTCGAGGAAGAAGTGGAAGGCTTCGACGGGGAGAAGAGACTGGTGCGGACGTTCAAACGCGCCCTTCCGACCCCGGACGGCGTACGTCCCCGCTATCTTCTCGGCATCACGGAGGACGTGACCGTCGCGAGGGCGGTCGAGGCGAAGATGGCGCATATCGCCATGCACGACGCTTTGACCGGGCTGCCGAACCGGTCGTTCTTTTCAGACCGCATCCGCGACCTCGCCGATCAGGCGACGGAAGAAAACCCGATTGCCCTGCTCTATTTCGATATAGATCACTTCAAGCATATCAACGACAGCCTCGGCCATCCCGCCGGAGATGCGCTTTTGCGCGAGGTTGCGACCCGCCTTCGACGGATCACACGCAGCGACGACCTGATAGCCCGTCTCGGTGGCGATGAATTCGCCGTTGCCCTGCAGGTTCATGCTGGCGTCGACCGCGCCCGTGAGTTCGCCGACCGGCTGCTCGCATCGCTAGCACAGCCGATCGATCTGGAAGGAATCCAAGAATACATCAGTTGCAGCATCGGCATTGCCGTCGCGCCCCAGGACGGTGGTGACGCCGAGGTGCTGTTGCGCAACGCCGACCTCGCCCTCTATGCCGCCAAGGCGGCAGGACGCTCGACCTACAGGTTCTATGAAATTTCGATGCGGCTGGCCGCAAAGCGTCGCCACGATCTCATGGGCGAATTGCGCCAGGCGATCGACCAGCAGCAATTCGAATTGCACTATCAGCCGATCGTCTCGCTGCAGGACGACACCCTGGTCGGCTTCGAAGCGCTGCTGCGTTGGCGCCATCCGCAACGCGGCCTCGTTGCGCCGCAAGAATTCATTCCGGTAGCCGAGGAGACCGGGCTGATCACGACCATCGGCGCCTGGGTCCTTCGGCAAGCCTGCGCTACCGCTGCCAATTGGCCGGATCAGTTGCGAATTGCGGTCAATCTGTCAGTATGCCAGTTCCGCCATCAGGGCCTTCTGGCAACCATCACGTCCGCGCTCGACGAGACCAATCTCAGGCCGGATCGCCTTGAGATCGAAATTACAGAATCGGTGTTCATCTCCGACAGCGCCCAGAGCGTTCCCCTGCTACACGAGATGAAGGCTCTCGGTATCCGCATAGCAATCGACGACTTTGGCACCGGTTATTCATCGCTCGGTTATCTCCGCGCTTTTCACTTCGACAAGATCAAGCTCGACCGCAGTTTCGTCTCCGGCATAGAAACGGACCCCGGCAGCCTGTCGATCATCCGCGCCGTGGTGGGGATCGGTATCGGCTTCTGCGCGACGACGACAGCTGAGGGCATCGAAACCGAAGAGCAGATGCGAGCGCTGAAGGCCGAGGGGTTTGGGGAAGGGCAGGGCTATCTGATCGGGCACCCCATGGCGCGCGCGGATGCAGAGGCTTTTATCGAGAACCGTCGTGCTCGGCAGGATATCGCAAGGCGCAAAGCCGAGCCCGAAAAGCCGAAACGCAAGGTCGCGTGACACAGACGATCGCTTTCGTCGGAGACTTCTGGCCCGACCTGTTCTCCGGAATCAAAAAGGGCCGCTTGACGCGGCCCTCCATGAGCTTTGGTCTGTGAAAGACCTGGATTGCAGTGGCAATCCTCAGGAAGGTAGGATCAGAGCGAGGGCTGCCCCGCTTCGTTCCCAACAATTCCCATGTCCATCACGAGTACCGAAATCTCATTAGACATTGGATCACCTTCCTTTCGTTGCGTTAATGATGAGATGAAGATAATCGAAAATTTGGGTTATGCAAGACCGGCGCACCGCTTTGTCCGCCAACCGTCGTTCTCGCTATTCGCCGGCACCTCTTGCAACCGATAATAAACGCCACGAGAACCTTGCCAATCGACGGCACTTTTATATTTCTCAAAGCTGTCCGTCGCCGCCCTTGGAAAGGCGGCACGTCATGCGAACAGAGAGTATATCGATGCAGGGGATGCCCGTAGACGCCGGAAAAGGCGACCAGCCATGACCGAGGGCGCGGAACCAACCAAACCGGCTCCTGCATTCCTGGCTTCAGGGGGCGAGGCTGCCTCCGTTATAGCCAGTTTCGACTGGTCCAAAACACCCCTTGGACCAATCGAAGGATGGCCGCATGGACTTAAAGCGACCTGTAGCCTCATACTCGGCTCGCCCGTACCGATCGCGACCCTTTGGGGCGAAGACGGCATAATGATCTACAACGATGCCTATTCGGTGGTGGCCGGAAAACGCCATCCTGCGCTGTTGGGATCGAAGGTGCGGGAAGGCTGGCCAGAAGCCGCAGATTTCAACGACCATGTCATGAGGACCTGTCTCTCCGGAGAGCGCCTGGCCTACCGCGACCAGGAATTCGTCCTGCACCGGAACGGACAGCCGGAGCAGGTCTGGCTCAACCTCGACTACTCGCCATTGCTGGGCGACGACGGCAAGCCTGTCGGTGTTATCGCCATCGTTGTCGAGACCACTGGCAAGGTACGGGCAGAGCGGAGGCTGAGAGGCGAAAGCGATCGTCTGCGCAAGATGTTCGAGCAGGCGCCCGGCTTCGTTGCAACAGTCTCCGGGCCGGACCACATTTTTGAGATCGCCAACAAGGCCTACCTCGACCTCATCGGCAACCGCGACATTTTTGGCAAACCAGTTCGCGAGGCCCTGCCGGAAGTTGTCGAGCAGGGGTTTGTGGATCTACTCGACAACGTCTTCAGGTCGGGCAAGCCGTTCATCGGTCAATCTGCACTGATCGCGCTGAAGCAGCGTAATGGGGAGCAGGCGGAGCGTTATATCGATTTCATCTACCAACCTACGTTCGACGAGTGGGGCTCAGTCACCGGGATTTTTGTGCAGGGCAATGACGTTACCGACCGCCGCGTCTCCGAAGAGGCGCTTCGGGAAAGCGAATCCCGGTTCAGACTTATCGCTGAAAACGCTCCGGTGATGCTCTGGATGGCGAATGCGAACGGACAGAGTGTCTATTTCAACGCCCGAAAGCGCGCATTCTGGAATATTTCCGAGGCGGCAGTCCCGACATTTGACTGGGGCGCGACCGTGCATCCCGACGACCGGGAAGCGTTCCTTGCCAAGCTCGACCGTTCGATGCGCCATCAAAGCCGGGTCACCCTAGAGGCACGGTATCGCGATGCTATCGGCAACTATCGGCTGATCCAGACCGAGGCCCAGCCACGCTACGACGTGGCGGGGGCCTTCCTGGGGCTGATCGGCGTCGACAATGACATCACCGACACGCGCCTGCAGGAAGTCTATCGCTCGGCGCTGATTTCGCTCAACGACAGCCTTCGCGACGTCGGCGACCCCGCAGATATTGCATTCAACGCCGCCAGGATCCTCGGGCAGACAATGAATGTCAGTCGTGTCGGCTATGGGACAATCGACCCGCTACGCGAAACCATCACCATCGAGCGTGACTGGAATGCCCCCGGCATAGAGACGCTGGCCGGTGTGCTGCATTTTCGCGACTACGGCAGTTACATCGAGGACCTCAAGCGAGGAGAAACTGTTGTTTTTTCCGACGCGACGAAAGATCCCCGCACCTGCGAAAATGCGGCCGAACTCATTGCTATCAGCGCCCAGTCGGTCGTCAACATGCCGATCTCCGAGCACGGTGGACTTGTCGCGCTGCTCTATCTCAACCATGCGACTGCGCGAGACTGGAAGCCCGAGGAGCTTGTCTTCATCCGGGAAGTCGCCGAGCGCACCCGCACCGCCGTCGAGCGTCGCCGCGCGGAACAGGATCTCCAGCAACTCGCCAGTTCGCTGGAGCGACAGGTGGCTGCCCGTACCGCCGATCTCGACCGCGTCTGGCGAAACTCCCGGGATCTGCTGGTGATCATCGGAAGCGACGGGCTGCTACACGCCGTAAATCCCGCCTGGCCGGCAGTGCTTGGGCATGCCAAGCTTGAGGTGATCGGCCGATCGTTCTTCGATTTCGTCTGGCCGGACGATCTGCGGCTTACAAAGCGGGCACTGCAAGGCGCCGCATCGGTCGCAGATCTCGAAAGCTTCGAGGCTCGCAATCGCCACAAGGACGGCTCGCCCCGCTGGATTTCCTGGCGGATCTCCTCCCAGGACGGTATGATATTCGCCTATGGACGCGATATAACAGCGGAAAGAGAGCAAGCTGCGGCGCTCGATCGGGTCGAGGAACAACTCCGCCAAGCCCAGAAAATGGAGGCCATAGGCCAGCTTACCGGCGGCGTGGCACACGATTTCAACAACCTGCTGCAAGTGGTATCGGGCAACCTGCATCTGCTCAGCAAGGAAGTGGCTGACAACGCTCGGGCACGGGCGCGCATCGACAATGCGCTGGCCGGCGTCAACCGTGGTGCAAAGCTCGCCGCCCAGCTGCTGGCTTTCGGCAGGCGCCAGGCTCTGGAGCCGAAAGTGATGAATATCGGCCGGTTCGTCGCCGGCATGGGAGACATGCTGCGCAGGACAATCGGCGAGGCGATCGAGATCGAGACCATCCAGGCGGGCGGCCTGTGGAACACATTCGTCGATCCCGCGCAGATCGAGAACGCCATACTAAACCTTGCCATCAACGCCCGCGATGCCATGGACGGCCGCGGCAAGCTGACGATCGAAGTCGGCAACGCCTTTATCGACGAGGCCTATGCACACAAGCACGTCGACGTCGATCCGGGCCAGTATGTGATGCTGGCGGTGACCGATACCGGTACCGGCATTCCTGCCGACATCATCGAAAAGGTCTTCGAGCCGTTCTTCTCGACAAAGCCGCTCGGCAAGGGAACCGGCCTGGGCCTGTCGATGGTCTACGGCTTCGTCAAGCAGTCCGGCGGACATATCAAGATCTATAGCGAGAACGGCCAGGGAACGACGATCCGTATCTATCTGCCACGCTCGATGCAGGCCGAGGACCGGCTGACCGAGACGGAATTCGGCCCCGCCAGTGGCGGAACGGAAACCATCTTGGTGGCGGAGGATGACGAGGATGTACGGGCGACAGTGGTCGAGATGCTCGGAGACCTCGGCTACCGGGTGTTGAAGGCCGTCGATGCCGCAAGCGCCCTGACCATCATCGAGAGCGGGCTGCCGATCGATCTGCTGTTTACCGACGTCGTCATGCCCGGCCCGCTGAAGAGCGCGGAACTGGCTCGCAAGGCCAAGCAGCGACAGCCCGACATGGCCGTTCTTTTCACCTCGGGCTACACCGAGAACTCCATCGTCCACGGTGGGCGGCTAGATGCCGGGGTCGAATTGCTGTCGAAGCCCTACAGCCGCGACGCCCTGGCCCGGCGCATCCGCCAATTGCTAGATCAACGGCAGATCGACATGGCCGCCGCAGCCGAAGCTGCGATCACGCCGCCCCCTGTCTCCGCTCCAGCGCCCAGACCACTAAAGATACTCGTCGTCGAGGATGACGCACTGATCAGGCTCGATACCGTCGAACAGCTCCAGGAGGCTGGCCACGACGTGGTGGATGCCGGTAGCGCCGAGGAGGCGCTGGTCCTGGTAAAGTCCGAACGCTTTGACATCCTGCTGACCGATCTCGGCCTCCCGGGCCTCTCCGGCGGCGAACTGGCCGAGAAGATCCGGACAATCTACCCACAGATGGGCATCATCTTCGCAACGGGCAATGCGGACATGCCTGCCGTTTCCATCGGTCCGAAACCTGTTTTGCTGCAAAAGCCCTATAACAACCGCAGCCTTCTGCGCGCAATCAGCGCCGTCTGACCAACAACAACCGACCGACCGTCGACAAAAAGGACGAGCCCATGAAGAAGACCATCGATATCACGACCGCCGATGGCGTCGCCAAGGCAGCGATTTTCCGCAGCGACGCACAGTCGGCGGAAGCCCCCGCGCCCGGCATTCTGCTCTACATGGATGCACTCGGGCCACGGCCGGCGATGGATGGAATGGCGCAGCGCCTGGCAGACGCTGGCTATATCGTGCTGCTTGCCGACCTCTTCTATCGCTATGGTGCATATGGACCGTTCCAGTCGTCGGCATTTGCCGATCCTGTGATGCGGGACCAGATCATGGGCATGCTGCACGGCACGACCCAGGCGATGACGAAAAGCGATACAGCCGCCTTTCTCAAGACCCTCGACGACGAAGGTGCCACGGGGCCGGTCGGGGCCGTCGGTTATTGCATGGGCGGCGGCCGTGCACTGACGGCAGCCGGCGCCTATCCGGAGCGGATCGCAGCTGCCGCCAGCTTCCACGGCGGTGGTCTTGCTACCGATGCGGACGACAGCCCGCACAAGGCGGCGGCAAAGGGCAAGGCCCGGATTTACGTCGGTACGGCGGGCGTCGACGGAAGCTTTCCGCCGGAGCAATCGGCTCGTTTGGCAGAAACTCTGCGGACTGCCGAAGTCGATCATGTCATCGAGAACTATGTCGGCGCCGCTCATGGTTGGACGATCCCCGACCATGCCGGCGTTTATAATGAGAAGGCAGCGGAACGTCACTGGAAACGGCTACTCGACTTCTTCGGTGAGACGCTGCGCTGAGAGAGCAGGAATAACTCAAGCGTTGTCGCCAACTTAACGCATCAAGAGGCCGCTCAACGGTGGATGTGGCCCGCATGATCCTGGAACAGGCCGAAGGGCCTGTCCATCGGCAGCGAGGAGCGTGAAACCTCCGGTGTCGGCACGTCAAGGTAGCTCATGATGCTGTCGACATGATCGACCTGCGATCGGAGGCTGTCGAGGGAGGCACCGGTCAGGTTTGTCCCGGCCGGCAGCTTGGCCGTCAGCGGGTTTTCGTAGCGGCCATTGACGCGGAGTTCGTAGTAGAGATGCGGGCCGGTGGAATAGCCGGTCGACCCGACATAGGCGATCACCTGGCCCTGCTTGACGCGCTGCCCGACTTTCAAGCCGGAGGGCGTGGCCGAGATGTGCGCGTAGGTGGTCTCATAGCCGCCATCGTGGCGGATGCGGATATATTTGCCGTATCCGACCTCGGTGGAGATCAGTTCGACCGTGCCGTCGCCTGCCGCCATGATCGGGCTGCCCATCGGTGCGCGGAAATCGACCCCGTTGTGGAATTTCCGCACTCCGAGGATCGGGTGGATGCGCCAAGCAAAGCCGTCTCCCAGCTGTCCGTTGGGGACAGGCTTGGGATTCAGCACCTTGGCGACCGAATGGCCTTTGTCGTCATAATATTCAGACGAGTCTGTTCCGTCCTTGTGCAGATAAAAGCGGTGCGCCTCGTCACCGGAGTGAAACTCGATGAACATCAGCTCGCTGTCGCTGTCATCGGCTTTGCGGAACAGCAGATCGACGCTGTCAGGCGTACCGGTGGTGCCGGCCAGCGGAATGCCCTTGGCAGCGGCAAGCTTTACGAGGCGCTCGATTGCCGTGTCCGACAAGCCGGCTTTCGTCAGGCGCTCCCGCACGTCCTTCTGGTCGCCACTGCCGAGATCCTTCAGGTCGACGGCAGCGACTTCTGAGGAAGACGGCGCATCCGGCTGGCCTTCGCTGTAAAGCGTTGAAAACAGCCGGTCATCTGCCAGCGGCTTGAACCCGTTGGAATCGTCGCTGGCCACCACCCGCTCGCTGCCGTTCTCGCTCCGCAACTTGGCGAGCACCAGCTTTGGCGAACCCTCCGCGCGGCCCTTTTCCATCAGCAGTTCGAGACTATCGCCCGGCACGACCGTATCCGTTGCCAGCGCCTGGACCAGTTGCTCACGACGGTCCTCCGCGATACCGGCGGTCTTCAGGATATCGGTAAGATCCTGGCGGCTTTTCGGCATGGACACCAGCCGCTGGAATTCCCGGTGCGGCTGCGTGGTACCCGCCGTCGCCACACTGACATTCAGCGGAACGCCGCGTATCGGGAAACGCGACCGGCGCTGCGAGGCAAAATTTGCCGATCTCGGATAGATGCTGTCGGCAAAAGTTGCCACTGCTGGCGTCGCAATCGGTGTGTCGGCCTCGTTTTCCTCGGTGAAGGAAGAGGCGACCGGCGCATCCCGCTGCTCGCTATCGCCATTGAAGACCAGCGTCAGCCGGTGATAGGTGAAAATACGCGTTTCCCCCGTCGACAGCTTTTCGGCCACCTGGGCAAAGCGCGAGCCGTCGAAGTGACGCTTCGCCTCGAGACGGTTGCCCTTCAGTGCGAGAGGCATCGGCTGGACGATCTGGGCGGGAGGAACGAACACCGGCAACGCCACGGCGCTGCGGGTGATCAGCGGATAAAGCACACCTGCCAGCAGCGCCATCGATCCGGCGCTGGCAAGTCCGAGCGCGATGAGATGACGTGCATGGGCGGAGCGCGGAAAAAACGGCAGGTGGAATGTTTCATGATGCGGCTGCGCCGGTATCGCCGCTTCCGCGGGGAACTGGACGTAAAGCGGACCTTCAGTCATGAAAACGGATTGCCCTCGGATTTAGCTCGCCCCAAATTATGGGAGAACGTGGCCAAAACTAGGCGAGCCGACACCCGTCGTCAATATACACAGCCTGACACAATCCCTGCGCAAGTTTCGAGACGCTTACACATCCCAGGCGCAAGTTTCAGCGGAGTTGCGCGGCGAGCTGCCTTATTCTGCCACGGCCTCCGGCTTCGAGATACTGTCCCTGACGACGCCATACTGGCTACCCCAGGCGTCCGTCATCGAACAGCGGACATCCCAGAGATCGGGGAAAAAGCGGTGCCGGGCGCCGGCTTGCAGAAGATCTACCGGCCGACCCTTCAGCGATTTTGATCCAAGCCCGATCGAGCGGTGGATGAGGTAGACATGGTTGGCGCGGAACTTCTGGAAAAGTTCGTCGAACTCTATCAGCGCCTCGGCCACCACATAGCTGTCACCATGGTCGTACTTGCCGTCATAGACATCGTCGACGGTGAGGCCCTTTCCATCCAGATAGGTCGCCTTGAAGGCTCGCCAGAGATCGGCAGGCATACGCAGCAGCAGTTTGAAGCCCGGTGACTCCTGTCCGCTGCCATTGCCGAGTTGAAGGCGGATTTCCTGGTATTCCTTCGGCGACATCGTTTCCAGCATATCGAGTTGCGTGGTCATCATCCGCATCAGCCGGTGCACCCGGCCCATCAACGTGACGATACGGTGGGGATTGTCTTCCTCGATGTAGCCGATCACCTCGACCAGCGTGTAGGCGATGAGCTTCATCCACAGCTCCTCTACCTGGTGGACGATCTGAAACTGCAGTTCGTCTGCATTGGCCATTTCAGACAGAGGCTTCTGGCAGGTAAGCAGCTTGTCGCACTGCAGATAGACGCCGTAATCCTTCATATCGGGTGTCTCGATACGCTCCCAGTATTCCTGCTTATCCATTTTGGTCCCCTTATTGAGCAGCTCTTTTTCGGAAGAATACGAAATATTCTCTCGAACATTGTTCCTTTCTGTCATGCAGTATGCGTAGCTGATAGAACGATCGCTCTGTTTTAGCGCGAAGAGAGAGAACGATGATCTTAAGCCCGGTGGATCTCAAAATCGTTTCGGCGCTGGAAGGCGATGCCCGCATGTCGTTCGCAGCGCTGGCCGAGCAGGTCGGGCTGAGCAAGACGCCCTGCTGGAAGCGCGTCAAGGCTCTGGAGGCTGCCGGTCTCATCCGGGGATACACCACGACGCTCGATCCGGCCCAGCTCGGCTTCGGCCTCGAGGCGTTTGTCCAGGTATCTATCGATTTCGAACTGTCGGACGCGTTCGAGGAAGCAGTCCGGAAAAACCCGCTGATCTGGCGCTGTCATGCGACGACCGGCGACGCCGACTACCTGCTACATATCCTGGCCGTCGACATGGTGGCACTCGATCGCCAGCTGCGTCAGGAGCTCAGCCGCCTGCCGGGCGTGCGCCGAACGGTCACGTCGATGTCGACGCGGGAGATCAAGACTGAGATCTCCTTCGTGGCCGCTGTCCGGCACGCGAGTGAAATGCAAGGGCGGTGAGGCAGGCACGTCGGCAAGTCGATGATTTTCCGGCATGACGCGGGTACTTACGACGCATTCTGACGAGGAAACGTCGATATTTTTCAGCGCCATGCCCTTTTGTCCCTTGCAGAGGCCTGCCCGCGCGCTCATGTTGAATAACGGGCATGGAGAGGTACATGGCAAAAGACAAGATTTTGGTCCGGAATTCGCAGCCATCTCCGATGGACTCGGGAGTTTTCACCTGGGATATCGAAACCGACCAATTCTTCGCCGATAGCGCTTTCGCCTCCCTTTTCGGCCTAGATCCGTCAGAAACGATGGTCGGCCTGCCGATGGAGCGATACCTCGATCGCGTCCATCCGGAAGATAAGGCGCGTGTGGCAAAAGCCGTGCATGAAGCCGTGGTTTCGGGGTATCCCTGCCAGCAAAATTACCGCGTCCGGTCTGCAAGAGGTTTTTATACCGAGATCATGGCCTTCGGCCGCTGCTTTCGAAACGCAGACGGCACACCCTCGCAATATGCAGGCATCGTTTTCCCCGTCGTGCCCGTCGTCGAGGAGAGCGCGACGTTGCAGGATCTCTGCTCGCAAGCCCACCGTGCCGCGCTGAAAAGCGGTCGGCTGGATATCGCAAGGACACTGCGTGACGTTCTCGACGACCTTGCCGAGGAGCCGGCGCCAGCGCGGCTTCAACACCACCCGCACTGAGGGCCAGGACGGCTTTTGGGGCTGGGACTAGGTGAGATTGATACCGCCGTCCAGCAACAGTATCTCTCCCGTCGCATAGTCCGAAGAGACAAGCATCCAGACAGCGTGCGCGATGTCTTCCGGTGTCGCCGCCCGGCGCATCGGCGAATGGTTTCGCCACAAATCCTGTGCGGCAGTCCAGTCCGCCGTCAGCGGCGTATCGACCAGACCGGGCGCGACGGCATTGACGCGGATATCGGGTGCCAGCGACAGGGCCATCAGCTGCGTCGCATGGTTGAGTGCCGCCTTTGCAGCAGCGTAGGGGATGGAGGCACCCTTGGGGCGGATACCGGCATGGGAGGAAATATTGACGACAGAGCCCGGTCGTCCCGTGCCAGCGGCTGCTCGCAGCGCCGGTTCTGCCTCGGCCACCAGCCGGAACGGCGCGACGACGTTGACCTCGTAGAGCTCATGCCAGATCGCCGGCGTGGCCGCAGCCATATCGGAATGGGGAATGACGCGGCTGATGCCGGCATTGTTCACAAGCACGTCGAGCCGGCCCCATTGGGCAACCGCCCCGGCGACCAGCCTTGCCCTGTCGGCATCGACAGCGAGATCGGCCTGGATATAGGTCGCCATCGGCAGCATGCTTGCAAGCGCCAGCCCGGCGTCAACAGACGACCGGGAATGGAGGACGATTGCATAGCCTTCTGCGGCAAGCCGCCGGGCGATTGCCGCACCGATGCCCGATGTCGAGCCGGTGACGAGTGCGACGGGAGGTGTCATAGCGATATCTGCCTCGAATGAAACTGGCTACGTGTTCTCACCATCTGCGCCGCAGATGCCGGCTTGTCCAGCCATCCCCGAGGTCGTAACACCGCGGCATCAAGGAGACAGATCCATGCCACTCTACATCAAGGACGATGCCATCGACCGCCTGGCACGTCGCTATCAGGCGCTGACCAAGGCGCCATCGAAGACCGAGGCTGTCCGCAAGGCGCTGCAACTGGCGCTCGATACCGAACTGGCAAAGCCGGTGCTGGAAGATATCGCCGTGGCCTTCTGCCGAAACCTGCGCACGAAGACCAACGTGCGAAACGCCGATGCAGAGCCGCGCTGATGTTTATCGATGGCTCTGTACTGCTGGCAATGATGACCGACGAGGAAGCCGCGCGCGAATTTGCAAGGCGGATGCAGGCGTCGACCGTGCGCCTCACGTCGCCAATGACTGTGGCTCGAACGACACTGGCGCTTGTCGCCGAATTGGAAATTCCGGTCGATGAAGCGTCCGAGGCTGTCGCCACCTTCCTGCAACTGATGAATATCCAGTCAGTGGCTGTGCCCCCGCGAGCCGCTTCACTGGCGGTGGAGGCCTACTCCAATTTTGGTAAAAACGACAATTTTGGTAAAGGCGGCGCCGGTCTCAGTCTCGACGACTGCCTGACATATGCTTGCGCCAAATATTACCGCCAGCCGTTGCTTTTTTCTGGCAACGGCTTTGCTGCTACGGACATGGAGGCCGCTTGAGGCGAGACCGCGCCACGCCGCCCTTACGGGCAGTCAGAAAGCGGTGCAGCATCGAAAGTGTTGCTGCGCATCACAGACGTCGTCGGGTTTGAATCGCACTGGATACGGATCGGCGTGCGGTTGGTGGTGCCCGTGAACGGCAGGTCGACATTGATGATACCGCTTGGCGAGATTGCATCCTTGGAGTGATCGATAACGGCGCTGTAAACGGTAACTACGCGCGGACCTTTTGGAGTGACGCGCAGGGTGAGCGGCTCCGCGACAACAGCGGTAGCCATGCTCAAAGCGAGTGTCGAGGCGGCAAATAATTTGAGAAACATCATGCTCTCCTGTCATTGTGATATGCGATGGCAGGGGAACACATGGAGCGGGGCTAAGTTCCGTGCCCCGCTGCGATCACGGTAAAATTGAAGAGCCGACAGGCGTCACTCTCGGCTCAATTGCGCCGAGTGCGATTGAGATGTCGGCAAATTGCCGGCGTAATGTCGAATTCAGTCTTCCGTGTAGCGCTGCTCCCGCCAGGGATCGCCGCGCATGTGATAGCCGTTCTTCTCCCAGAAACCGGCCTTGTCCGATTTCATCAGGTCGATGCGGCGCAACCATTTGGCGCTCTTCCAGAGATAGAGATGCGGCACGACGAGGCGCATCGGTCCGCCGTGATCGCGGCTAAGCGGCTGGCCTTCCCAGGCGGTCGCAAGGATCGCGTCCTCGGCAGCGAAATCGGCCAGCGGCAGGTTGGTCGTATAGCCGTCATAGCTGGTCAGCATCACATAGTCGGCATCCGACTTGGGCATGACGTGATCGAGAAGATCGCGGGTGGAAACCCCGTCCCATTTGTTGTCATAGCGCGACCATGTGGTGACGCAGTGCATGTCACTGACCTTGCTGCTTTGCTCAAGGGCGCCGAATGCCGCCCAGTCGAGCGATAGCGGCGCCTCGACCCGGCCACCGACCTCCAGCCGCCAGCTGGAAAGCGCGATCTCCGGCTGGGTGCCGAGATCGAGCACCGGCCAGTTCTTCACCAGATGCTGCCCCGGCGGCAACCGCTCGCTCTCCGCCCGGCTGACGCGACCGGTCAGAAACTTGCCCTCCGCCGCCCACCGCCGCTTGGAAGTGGTCAGCTTGCTATCCAAAACCGGCTCGTCCGTCATCCTGATGTCCCTCGTCATTCCGCCGCGTGGAGAACAAGAACTACCCGACCATACGCCCCGCGACAACGGTGTCTGCACCCGCGAGCGGTGGTGGATTTTTTTTAGGCTGGGGCGTTGGTGCCGCGGTTCCTTTTGTTTTTCGTTGAAAGACCGGGATCAAGCCGTTTCGTCAATCAGAAAAAACTACGATATCTGTGATAAAGACCCGAGCTTTCATAGCTCTTATGACATCCATGACAAGTGAACGAAAGTCACGTAATTAACGTCACGACCCTGCCTCGAATGCCTTCGAACTTGATTACAAAAATCGGCCGCTCTTCCCCGGACCCCGATCTTGGCCTATTATGCCACCATGACAATCGATGCCGATATGATGATCGTTCCTGCAGATTACCCGGAGCTTGCCCTGATAGTGTGGAGCCGGGATGCGACACGCCCGGTTGCCGCAGCCGAGGCGTTTGCAATTTACGAGCGGAACTGGCGCTTTGTCGATCGGCAGCGACTGACACCCAGTGAGAAAGCCCTTATCGAAGAGCTGACCGCTCGGTTCGGACACGGGGAACTATTGGTTTCAAGTTAGCCGCCACGCACCCGGTCGCCACAGAGGGCAGGAACCACATGACTGACTTCCAGCGACCGGAGCATCGGATAATTGCCAAGGCATTGAGGCTTATGGATCCGACACTTCTCGTGTTAAATCGTTGCTGGTTTGCCGGAGGCACGGCCGTTGTCATGATGCACGGCGAATACCGTCGTTCCCTCGACGTAGACTTCCTTTGTGCCGATATGGATGGCTACCGCGCCATGCGCAGCCTCGCCGTCGAAAAGGGTGTCGGTGGCCTGTTTGCGGCGCCGGTTACAGCCTTACGCGAAGTGAGGGCAGATCAGTATGGCGTACGCACGCTGCTCTCGCTCGACGAACAAACGATCCGTTTCGAAATCGTTCGGGAAAGCCGCATTCCGCTGGACGGCATAATGAATGCTGGGCTCGGCGTACCAGTCCTTTTGCCGAGCGACATGATGGCGGAGAAATTGCTTGCCAATGCCGACCGGTGCCAGGATCGCGCAGTCGCATATCGCGATGCAATCGATCTCGGCATGCTGATAGATTATCACGGCGCGATTTCGCAAGACGCAGTCACGAAGGCGGAAAATGCCTATGGCGGCGATATCGGACGCAAAGCTTTGTGGGTCGTTGACAGGTTGGCCGACAGGGTGGAATTACAGCACGTTTGCGATGCGTTGCAGATGAAACGCCAAGATGCTGCGCGCGCCATGGCGGCGTTGTCACGCGAAGTTCTCCGCTTTTGGCACCGGTCCTAGATCACCAGCGGGACTTACTCGCGTCGTGCCGGAAAAATCGCCAATCCACGCCCCGCTGCGACTCAATCCCCCAAGGCCGCCACCAAAGGCGGCGGCCTTTACTGACCTCGCGACCTCAGTTGCCGAGAATTCCCGGCAGGCGCAGGCCCTTTTCCTTGGCGCAGTCGATAGCGATGTCGTAGCCGGCGTCGGCGTGGCGCATGACGCCGGTGGCCGGGTCGTTCCAGAGGACGCGGGCGATGCGGCGGGCGGCGTCTTCCGAGCCGTCGCAGCAGATGACCATGCCGGCATGCTGTGAAAAGCCCATGCCGACGCCGCCGCCGTGATGGATCGATACCCAGGTGGCGCCCGAGGCGGTGTTCAGCAGGGCGTTGAGCAGCGGCCAGTCGGAGACGGCGTCCGAGCCATCCTTCATAGCCTCGGTTTCGCGGTTCGGCGAGGCGACGGAGCCACTATCGAGATGATCGCGGCCGATGACGACGGGCGCCGAAAGCTCACCGTTCTTGACCATTTCGTTGAAGGCCAGACCGATCCGGTCACGGTCGCCGAGACCCACCCAGCAGATGCGGGCGGGCAGGCCCTGGAAGGCGATGCGTTCACGCGCCATGTCGAGCCAGTTGTGCAAATGGGTATTGCCGGGCGTCAGTTCCTTCACCTTGGCGTCGGTCTTGTAGATATCCTCCGGATCGCCCGACAGCGCCGCCCAGCGGAACGGGCCGATACCGCGGCAGAACAGCGGCCGGATATAGGCCGGGACGAAGCCGGGGAAGGCGAAGGCATTCTCCAGGCCCTCGTCTTTCGCGACCTGGCGGATGTTGTTGCCGTAATCGAGCGTCGGCACGCCGGCGTTCCAGAAATCGACCATGGCGGCGACGTGGATCTTCATCGAGGCGCGCGCAGCGGCCTCGACTTCCTTTGGCGCAGTCTCCTGTTTGGATTTCCATTCCGCCACGGTCCAGCCGAGCGGCAGGTAGCCGTGCAGCGGGTCGTGGGCGGAGGTCTGGTCGGTAACGATATCCGGTCGGACGCCGCGCTTGAAAAGCTCGGGGAAGATTTCGGCAGCATTGCCGATCAACGCGATCGATTTTGCCTCGCCGGCCTTGGTCCACTGATCGATCTTGGCCAGTGCCTCGTCCAGGCTGTCGGTCTTTTCGTCGACATAGCGCGTGCGCAGTCGGAAATCGGCGCGGGTTTCGTCGCATTCGACGGCGAGGCAGCAGGCACCGGCCATGACCGCGGCGAGCGGCTGGGCGCCACCCATGCCGCCGAGACCGCCGGTGAGGATCCATTTGCCCTTGAGGCTGCCGCCATAGTGCTGGCGTCCGGCTTCGACGAAGGTCTCATAAGTGCCCTGGACGATGCCTTGGGCGCCGATATAGATCCACGAGCCGGCCGTCATCTGGCCATACATCGCAAGGCCCTTCTTATCAAGCTCGTTGAAATGATCCCATGTCGCCCAGTGTGGCACGAGGTTGGAGTTTGCGATCAGCACGCGCGGCGCATCCTTGTGGGTGCGGAACACGCCGACCGGCTTGCCGGATTGCACCAACAGCGTCTCTTCTTCGGTGAGCGTCTTCAGGGTCGCGACGATGCTGTCGAAGTCTTCCCAGGTGCGTGTCGCCCGGCCGATACCGCCGTAGACGACGAGTTCGTTGGGGTTTTCGGCGACGTCAGGGTCGAGATTGTTCATTAGCATGCGCAGCGGCGCTTCCGTCATCCAGCTCTTGGTGTTGAGATCCGGCCCGCGCGGCGCGCGGATCTCGCGGATGTTGTGGCGTGAATTGGTCATGACGAAATCCCCTTAGCTGATGAGGTCGAGCGCGATCTGTTCGATGCGCGACAGGATGGACTTGAGCGGAATGCGCAGCGCCTCGGCCTTTTCAGGATCATAGGCGAAGGGCGGAGCTTCGGCGGCAAGATGGGTCGATTGCGCCAGCTCCATCTGGATGGCATGAACGCCCGATGCCGGCTGGCCATAATAGCGCGTTGTCCAGCCGCCCTTGAAACGGCCATTCAGCGTGCTGGTGTAGCCGGCGGCTTCAGCGGCGATGGCAACGGTTGCAGCCTCGATCGCCGGCGCGCAGGTCTTGCCCATGTCGGTACCGATGTTGAGATCCGGAAGCGTGCCCTCAAACAGGAAGGGAATGTCGGCACGGATCGAGTGGCAGTCATAGAGCACGGCAATGCCATGGATCGCCTTGACGCGTGCGATCTCGGCAGCGAGGGCCGCATGATAGGGTGCATGGAAGGCGGACAGCCGGGCTGCGGTATCGGAGTCGGAAGGCTCGGCGCCATTCTTCCAGATCGCCTTGCCGTCGAAATCCGTGCCCGGGATAAGGCCGGTGGTATTTTGACCGGGATAGAGGCTTGACCCATCGGGATCGCGATTGGCGTCGATGACATAGCGGTGGAAGGTGGCCCGAACCGTCGTCGCGTCGTCGAGCAGGCCGTCATAGAGCCGGTGGATGTGCCAGTCGGTATCGGCGAGGATGCGCCCATTGTCGTTCAGCCGCTCCCAGATGTCGGCTGGTACGTCTGTGCCGGTATGGGGAAAGGCGAGCACAACGGGCGAGGAGCCCTGGTGGACTTCGAAAGCAGGAGCGCTCATTGAATGGTCTCCTTGGCGGTTGTCGGCCTCTGCGTGCGCAAACTGCCGCTTGGAATAGCCTCCATAAGATCAGCCCTCCAGACCCGGCAGGATACCCTCGGACACCGCTGCATTCAGTGTGCCAGATGATACCAGGTCGCTGGCTGCGGCAAGGTCGTTTGCCATGTAGCGGTCCTCTTCGAGCGTCGGCACGACGCGGCGGATGGCGGCGACGGCGGCGGTGAGTTCGGGGCTGGTGACCAGCGGCGCGCGGAACTCGATCCCCTGGGCCGCCGTCAGCGCTTCGATCCCGATGATGCCAAACAGGTTGTCGGTCATCTGCAGCAGTCGGCGGGCACCGTGACAGGCCATGGAGACGTGGTCTTCCTGGTTGGCCGAGGTCGGTGTGGAATCGACCGAGGCCGGGTGCGACATCTGCTTGTTCTCAGACATCAGCGCGGCAGATGTTACCTCGGCGATCATCAGCCCGGAATTGAGCCCGGGCTTTTTGGCAAGGAAGGCCGGCAGGCCATGCGACAGCGCCGGATCGACCAGGAGCGCAATGCGGCGCTGGGCGATGGCGCCGATCTCGCAGACGGCGAGCGCGATCTGGTCTGCGGCGAAGGCCACGGGCTCGGCGTGGAAATTACCGCCGGAGACGACCGAATTGTCTGACAGCACCAACGGATTGTCGGTCACCGCATTGGCTTCGATCTCCAGCGTTTTTGCCACCTGGCGCAACAGATCGAGGCAGGCGCCGTCGACCTGTGGCTGGCAGCGGATGCAATAGGGATCCTGGACGCGCTCGTCGCCCTCGATATGGCTTGCGCGGATGACCGAATTGTCGAGCAAAGCCCGCAGAGCCGCCGCCGTGTCGATCTGGCCCTGATGGCCGCGCAGGGTGTGGATATCGGCATGGAACGGCGCCGACGAGCCCATCGCCGCATCGGTCGACAGCGCTCCTGTGATCAGCGCCGCCTGGGCGGCCCTGTGGGCGCGGAAGAGGCCTGCGAGCGCCAGCGCCGTCGAGGTCTGAGTGCCGTTGATCAGCGCCAGGCCTTCCTTGGCGGCCAGCACCATCGGCGTCAGCCCGGCCTTTTCCAATGCCGCACCGCCACTCATTCGTTCGCCGGCTAAAAATGCTTCGCCTTCACCCATCATGACCGCCGCCATGTGGGCGAGCGGCGCGAGGTCGCCGGAGGCGCCGACAGAGCCTTTTTCCGGAATGACGGGGATAACGCCCCTCTCAAGCATCGCCTCGATCAGCCGCACCATTTCGAGCCGCACGCCGGATGCGCCGCGCCCGAGCGACACCAGCTTCAGGGACATGATCAGCCGGACGATATTCTCGGCCAGGGGCTGGCCGACGCCGCAGCAATGGGAGAGGATCAGATTGCGCTGCAGCGTCGCGACATCGGCACGGTCGATCTTGATCGACGCCAGTTTACCGAAGCCGGTGTTGATGCCGTAGACCGGCGCATTGCCGGCGGCAATCTCGGCAATACGGGCGGCGGCGCGCTCGATACCGGCGTCGAACGAGCGATCGAGGACGACAGGTTCGCCCGTCCAGTAGATAATCGAGAGATCGGCGAGCGTCACCGAACCTGGATGGAGTGTGATGGTCATCGATCGATCCTCTCGCCCTTGAACAGGTGCGCATAAAGCGGATTGAAACCAATCCGGTAGACAAGTTCGGCCGGGCTATCGACGTTCCAGGTGGCGAGATCCGCCGATTTCCCGACCTCGATAGTTCCGGTTTCAGCAAGCACGCCTAGGGCCCGCGCGGCCTCGCGGGTCGTCCCGGCAATGCACTCCTCGACCGTAAGGCCGAACAGGGTCGCCGACATGTTCATGGTGAGCAGCAGGGATGTCAGCGGCGAGGTGCCGGGATTGCTGTCGGTGGCAATGGCGATCTTCACCCCGGCGTCTCGCAACAGCTGGACCGGCGGCTTCTGCTTCTCGTTGATGGCATAGAAGGCGCCGGGCAGCAGCACGGCCACCGTGCCGCTCGCGGCAAGTGCAGCCACGCCTGCAGCATCCAGATATTCGAGATGATCGGCCGACAGGGCCCCGTAGGATGCAGCGAGCCTGGCGCCACCGAGATTGGAAAGCTGCTCGGCATGCAGCTTGACCGGCAGGCCGAGCGCCTTGGCAGCGTCGAACACCAGGGCAATTTCGGACGGCGAGAATGCGATACCTTCGCAAAATCCGTCGACGGCATCGATCAGGCCTTCCGCCGCGCCCTGCCGCATGCCGGGAAGCACAACCTCGTCGATATAGGCGTCGTTGCGCCCCTTGTAGTCGACGGGCGTCGCGTGTGCTGCGAGATAGGAGGTGACGACGCGGACCTGACGGATGCGCTCAATGGCTCGGGCGGCGCGCAATATCCGCAGTTCGGCATCGACGTTCAGCCCGTAGCCGGATTTGATTTCGATGGTGGTGACGCCTTCGGCCAGCAGCGTGTCCAGCCTCGGCAAGGCGGCCGCCACCAGTCCTTCGACGGACAGGGCATTTGTGGCATTGACCGAGGAAACGATGCCGCCCCCGGCGCGCGCAACCTCTTCGTAAGTGGCGCCCTCGAGCCGCATTTCGAACTCGCGGGCGCGATTGCCACCATAGATGATGTGCGTGTGGCAATCGACCAGTCCGGGGGTCACCCAGCGCCCTTCGAGGTCGAGGATATCGGCGGTCTCGATGGCCCAGACCGGCAATTCACTCTCGGGGCCAGCATAGGCGATGCGGCCATTTTCGACGACGATTGCAGCCTTTTCGATAAGGCCGAGGCCGGGCAGGCGGCTGTCCAGCGTCGCAAGCCGGGCGTTGCGCAGCAAACGTGGGCGGCCTAGAAATGCGGTATTCTGTTCGGAGGAATTGTTCCCGGTCATCAGCTTTGCGCCTTTCTTTATGGCCTAACATGTATATACATAATAGTCGTGTGACAAGCAAAAATATGGCAGCTGGCGAGGAACCTAGGACGGATCGCCCGCAAATAGAAGGGGAATGCCGATGGTCGGACTTCACGCAGGATCAGCCCTATTGCCAACCGGCTGGCAAAAGAACGTACGCATAGAGATTGCCGACGGGCGCATCGTCAGCATCGCTGCGGGCGTACCGGCCGAGGCCGCCGACGAGCGCCACGCAGTGCTCGTACCCGCCATGCCAAACCTGCACAGCCACGCTTTCCAGCGGGCGATGGCAGGTCTTGCCGAAGTGCGAGGCCCCGGCAGCGACAGCTTCTGGAGCTGGCGGACGGTGATGTACAAATTCGCCCTGACGATGACGCCCGAGGATGTCGAGGCGGTCGCGGCCGAACTCTACATGGAGATGCTGGAGGCCGGCTTTTGCCGCGTCGGGGAATTCCACTACCTGCACCACGACAAGGACGGCAGGCCCTATGCCAATATTGCCGAATTGGCCGAACGTATCGGCGCTGCCAGCAGTCAAGCCGGTATCGGGCTGACGCTGCTGCCGGTGCTTTACGCGCGGTCCGGTTTCGGAGGCGGTCAGCCGATCGAGGGCCAGCGCCGCTTTATCAATACGCCGGATAGCTTTGCGACACTGATGGAGGGATGCCGGCAGGTGATTGGCGCACTGGAAGGCGGCGTGCTCGGCCTTGCGCCGCATAGCCTGCGGGCGGTGACGCCGGAAGAACTGAGTTTTGCCGCAGAGCTTGGGCGGAACGGGCCAATCCACATCCACGTCGCAGAGCAGGTCAAGGAAATAGAGGACTGCATTGCCTGGTCCGGCGCACGGCCCGTCGAATGGCTGCTCGACCATGCCGATGTCGATGCGCGCTGGTGCCTGATACATGCGACACATATGACGGAGGATGAAACGACACGCATGGCCAAGAGCGGCGCGGTGGCAGGCCTCTGCCCGATCACCGAGGCCAACCTTGGAGACGGGACATTTCCTGCCCCGCAGTTCATGTCAGAGGGAGGGCGGTTCGGCATCGGCTCGGACTCGAACGTCCTGATCTCGGTGCCTGAAGAGTTACGCCAGCTGGAGTATTCGCAGCGCCTCGACCTCCGCGCCCGCAACGTGGTGGCACCTCAAAACGGCTCGACCGGTCGTGCGTTGTTCGATCAGGCATTAAGAGGCGGTGGTATCGCCCTACAGACCGCGACAGGACTGCAAGAAGGAAACTACGCCGATCTCGTATCGCTGGATGTATCCGCCGTGCCCTATCTGGAAGGCGACCAGTTGCTCGATCACTGGATGTTTGCCGGAGGCGTGAAGATCGACAGTGTCTGGGCACTCGGGCGCAAGCAGGTCAGCGGTGGAGTGCATGTCGGGCGGGACCGGATCCGAAAGCGTTTTGTTGCCACCATGACCCGTCTGCTTTCGGCTTAGACGAGAAGCATGTCATCAGAGCGCAAATTAGTTGATGGAGGCTTCCAGCTTGGAACCCTTGCCGGTCATCTCTTCGCCGGCCGGTGTCAGCATCGACAGGCTGAGAACAGACACCACCATGATCGTTACGACGGCTATCATTACTCGCATTGGACTTTTCCTTGTGAACTTGCCCGACAAACGCACCGCGTAGCAGACAGTTCCGTAGGTGGGGTCCTGGGCCCGACAATACCAGCTTACTGCTGCGGATTTGCACCAGGTTGCTGCGGCGCAAAGGGTTCGGCCTGGCGGATGGTGTGCGTCGGATTGACCAGCAGAATGCTGAGCACGATCATCACCAGCGCAAGAATGAGAGTGAGACCGATCAAGAGGGGGCGAATGGCCATCGGCGGCTGTCTCCGTTCATCACCGAAATTTGAGAATCATAGGTCTATCAGAAATGCTTGAAGTTTCTGAGGCATATCCGGCATTTTCATAAATATAGACTTATGTCGCAGCGAGGCCTATGCGAGACGCAGACTGGATCGCCCAATCATTGAGCAGCAATCAAATTTGCATATTAAATAAGGGGCGGCTTGCCGCGCCTCCGAAATCTCATATGGTGCATTGGCTTTAAACCATTTTACACCGAGGCCATGTCGAGGCAGCAACCCGGCACAGACCGGCAGTGCAACGACGCGGCCAATTTTGCCCCCAGAGGAGAGACCATGAAAATCAATGCATTGCTACTATCGGGCGCCGTGGCGCTGGCCACCCTTGCCGGACCTGCCGCCGAAGCCAAGGATTGGAAAACCGTCACCATCACGCTCGAAGGCGCTTATGCGCCCTGGAACATGACCAATGCCGACGGCACGCTGGGCGGCTTCGAGCCGGAGTTGGCCAAGGTGCTCTGCGAAAAGGCCAAGGTCGAGTGCAAGCTCGTGGCCTCCGACTGGGACGGCATGATCCCGGCGCTCAACGCCGGCAAGTTCGACATCATCATGGATGCCCTGTCGATCACCGACGAGCGCAAGCAGGTCATCGACTTCACCGTTCCCTATGCCGCCACCCCGGCAGCCTTTGCCGTCGCCAAGGACAGTCCGCTGGCGAATGCCGCCGGCACCGGCAAGACCATCACCATGACGCCCGGCCAGACCGGCGTGGCTGAGATCGATGCCCTGAAGAAAGCCTTCAAGGGCAAGACCATCGGCATCCAGGCGGCCACCGTCTACGCCAAGTTCGTCTATGACAACTTTGCAGACATCGCCACGATCCGCGAATACAAGACCGGCGCAGACCGCGACCTCGACCTGCAGAACGGCCGCATCGACCTCGGCTTCGACGACGCCGTCTATTTCGAAACCGCCTTCGAAGCAGCCAATGGCGCGCTCGGCTTCTCCGGCCCGCAGATTGCCGGACCCATCTGGGGTATCGGCGAAGGCCTCGGCGTTCGCAAGTCCGACACAGACCTGCGCGACATGTTCAGCGCGGCGATCAAGTCGGCACTCGCCGATGGCACCGTCAAGACCCTGTCGATGAAGTGGTTCAAGACCGACGTCAGCCCGAAATAACTTTTCCAACAGATGCCTCCGGTCGATAGGGCCGGGGGCGTCACTGTTTTCGTCATTTCGGAATAACAGATGTCGACATTGCAACTGCTGGGCTTCGGTTCGACCGGGTGGGGCGCCCTGCTTCTCGTGGCAACGCTGCTGACGCTCGCCGTCACTGCAGCGGCGCTGGCGATCGGCGCCGTGCTCGGCACGCTCGTCGCCGCAGCCAAGCTTTCCGGCAACCGGCTCCTATGGGCGCTCGGCCATGCCTACACCACCGTCTTTCGCGGCGTGCCTGAACTGCTGATCATCTATCTCATCTATTTTGGCGGCTCGAGCGCCCTGACCTCCATGGGCAAGGCACTGGGCTACGACGGCTTCCTTGGCCTGCCGTCCTTTGCCGCCGGCGCCCTTGCCGTGGGGGTCATCTCCGGCTCCTACCAGGCTGAAGTGTTTCGCGGCGCCTACCTGGCGATCTCGAAGGGCGAACTGGAAGCCGCCTCGGCGATCGGCATGGGCACGCGACTGCGCTTCCGCCGGATCATCCTGCCGCAGGTGCTGAGGCTTGCCATCCCCGGCCTCGGCAATGTCTGGCAGCTGAGCCTCAAGGATTCAGCCCTGATCTCTGTTACCGGGCTTGCCGAACTGATGCGCACCAGCCAGGTGGCGGCCGGCTCGACGCGGCATTATTTCCTGTTCTTTATCGCCGGCGGGTGCCTCTACCTGATCCTGACCAGTCTTTCGGACCAGGTTTTCAACCGAGCCGAGCGTCGCGCCAACCGTAGCATGCCGTCGGCAACGATGGGGAAGGCTTGAGCCATGGATATCGCCTTCCTGTCATCGACCATGGCCACGCTGCTCGCAGCCTTGCCGATGACGCTGGCCCTGTTCATCACGTCGATCACCCTTGGCGGCCTGCTGGCGCTGGGGCTCGTCTGGATGCGCACCGGCGGCAATCCGATCCTTTCGGCCTTCGCCAAGGCCTATATCTTCGTGTTTCGCGGCTCGCCGCTGCTGATCCAGATGTTCCTGATCTTTTACGGCCTCGGCCAGTTCGGCATCATCCGCTACTCGTTTCTCTGGCCGCTGCTGCGCGAGCCCTTTGTCTGCGCCGTGCTGTCGCTGGCGCTCTGCACGGCCGGCTACACGGCAGAGATCTTTCGCGGCGGCATCCGCGCCGTTTCGCCGAAGGAGATCGAGGCAGCCCGCTCGATCGGCATGTCCGGCTTTCTGCTGGTGCGCCGCATTCTGGCGCCCATCGCCTTCCGCCATGCGCTGCCTGCCTATTCGACCGAGATCGTGCTGATGTTGAAGTCGACGGCGCTCGCAAGCCTCGTAACCGTCTGGGAGGTAACCGGCGTCGCACAGCGGCTGATCTCGCACACCTACCGGACGATGGAGGTATTTCTCTGCGCCGCCGTCATCTATCTCGTCCTGAATTTCATCATCCTGCAGGCCTTCGGCCTGCTAGAATATCGCCTCTCCCGCCATCGCCGCGCAGCGCCGCAGGCTTTGAAGGCGTAACGCAGTCTGAACTGGAGCGACCATGGCCCGCGTCAACCGACTTTCGGTCCGCAATATCCGCAAGAGCTTCGGCACCCACGAGGTGCTGCGCGGCATCTCGCTGGATGCCGAGGATGGCGACGTCATATCCCTGCTCGGCGCTTCCGGCTCCGGCAAGTCGACATTCCTCCGCTGCATCAACCTTCTCGAAGTCGCCAACGACGGCGAAATCTGGGTGGATGGCGAGCAAATCCGCATGATCCACAAGAACGGACGGAGCAAGCCGGAGAGCAACCGGCAGGTCGACCACATCCGCTCGGAACTCGGCATGGTGTTCCAGTCGTTCAATCTCTGGTCCCATATGACCATCCTGCAGAATGTCATCGAGGGCCCGATCCACGTGCTGAAGCGGCCTCGTGCGGAAGCCATTGCTGACGCCGAGGCGCTGCTCGAGAAGGTCGGCATCGCGGACAAGCGCCATGCCTATCCGGCCCATCTTTCCGGCGGCCAGCAGCAGCGCGCGGCGATAGCGCGGGCGCTGGCGATGAAGCCGAAGGTGATGCTGTTCGACGAACCGACATCCGCACTCGATCCGGAACTGGTCGGCGAGGTGCTGCGCGTCATGCGGGCGCTGGCAGAAGAGGGCATGACCATGCTGGTCGTCACCCACGAGATGAGCTTTGCCCGCAACGTCTCCAACCGCGTCGTCTTCATGCGCGAAGGGCTGATCGACAGTTCCGGCAGCCCGGAAGAGATGTTTGGCGGCGGCGGCTCGCCGGCTTTCCGCCAGTTCATCGGCAATTTCGGAAGCTGATCCCATGACCGTCACTCTCGAAGCAAAGCTCGGCTGGCGCGACGTCGCGGCCATCGCAGGCGGCGAAAGCCTGTCGCTCGCCCCCGCAGTCTGGGCGCGCATCGACAATGCCAGCCGCATCGTTGCCCGCATCGTCGAAACGGGCCAGCGGGCCTACGGCATCAACACCGGCGTCGGCGCCCTATCGGATACAGTGGTAGACCTCGCATCGCAGAGCAAGCTGTCACGCAACATTATCCTCAGCCATGCCTGCGGCGTCGGACCGCTTCTGTCCCGGCGCGAAGTCAGGGCGATCATCGCCGCCCAGATCGCCAATTTTTCCCACGGCTATTCCGGTGTGCGCCGCGAGATCGTCGACCACCTCCGGACGTTTCTCGACAAGGACTGCATTCCAGACGTCCCCTCCAGGGGATCGGCAGGCTATCTCACCCACAATGCCCACACGGCACTGGTGCTGATCGGCGAGGGTGCGGCCCATGTTGCAGGACAGCCGATGACCGGTGGCGAGGCGCTTGCGGCTATCGGCCTTGTGCCGCTGGTGCTGGGCGCCAAGGAGGGGCTCAGTCTCGTCAATGGCACGGCCTGCGCCACCGGGCTTTCTTGCGTGGCACTGGCGCGTGCAGCCAATCTTCTCGAATGGGCGGATGCCATTGCCGCGCTGACGCTCGAGGCAGCCGGCGGACAGATGGCAGCCTTCGACGAGACCGCGCTCGCCCTCAAGGTTTCGGATGGCGTCCAGAAAGTCGGCGCATCGTTACGGCGGCTGCTCGCCGGCAGCGGTCTGATTGCGGCAGCGCTCGGCAAACGCACTCAGGATGCCCTCAGCCTGCGCGCCATCCCGCATGCCCATGGCGCGGCCCGCGATGTCTTCGAAAATTCCGCCCGCGTGGTCGACCAGGAACTGGCCTCCGTCACCGACAATCCGGCCGTCTACGGCACGCCGGACAATCCCGTCGTCTCCTCGGAGGCCCATGCCGTATCGCCGGCACTCGGCCAGGCAGCGGACGGCCTCGCGATTGCGTTGGCGCAGATCGCTGGCATGAGCGAACGCCGGATGGACCGACTGGTCAATCCACTGGTGAGCGGCCTGCCGCCGTTCCTCGCCAGCGACGCAGGCAGCCATTCCGGCCTGATGATCGCCCAGTACAGTGCGGCAGCGCTCGCCAACGAAAACCGTCGACTGGCTGCTCCCGCCAGCACCGATGGCGGCCTGACATCGGCGTTGCAGGAGGATTTTCTCGCCCATCCGACCGCGGCCGCCAACAAGTTGCTCGCGGTGCTCGACAACGCCGAGTACATCTTTGCGATCGAACTGATGGCAGCCGCACAGGCACACGACTTCCTGTCTAAGGTGGCAGCGCGCGCCGATGGCACAGAGACGATTTACCGGCTTGTCCGCAGCCGCGTCGCGCATTATGCCGACGACCGTCCGCTTGGCGGCGACATCGAGGCGATCAGGTCGCTGATCCGCGACGTGCCACCGCCGCCTCACTGAAATCGGGAATGTAGCCATGACACCGCAATTCGACGTCGCCGTCATCGGTCTCGGTGCCATGGGCAGCGCGGCCCTGTCGCATCTTGCCGCCCGCGGCGTGCAAGCCATCGGCATAGATGCCTACTATCCGGCCCATACGCTGGGCTCTTCCCATGGCGACAGCCGGCTTATCCGGCTCGGCTATTTCGAGGACCCGTCCTATGTGCCGCTGCTGCAGCGGGCCTATGCCAACTGGCGGGCACTGGAAGGGCGGCTGCGCAGCGAAGTCCTGACAATCACCGGCGTGCTGCAAATCGGCGCGCCCGACAGCACTATCGTGACAGGCACGCGCGCCTCCTGCAAATTGCACGATCTTACCATCGAAGAGCTGGACCGGGCGGCGATGAAGGCGCGGTTTCCGGTGTTCTCACTGGATGCCGGCGAGATCGCCCTGCTCGATCCTCAGGGAGGCTATATCCGCCCGGAAGCGGCTGTCGCGGGCTATATAAGGCTTGCCGCCGAAGACGGTGCCGTGCTGCATTTCGGCGAGAAAGTCACCGGGATCGAGCCTGACGACGCCGGCGTGACTGTTACGTCTGCCGTGGGCAAGTATCGGGCAAACAAGGTGATCGTCGCCACCGGGTCGTGGATTTCTGAACTCGTGCCGCAGTTGAAAGAGCATGCAGTGCCGATCCGGCAGGTGGTCGCCTGGTACCAGCCGCGCGACGGCTTCGTGACCCAGCCGCAGCGCATGCCCGCCTTCATACGCGACGAAGGCGACGACGGCTCCTATTTCGGATTTCCGGCCATCGGCGTCGACGGGGTCAAGATCGGTCGCCATGCGCATTTCCGCGAACCGATCGATCCGAACGAGCCCAATCCACCGGTGAACGACGCCGATACGGCGCTCCTCGACGCCTTCATCGCCAGGCGCCTGCCCGCTGCGAACGGGCTGCGCGTCAACGCCATTACCTGCCGCTACACCATGCTGCCGAGCGAGGATTTTCTGATCGACCTGATGCCCGGCAACCCGCGCATCGTCGTCGCCTCGCCCTGTTCCGGCCACGGCTTCAAGTTCACCAGCGTCATCGGCGAAATACTCGCAGACCTCGCTCTCGATGGCCGAACAGACCTGCCGATCTCCGCATTCTCGTTTGGCACGATGGAGAGATTTCTCGCGGCGCGGAAGTGAGGGTCATGGTGATGGCTTGCGTGCCGTTTGCGGCCACAGTTTTTATGAGTCAGTGCGCGGCCCGTTATCTGGCTCAGACGACATTGCACTCTTTTTCAGGTTGGGAAGCACTACGGTCTGGGTTTTGCTCCAATCGAGATAAAGCGCGGAATCGTTATCTTCCCAGAACGCGCGCTCTTCCGTTTCATTTTCGAATGCAGGTATAGCAGCAATAGGCTTGTTCACTTCGATGCCTTTCCTGCTGACAGCATAGTGGGCGGAAACGACACTCTTGGCTTTGCGCCGCGGAAACACTCAAGGCACATTGATTGAGAAATGGGTCGAACTCAAACTATTTCGGTCCGTTGCCCCCTATCGACACGTTGCCAGCGATGCGCGAGCATCTGAGGAAGAGCGCCTAGGCAAGTCCAGAGCGATGCACCATCGAACGAGGAGCAATATATGCACACCGATCTCACCGAAACATTGAAGGCTGCACGGCAGACATTCCTCGGCATTCCTGCTGCAGTCATGCCACACGCCGGCTCGGTTGCGATCTTCGGTGCCGTGCACGGCACACCCTATCCAGATGCCACTCGCCAGGACGGCGAGACAGGTCCCGAGGCAGTTCGCAGGGCAATTTCCGCTGCGTGCGTCCATCTCGAAAACTGGGACTTCGATTTCGGCGGCCCCTTGCTGAATGACGGCGCGCTCGAAGTCATTGACCTCGGCGATGTCTTCACCGATCCACAGGATGCGGCCGCCAACCGCGAAAATATCGAGCGCACGACGCGCGCCGTCCTTGCCGCCGGTGCCATTCCCGTGCTGATCGGCGGTGACGATTCCGTCGCCATCCCGTTCATGCGCGGCCTCGGGGCAGCAGGCCCGCTGCATGTTCTCCAGGTCGACGCCCATATCGACTGGCGCGACAACATTGGCGACGAAAGGCTCGGTTACTCCAGCACGATGCGCCGGGCGTCGGAACTGCCGTTCGTTGCATCCATGACGCAGGTCGGCATCCGCGCCGTCGGCAGCGCACGGCGGCCGGAGGTTGAAGCCGCAGAAGCCTGGGGCTCGCGGCTGGTGACGGTATCTGAAACGCGACGGCTGGGATTGAGTGCCGTGATCGGCGGCATCCCGAGAGACGGCGCGGTGCTGATCCATATCGACTGCGATGCAATGGATCCCGGAACGTGCCCGGGCGTCAACGCTGTATCGCCGGGCGGATTTTCATTCGAGGAAATGACCACGCTGATCGCCGAAGCGTTACGAGGTCGCCGGCTGGCCGGGTTCTCCATCGTCGAATTCCAGCCACGGGCGGATATCAACGACATCTCCGCCATCGTGGTCGGTCGCCTCGTCTGCCATGTCCTCGGCCATCTGGCCCGAGGCTCTCTCAGCCCGTGAAAAACAGAAATAGGTAACGGCGGCCGGGGGCGGAGAGTTTCAGCAAAACTCGCCTTCCTGTCTCACTATAGATTGATTGGCTGCTCTCGCACCTGACCGATAAGATATTTGTATTGCGCACGACCGAATTTGCTTTTTGGCCATGCGACCCGAAATTGGCATGGGAGCAGGTGCTCGATTGCCGGAAGTCCGTCCGGTTGGGCGGTCAATCAAGGAAGAAAATCATGAACAGCAAACAGATGAAGACGGGCGCCCTGGCGCTGGCCGCCGGACTGATGATTTCCGTTGTCGGCCCGCAGGGTGCGCAGGCTGCCGACAAGATCCGCGTGCGCGGCGTGGTCGAGAGCTTGAGCGGCGATACGCTGAAGGTAAAGTCGCGCGAAGGCAAGGATGTGATGATCATGCTGAAGTCCGGCTGGGCCGTCAACGGCATCGTCAAGGCAGACGTCAGCGACATCAAGCCGGGCGATTTCGTCGGGATTGCTTCCATGCCGACCGACAGCGGCGTCAACGGCGCGCTCGAAGTGCTGATCTTCCCGGCCGCCATGAAGGGCACCGGCGAAGGCGACTACGGCTGGGACCTGAAGCCAAAAAGCTCGATGACCAATGCGACGGTTGCAAGCGCGGTGACCTCCGTTAACGGTCCGACGCTGTCACTGACCTACAAGGGCGGCGAGAAGAAGATCTCCATCCCGCCAGGCACGCCTGTCGTCACCATCGCCCCGGCCACCAAGAGCGACATCAAGGCTGGCGCCGGCGTGATCATCAACGGCACCACGGCAGGCGACAACATGGTCGAAGCCGACCGCGTCGTCGTCGGCATCAACGGCGTCGTTCCGCCTATGTGATCCAGCGCTCATGCGCTATCGTCATACGGCCCGGCTGCACCATGCAGTCGGGCTGTTCTGTTCGTCCGCCACAGCACCGTCGCACTTCAAAATGATCCGGCTGCGTCAGCGGCATCGCACGAGGACTGTCCATGGCCAGCATCGAAGACATCGGGGTCGCTCCGCCGCCAGAGCCGGCAAAGATCTACATCAGGCGCCACTCGGTCGTCACCCGCATCACCCACTGGATCAACGTTCTCTGTCTGACGCTGCTGCTGATGAGCGGCATGCAGATCTTCAATGCCCATCCGCAGCTTCACTGGGGACAATACGGCGCGGTCGAGGACCCATCCTGGTTCGAGATTGCCAGCGTCGAGGACGGTGACAAGATCATCGGCACCACCCGCATCGGCAGCGTGACGCTGACCACCACCGGCGTGCTCGGAGCATCCCGGGTGGATGGCGAGATGACAGCGAGGGCCTTTCCGGCCTGGGCCACCATTCCGAGCTTCCAGGATCTGGCGACCGGCCGCCGCTGGCACTTCTTCTTCGCCTGGTTGTTCGTCATCAACGGCCTGCTCTACGTTCTCTACGGCCTGATCGGCGGCCACTTCCGGCGCGACCTCGCACCAACCGCCCATGACATAGCCCCGCGCAATGTCTGGCAGGAGATAAAGGATCACGCCCGGCTGCGCTTTCCCAAGGGAGAGAAGGCGCGCCGCTATAACGCGCTGCAGAAGCTGACCTATATCCTCGTGATCTTCATCCTGCTGCCGCTGATGGTCGGCTCCGGGCTCACCATGTCTCCGGCGATGGATGCCGGCTATCCCTTCCTGCTCGACATATTCGGCGGCCGCCAGTCGGCCCGCGGTATCCACTTCATCGCCGCCTGGAGCCTTGTGCTCTTCGTCGTCGTCCATGTGATCATGGTCATTCTGTCCGGCCTCTGGAACAATATGCGCTCCATGGTGACCGGCCGCTATGCGATATCCGCGGAGACCAAGCCATGAGCAATATTCTCTCCCGTCGCCGCTTCCTGATCGGTTCGGCCGCAGGCCTCGGCGCCATCGGCCTTACCGGCTGTGACGATGTCGCCGGCAACCAGCAGGTCCAGAAGGTGCTGGCGATGGCGGAAAAACTGACCATGGGCAGCCAGCGCCTGCTGGTGTCGCGCCAGGCGCTGGCGCCAGAGTTCACCGAAGCCGAGATATCGCCGAGCTTCCATCCGAACGGCTCGACCCAGCCAAACAGCCCGGATTACGTCCGCATGAGCGAAACAGGCTTTGTCGACTGGCGCCTGAAGATCGACGGCATGGTCAACCAGCCAATGGAATTCTCGCTGGCCGACCTCAAGAAGCTGCCGTCGCGCACCCAGATCACCCGCCACGACTGCGTCGAGGGCTGGAGCGCTATCGGCAAATGGCAGGGCGTGCCGCTCGGGCTGATCCTGCAGACGGCGGGGCTGAAGCCGGGCGCCCGCTATGCCGTTTTGCATTGTGCCGATGAACTAGAGCAGACGCTCGACGGCAGCGGCGTCTACTACGAAAGCATCGACCTCATCGACGCCTTCCATCCGCAATCGATCCTTGCCTATTCGCTGAATGGCAAGGATCTGGCGGTGGAACACGGAGCACCGCTGCGGCTGCGCGTCGAGCGCCATCTCGGCTACAAGCACGCGAAATATCTCATGCGCATCGAAATCCGCGACCGCTTCGACGATCTCTGGGGTGGCAAGGGCGGGTTCTGGGAGGACAGGGGCTATGAGTGGTATGCTGGCATCTGAGGCAAAGCCGCAGCGCTGGGGCGCACGCATCCCGCTCGCCGTGATCTACGCGGTCGCCGGTGCGTTTCATCTCACTGTCCCCGACGTGTTCGTCACCATCACCCCGGCCTGGGTCCCCAAGCCGCACGAGGTGATTATTGTCACCGGGCTCTGCGAACTTGCCGGCGCCGCAGCCCTGCTCACCGGCCGCACGCGCGCCATCGCCGGCATCGCTCTCGCCGCCTACGCCGTCTGCGTCTACCCCGCCAACATCAAGCACGCCATCGACAGCCTCTCCGCCCCCACCCCACCCGTTCTCGGCTGGTGGTACCACGCCCCGAGGCTCGCCTTGCAACCGGTGCTGGTCTGGTGGGCGCTCTATGCGGGCGGGTTGGTGACGTGGCCGTTTAGCAGACGCAGAGAGGGTGAGGGCGGGTCTTGAACGACCGTCGGGAAAGGAATACTTCTTTCCTAGATATAATTGAGGCTTGCAATGAGCACGACCGTTACCGCCAAAGGCCAGGTCACCATTCCGAAGGCAGTCCGCGAGCTGCTTGGGCTCAAGCCCGGGACGCAGGTCGATTTCCGCCAGACACCAGACGGCAATGTCATCATGGTGCCGGCTCAAGGCAAGGTCCGTACCGACGGGTTTGGTAGTCTGCGTGGACACGCTGGCGCGGGGCTGACAACCGACGAAATCATGGCCCTGACGCGGGGTGACATTGTAGCGGAATCTAAAGTGCGCCAATTGCAATAGATTCAATTTTCTTGGAAATAAGTATCAGTGTCGCCGTGCTAAAAATGCACGAGGACTGTTTTGCGCCCTCGCTTCAGTCACTAAAGCTACCTTGGATCATCCCCCAAGTGGTGACGGGAAAATGAACGCCTCTGGATGCGAAAATGGATTGCACTTCTTACACAAAAGCTAATACATCGCCTAAGTTGAATGCGGGCATTTTGGCTAAACGGAAAAATCATCAAAATGGCGTTGCTTTAGGTTGCACCCAGCTTATAGAGCCCTTGTAGCTTTCCCTCAGCACCGTCCGTAGAGACTGCCGCGATACCAAAAAATATCTCCGCCTGAGGGGAGCCACGGATTTGGATCCCGAAGCTTTTAGAGAAAGCTAGCAAACAAGCTTCGTTCTCCACGAGGCTAGCCATGAACATGGTGTAAATACCAGATGGCGCGCGCGCGCATCGGTCCGAAATGTCGATCCTAATATCTTCACCGTTCACGACGATCTCGACTAGCGGGAAGCTCATCAGCTCCTTGTCCCTTCCCATCGTTTCGATGAGAGCTGCAAACGAGAACCCGTCTGTTTTCGAGTATATTAAAATGACCTTGCCGTGCCCCCACAAAGAGTCTCTTTCGCCACGCACCCACGTCGCTTCTGGATGGATTTCGACACCCCAAGTGGCTTCCGTCATACCTCCAGTGATGACTTTCAGACCTTTAAGCTGTTCTTCGCTGACGAACGTTATTTGGTCTCCGCGCGTGTTAGCTGAAAGCTCTAAGAAAGTGGCGGGGATCCCCATATCGGCGATGTAAGCCGCTATTGCCGCTGAAAGGCGTTGTGAACGCTCCATGCTTTCTGGCGACGGGTTCTTAAATGAAAATTGATGTACACCAAACTTTGATCCATCTGGATAATAACGGAGCCTCCCTCCAAGAAACATGAGTGTTGCAGCACTTATGCATTTTCCTGGCGCAAACTTACGAGGGATTATCAACTCGTCAGGCTGCTGGGGATCTAGGATATAGGTGCCAATGGAAGTTGAGAACCATGCGCCACGAATCAACCTACCGATAGCAATTGCTACTTCAAGGTGACCGCCTCCTGAGTTAATGTAGACTGAAGTTCTAGGAGGAGGTGCAACTCGCTCAAGAAATCTCTGAAATTTCTCGTCATCGCCCTCCTCTATTTGCCCAAAGGCACTTATGTGGAAAAAGCCGCCGAAAAGCCCCTCTATATGCGTTTGCGGGTCAGAATATTCGAAATTCATCCGGCCGCCTCCGCTGTTGGCTGACAATTGCGTGTGCCACTATCATTCATTTAATGAGAAAATACTGAAGACAAATAATCAGTGGCCCGCGCATGCGCGGAGTTCTGAATTCACAATAGCTTGTCATAGATGGTGATTTCGGAGACCGAGCTATCTCGCGTGTGTATCCGGAACCTGCCTGTAAAACTCCAGCGCAACCCAGAAGGTGAATAATAAAAACATAATTTAAGTTTCTTAGCGTAAAAATAAACTGCGAAACCGCAATAGCTATCCAGGTGCTAAATCGGTCCCGAGGGAGATTTGACACTAAACTCTACTCTTCTCGCTGGAAAAAATTGACCAAATTTCAGAAGACGCGGTTCGCAGTGCTTTCCGATTTCTTCATCGGAGCCCACGCAGTCGTAGCGGCAATTCCGTTGCTGACATGCGACATCGCGCGCTATCGTACATATTTCCCGTCAATCGAGATCATCCCCGAAACGCGCTGCCAACACACCGCTACCCCTCGACAATCTCGAACCTGTCCGGTGGCGAGGCGGCCATTTCGGCCCAGTCTAGCTCCTGCTCGAGGGCGTGGAAGACGTCGTCGTCGATGGAGCCGGTGCGGCGGAGTTCGGCGAGTTTGACGCGTTTGGCCTTGATGGAGCGACGCCGGAGGCTGTCGAGTTCGCTTTTTTCGCGCGGGTGGATGCCGTTGGCGGTGAGCTTGCGGTCGCCCTCGTAGATCGCCCGGAGCGTTCGCACCTCGCCTGTTTCCTCCAGCGTGTCGAGGTCGGCAAGGGCGGTGTCGAGCAGCGTCATGCGAGCATTCGTGATGCCCTCGCGCATGGAGTCGTCGTTGCCGAATTTCAGGATGCGGATGAGCGGCCCGAGCGTCAGCCCCTGGAGTATCAGGGTGCCGAGGACGACCGTCAGGGCGGCAAAGACGATGAGATCGCGGGACGGGAAATCCGCCGGAAGAGCAATCGCCGTTGCCAGCGTCAGCAAGCCGCGCATGCCGCACCAGCCCGCGACCAGGCTCATGCCGACGGTCGGCGGCTCCTCGGAGACCAGCTTGCGACGTGCCAGATAATTGATCACGCGGTTATAAAGCATCACCCATCCGAGCCGGACCAGAACGACCACAAGCAGGATGGCGCCACCGAAGGCAAAGGCGAATTCAATGTTTTTCGGGTAAAGCTGCTGGATCGTCTCGCGCGCCTGCATGCCCATCAGCAGGAAGGCGAGCACGTTGAACATGAAGATCGTCGCCTCCCAGACCGAATAGGAATGGATGCGATTTCGCGCCGTCTGGCGTTCCGGCATGTAGCGGGCGATCACCATGGCGTAGGCAACGATGGCGAGCACCGCCGACAGATGCAGGCGCTCGGCAATCACCCAAGTGCCGAACGTGGCGACGAATTCGAACAGCGAGCCGCCCAGCGTGCCTGCGAGCCGCGGCGCAATGAAGATGTAGAGAAATCCAAGCGCTATGCCGAGCACCAGGCCTCCGGGGGCTGCCAGCGCCAGTTCCGGGATGACGACGGACGCAGAATTTCCGCCTGTGGAAAACGCCACGGCAGCGCCGAAGATCAGCAGCGCCACGGCATCGTTGAGCAGGCTCTCGCCTTTCAAAACCGCAAATGTTCGGCGGGGCAATGCGAACCGGCTGAGCATCGCGCTTGCCGCCGCAGCATCCGGCGGCGCGACGATGGCTCCGAGCGCAATGGCAGCGGCAACAGGCAGCCCGGCAAAGGTAACGCCGACGAAGGCGACGGCTGCCGTCGTCAGGATGACAGCGATGGCGGCAAGCGAAATCAGCGGCACCCAGTTTTCACGCAGCGCTCTCGGCGGCAGGTCGTAGGCGGCATCGAACAGGGCCGGCGCGATGAAGATGGCGAGCGCCAGCTGCGGATCGATCGAGATCGTCGGCGCCCAGGGAAGGGTCGCCACCAGCAGGCCGGCGACAGCCAGCATCGTCGGATAGGGAATCATCAGCCGGCGCGATGGCTGCAGGAATACGATTGCCACCAGCAGCAGCGTCAGCAGGCTCTCGAAAAACGCCATGGTCTAAATTTCTCCAATCGCGCTATCTTGGTCGAAAGCAGCATTCGGCAAGCGCCAGGCTGGAGAAATCGTCGGGAGACGTTGGATCTAAGAGGGCTGCCCGTCGCCCGGACCCTCGGCGAGCTCTTCCAGGATCGGGCAATCCGGACGGTCGTTGCCGTGGCAGGCGTGCACCAGGGTTTCGAGGGTGCGGCGCAGCTCGCTCAATTCGCGGATCTTCCGGTCGATCTCGCTGAGCTTGGCGCTGGCGATCTGGCGCACGTCGGCACTGGCGCGGTCGCGATCCCCATAGAGCGCCAGCAGCTGGCGGCATTCCTCGACGGAGAAGCCGAGGCCCCGGGAGCGCTGCAGGAAGCGCAGCTTGTGGATGTCGGCCTCGCGGTAGTCGCGATAACCGTTGCTGCTGCGGTCGGGGCTGACAAGGCCGATCTCCTCGTAGTAGCGAATGGTCTTTGCCGGCAGGCCCGACCGGTCCGATGCATCGCCGATGTTCATGTCGCCTCCTGAAGCTTTTCGTGGCGCAGCCGGAGGGCATTGGCGATCACCGAGACGGAAGACAGGCTCATGGCCGCTGCCGCGATCATCGGCGACAGCAGCAGGCCGAACACCGGATAGAGACTGCCTGCGGCCAGCGGAATGCCGAGCGCATTGTAGCCGAAGGCGAAGATCAGGTTCTGGCGGATGTTGCGGATCGTCGCCTGCGACAGGCGTCGGCCCCTGAGGATGCCGCCAAGATCGCCCTTCACCAGCGTGATGCCGGCGCTCTCCATCGCCACATCTGCGCCGGTGCCCATGGCAATGCCGACATCGGCTGCGGCCAGCGCCGGCGCATCGTTGATACCGTCGCCCGCCATCGCCACCCGGGCGCCTGCGGAATGCAGCGCATCGACCAGCGCCTTCTTGCCCTCCGGCAACAGCCCGGCATGAACCTCGTCGATGCCCAACTGCCGGGCGACCGCCTCGGCCGTCGCCGCCGCATCACCCGTCGCCATGATGATTTTCAGGCCGCTCCGGTGCAGGGCAGCAATCGCTGCTCCGGCCGTCGGCTTCATCCGGTCGGCCACAGCGAGCAGGCCGGCGAGCTTGCCGTCGATGGCGAGGAAAACCACAGTCCTGCCGTCGCGGCGCAGGCTCTCTGCCCGGTCGCGGAGCGGTGCCGGATCGGCGCCCAGCGCCTCCATCATAGCCCCATTGCCGAGGCCAGCGGATGTTGCCTCGATGATGCCGCCAATGCCCATGCCTGTTGTCGCCTTGAAGTCGGCAACGGCGGCCGCAGCGATGCCCCGTCGCTTCGCGGCCTCGAGGATGGCTGCTGCCAGTGGATGCTCGGAGCCCTGTTCGAGACCGGCAGCGAGCTGCAACAGCCGGTCCTCCGTCATACCCTCGACGGCGATGATATCCGTGAGCTCGGGCTTGCCCTCGGTCAGTGTGCCCGTCTTGTCGATCACCAGCGTATCGACGCCGGCAAAGCGCTCCAGCGCTTCGGCATCACGGATGAGCACCCCCTCGCGCGCGCCACGGCCGGTGGCGATCATCACCGACATCGGCGTCGCCAGACCCAGAGCGCAAGGGCAGGCGATGATCAGTACCGCAACCGCCGCCATCAGCGCATGGGCAAGCCGAGGTTCCGGTCCGACCGTCATCCAGATGCCGAAGGTGAAAAAAGCGGCCAGTACGACAGTCGGCACAAAGACCGCCGAGACCCGATCGACCATGCCCTGCACCGGCGCTCGCGTGCGCTGCGCCAGCGCCACCATGCCGACGATGCGCGACAGCGTCGTATCGGCGCCGATCTTCTCGGCCACCATCACCATGGTGCCGTTACCGTTGATGGTGCCGCCGGTGAGCATTGCGCCAACCTGCTTTTCGACGGGCAGGGCCTCGCCCGAGATCATTGATTCATCGACCGTCGAGCTGCCTTCGGCAACCGTGCCATCGACCGGCACCCGTTCGCCGGGACGCAGCCGCAGGCGATCACCGAGGCGCACCAGATCGAGCGCCACCGTCTGGTCCGTGCCATCTGGCCCGACCCGCTGTGCCGTGTCAGGCGCGAGGGCCATCAGGGCGCGGATGGCAGAGCCGGTCTGTTCGCGTGCCTTGAGTTCGAGCACCTGGCCGACAAACACCAGCGCCACGACGACGGCCGCAGCCTCGAAATAGACCGGCACGCCGGTGCCATGGGCCGTCATGGCCATCGGAAAAAGATCGGGCGCCAGCAGGGCGACGACGCTATAGAGATAAGCGGCGCCGACGCCGAGACCGATCAGGGTCCACATGTTCGGGCTGCGGTTGAGCACCGAATTCCAGGCCCGGCGGAAAAAGGGCAGGGCAGCCCAGACCACCACCGGCGTTGCCAGCAGAAGCTCGATCCAGCCAGTCAGGCGCTCGCCGATCAGGGTGTCGAAAGGCAGGCCGACCATCGGCCCCATACCGAGAACAAGTAATGGCACAGCAAGGACCACACTCACAAAGAGCCGGCGCATGAAGTCGGCAAGCTCCGGGTTCGGGCCTTCGTCTGCGGCCGGAACGCCCATCGGCTCCAGCGCCATGCCGCATTTCGGGCAATCGCCGGGCTTGTCGCTGACGATTTCGGGGTGCATCGGGCAGGTGTACTGGGTGCCCGCAGGCATTGCCGAAGCGGCAGGGGCCGCTCCATCGACATAGGCTGCCGGGTTGGCTTCGAACTTCGCCTGGCAACCGGCCGAGCAGAAATAGTGTTTCGCGCCCTCGTGCCGCAGGAAATGCGCCGCCGTCGCCCGGTCGACAGACATGCCGCAAACAGGGTCTCGGGCCGTCAGGAATGCACCCGGGTCAGCCTCGAATTTCGTCCGGCATCCGTTGCAGCAGAAATGGTATGTGCGGCCTTCGTAAGCCAGATGCGGCTTACCCGCATCGGGATCGACGATCATGCCGCAGACGGGATCGCGGGTGACGGGCTGCATGCCATTGCCGGAGGCATGGGAGTGACCATGATGCGCGTCGTGATGGTGGGCGTTCGATGCCATGGCAGTACTCCAAACCCCGTTGAGGTTTCGCTTTATGAACCTTCCAGCGACTGGAGGGTCAAGCAGTTTCTTTGCATTGGACAAACGAGACCGGCAACTACCTGGAAGCCAGCTCGTGTGTTAGCTTCAGGCAATCGACACGTGCGAAATGATTCCAATGCGATATGAGCTTTCTGCGGCACAGATGTCCGCCCTCCTTCCGGCCATCATTCATGCCGAAGACCGGTTGGCCCGGCTGGACGAACGGGTGCTGCGCCACGCCATCGGCGACGGATTTCGCGAGCGCGGCCATTTCTTCGATGCCGTCGCGGCTCTCTGGGTTGGCGGTGAACTGGTGCATGTCGAGGATCTCGTGCTGCACGACGCCCATATGGATGCCCGCACGCCGACCCATGAACTGACCATCGCCCACGCGCTGCTCCGCACGCGGCGCCGGCTGTGGCAGGCGGAGCCCGGCTGGGGGCTCGATCCAGCCGGCATTGCAGCCTTGCGCGGATCGGGCGAGACGGGCGGCAGCGAAGCTTCGACTGCGACCGCCGATCCCGAGTCGGAGACCGGGGCCGAAGATGCCTTCAGCCTGGAGATGGCAGCGATCGATGCGGTGCTGGCCCGCTCGGACCGGCTTCTGGAGGAGACCAAAGGCCGCGCGCCGGAAACCAAGGCAGCCGTAGATGACGATCCGCTGGGCCTGATCCACGACGATGAATGGGATGAAAGCGAGCGCCTGCGCGAATGGCGTTCCGTGATCGGTGATGCAGACGGGATGCCGCCTGCACTGGGCGCAGCGGTGCTTTACGATGCCTGGGAACGCCTTGAGCCGCTGCGTCGGCAGCACTGGCTTGGGGGGCTTCTGACGGCCAGCTATCTCCGGTCGCGCGGCAAGGTGACCTCCCACCTGTTCTGCCTCAATGTCGGGATGAAGGCCATCCGCTTCGAGCGACGGCGCGCACCCGACCGCCTCACGCGGCTGACCGCTTTTCTCGAGGCGATGGCGGAGGCGGCCGAGGCGGGGCTGAAGGAACTGGACCGGCTGACGCTGGCAAGGACGCAGATGGAACGACGGCTCAAGGATCGCCGCTCCAACAGCAGCCTGCCGGCAACCATCGACCTCGTACTGTCGCGACCGATCGTCTCAGCCGGCATGGTCGCCCGCCATGCCGGTATTACCCCGCGCGGCGCCCTCAACCTTGTCGCCGATCTCGGCATCCGCGAAATGACCGGGCGCGGGCGCTACCGAGGCTGGGGCGTGCTTTGAGCGGAGGTCAAGGCCTGATCAGCCGTCCGCGCGGCCGCTCGAAAGTCTTGCGGCCGCCTTTCCAGCCAGCCAGTACCGGCCTGATTTCGCGAACGATCTCAGCCGGATCGTTACCATCGATGAGGATCATGTCGGCCGGCGCGCCGATTTTTATATGACGCTCCCGCCCCATCAACCGCGCAGCGCCGTCGGTGACCATTGCAAAGACGCCCAGCATGTCCGCATCGAGCGAAACCTGCGCCACATTGGCGTAGAGATTGGCCATACGGATCAGCGACGCATCGCCATAGGGGGTGAAAGGGTTCATGACATTGTTGGTGGCGATCGATGTCACCACGCCGAGCGTTGACAGATCCAGCGCCGGGGCGACGCCGCGCGGCACCAGATGATCCCGGTCGCGGCCGGTCAGGAAGAGGTCTGTTGACGGCAGCACCGTCACTGCCACACCGGCGTCGGCTAGCCGGCTACCGATCTCGGAAACCGCCTGCGGCGGCATTGCCGAAAGCTTGGTCACATGGCCGACCGAGACCCGCCCACTGTAACCGCGCGCCATCGTCTCTGAAATCACCGAGGGAAGGTTGGAGTTCTCCGGGTCCAGATCGAAATCGAGGTGGAAGTCCACCGCTGTGCCGAAACGCTCCGCGAGATCGAAGATACGGCGGATATGCTCCGTGGGGTCGGGATCGGTGTAGGGACAGCCACCGACCAGATCAGCGCCGTCGGCAAGCGCCTGCGCCAGCATAGCCTCGGTTTCCGGCTCCTGTGTCAGCCCCTCCTGCGCAAAGGCGCAGATCTCGATATCGATGGCCCATGCATAGTCCGCTTTCAGCTGGCGGATAGCATCGAAAGAGCGAAACCCGGCGCGAGGGTCGATCTCGACAAAAGTGCGCAGAAGGGTCGTTCCCTGCAGGATAGCGCGCTCCAGCACGATGGCTGCGCGGGCATAGACGTCCTCGACGGTAAAGCCGGCTTTCGCCCGCGCCGTTTCCCGCACTGCTTCGGCAAGCGTCCCCTCGCAGATGGTGCATCTACCGAGGATGCCGGCCTTGTCGAGATGGATGTGGCTGTCGACGAACCCGCTGCAGAGATATCCGCCGCTGGCATTTTCGACAGGGCCTTCGAATGTGAGGGAGGGAGCGATCGCGGCGATCAGGCCGTTGGCGACACCGACGTCCACGGGCGTCGGTTCGCCGGGCAGGCGGGCATTGGCGATGACGACGTCGAGTGGCATGGGCATCCCCGGAAAAGACTATCTCCGAGGTTTAAAGGGGCAGGGCGACCCCAAGCAAGGGCCGCCCTGTGAAAATCGGTCAGGCATTAGGGTGGATGACCACCTTGACGCAGCCATCTTTCTTGTCGCGGAAGGTCTTGTAGGCTTCCGGACCGTCTTCGAGGCCGATGCGATGGGTGATAATGAACGACGGATCGATCTCACCCTCGAGGATGCGCTTCATCAACGGCTCGAGATGGCGCTGGACATGAGTCTGGCCCATCTTGAAGGTGAGCGCCTTGCCGAACGCCGCACCGAGCGCAACCGGAACAGCCGCGCCGACGAAGACGCCGGGCAGCGACACCGTGCCCCCGGGACGGCAGGCCATGATTGCCTGCTGCAGTGCATAGGGCCGCTCCATCGAAGTGAGGTCGGTCTGCAGGGTTTCCATGATTCCGCCTTCGCCATGGCTTTCCATGCCGACGGCTTCGATGACCGAATCCGGTCCCTTGCCGTTGGTCATTTCGACGATGCGCTGCTGGAGGTTACCTGCCGCATAATCGAGCGTCTCGGCGCCTGACTGGCGAGCCAGCGCCAGGCGTTCCGGAACGGTGTCGATAGCGATAACGCGCTCGGCACCGAGCATGAAAGCCGACTTGATGGCGAACAGGCCGACCGGTCCGCAGCCGAAGACGGCAACGGTGTCACCGCGCTGGATGTTGCAGTTCTCGGCCGCCTGGTAGCCCGTCGGGAAGATATCCGACAGGAAGAGCACCTGTTCGTCGGAGAGACCTTCCGGCACCTTGATCGGCCCGACATCGGCATAGGGAACGCGGAGGTATTCGGCCTGGCCGCCCGGGAACCCGCCATAGAGATGAGAGAAGCCGAAAAGGCCGGCAGTGGCATAGCCCATCTGCTTGGCCTGTTCGGCGCCAGCAGGATTGGAGCGTTCGCACAGCGACCACATGCCCGACTGGCACATGCGGCATTCACCGCAGCCGATGGTGAATGGCACGACGATCCTGTCGCCCACTTTGAGCTTTTTGTTGTCCGAGCCGACTTCGACCACTTCTCCCATAGTCTCGTGGCCCATCACGTCGCCCGACTTCATGCCGGGCGCAAAGCCGCCCATGAGATGGAGATCAGAGCCGCAGATGGCGCAGCTTGTGACCTTGATGATTGCATCGCGGGAATGGAGAATTTTCGGATCCGGAACAGTGTCGCAACGGATGTCTTCTTTGCCGTGCCAGCAGAGTGCGCGCATGGGGAGGTCCTTTCGAAGGTTCAGGCGGTGGAGCCTGAAAATCGAACGACGACCTATTGGATAGGTTCCCATTTTTCGAGGAAAGCTGGTCGGACAACCTCGGGCAAAAAGGTCTGTTGGGCCAAATGCCTTCAAGCCTGTATGAGAGATGTCCCAAAAATATCTGCCGAGATCGCCTCCCCAGCAGGGCCAACGGGAGACAAGCGGCATGGTTCTGGGGTAGAGTACACAATTAGCACGCGTAAAAGTGGTTAAATGCGCTCACGTTAATCAGTCCGACATTTTAGATTGGACTTTATTAGGTCCGGATGCTAATTTTTAAACAAATTTTCAAGGAATTTCATTTTGGAAAACCCTATCTTCGAGCAAAAGTCAACGTTCCTGAGCGCTATGGCCAACGAGCAGCGGCTGCGTGTTCTCGATATCCTGACGCGGGGCGAAATGCCGGTCGGCGCATTGGCCGATATGATCGGGCTTAGCCAGTCGGCGCTGTCGCAGCACCTCGCGAAGCTTCGCTCGGCCCACATGGTGAAGACCCGCCGCGATGCGCAGACGGTCTACTACACCGTCAATTCGGAAAGTGTTCGCAAGGTCCTGGCGCTGCTCGAGGAAATCTTCGACGCCCCAGAGGTCAAGGCAGAGGAACTCAAGGCGGGCTGATTTAAAGTCGGCTGGCTTTTTCAGGTTTGCTGCAGCAAGACACTAGGTCTTCAGCAGCGAGCTGATCCTGCGGATGGCCAGTTGATAGCCTTCCGTACCGAGACCGGCAATAACGCCGTCTGCGCGGCTCGACACGAAGCTATGGTGCCGAAATTCCTCGCGCTTGTGAACATTCGAAATGTGCACTTCGATCACCAGGCCGTCAAAGGCGTTCAGCGCGTCGAGGATGGCAACTGACGTGTGGGTGAATGCGGCCGGATTGATGACGATGGCAGCCGCCTCGTCGCGGGCCGCATGGATCCAGTCGATAATCTCGTATTCCCGGTTGCTCTGCTCGAAGCGGATCGTATGGCCGAACTCCTGCGCCACCCGGTGGCAATCGGCTTCCACCATCGACAGGGTCTCATGGCCATAGACCTCCGGCTGGCGCTTGCCGAGCAGGTTCAAGTTGGGGCCGTTCAGGACGTAGATCAGGCTCATGGTAATTTCTCGACTGTAGCGGAGGCTGATGCCAACTGCCGACCCCAAGGCTACAGCATCGTACCCGTTGCTGTCGACCACCGGCTCGACGACACGTTAAACTCTCAGGCGAGATCAGCCCTGCTTTTCGGCCGGCGCCTCGACGTGCTGGCGATCTTGGTGGCGCCGCACGAGCTCGGCCTGTACCTCGTCCTGGAACAGCATCACCTGGCGGCGGACGTCATCCTCGGAAAGACCCACCGCCGTCAGCTGCGCGGCCAACCTTCGGCATTCAGTTTTCCAGTAATCGACAGCGTCGGTGCCATGCTTGTCGTCCAGTTCACGCGCACAACGCTCGATATCACCCGCACGACTTGCCACCGGAAACACCACGATATTGCCATTGCCAACGACACTCAGCAGTTCACTCAACTTCGACGCCATGCGACTCAAAACCCTCGTTTACTGCTCCCTGTTTACGCGCAGTTGGTTAACGGTCTCTTGGCGAGGTAACCGGAATGGCACAACCGCGCCCTCTACCTTTCCATGATATCTGCCTTATGTCTAAAGCAGGCGAAAAGCGGTGGAGGAAAGGGTGCAAGGACTTGGGCTGAAGCCAGACAACGAGGCGGAACGGCTGATTGCCGTCCGTTCCCTGAGTTCTGCACGCGGTGGCGCGACCACCGAAATGGAAGCTCTGGCAGGACTTGCCCGCAATGTTTTCGGAACTGCCTTTGCGGCCATCAACATCGTAGAGGAGGACTGGCTTCGCATAGCCGGTCAGGCGGGCCTGGTGCTCGGCGATTGCGGCCGCGACCAGTCGATCTGCACACGGGTCGTCTACGGCAACGACCTGCTCGTCGTCCCCGATCTGAAGGAAGATCCCGAGCTCAGGCATCTCCCCTTCGTCGACGGCGATCCCTTTTTCCGCTTTTATGCAGGAGCACCGGTCGAGCTCGATCCGGGGTTGGCAGTGGGCGCATTCTGTATTCTCGACACCCATCCGCGCGAGCTCGACGTCTTGCAGATCGAGACATTGCGAAACTTTGCGGTGGTCGCCAGCGCTCTGTTGCGGCTGCAAAAGTCGAATATCGTCATGTCGCTCACCGAGCAGGATCTCCGCACGGCGGCGATGACGGACCCGCTCACCGGTTTCTTCAACCGATCGGCGCTGCCGGCCTTCGTCGATAGCGCTTTGACAAAGGCCCTCGAATCCGACCGCCCGTTCGGAGCGCTCTATATCGACCTTGACGGGTTCAAGGCGATCAATGACCGGCTCGGCCATCACGGCGGCGACGATATCCTGCGCCAGGGGGCGGAGCGCATCCGCGCAGTCATCCGCTCGAGCGACATCGCCGTGCGCATGGGCGGCGACGAGTTTGCCATCTTCTCTCCGGAACTCGGCAGCCCCAGAGCAACAGCCGCATTGGCGGAACGGGTGGTCGGGGCCTTCCGCGAGCCTTTTGTGATCGAGGGGGAAATGATCCGCGTCAGCGTCAGCGTCGGAGCGGCCGTGGCACCGGAGGCCGGCAATGATCGGCAGACGCTTCTGAAGAATGTCGACGACGCACTGTACCGGGCGAAATCGGCAGGACGCGACCAGTTCGCCTTGTACCGCCAATAAACAAAAAAATGGGCCGCGACCCTTTCAGGAGGCGGCCCATCGATGACGCAACAGACTAACCTTATGCGGCGGCGGAGACGCTGCCTTCGGTCGGAACTTCTGCAATGGTCTTCAGGATCTGCGAAGCGATCTGGTAGGGGTCGCCCTGCGAGTTCGGGCGGCGATCTTCGAGGTAGCCCTTGTAGTCGTTCTTGATGAACGAGTGCGGCACGCGGATCGATGCACCACGGTCGGCAACGCCGTAGGAGAACTTGTTCCACGGAGCAGTTTCGTGCTTGCCGGTGAGGCGCTTGTCGTTGTCAGGACCGTAGACATTGATGTGGTCCATCAGGTTCTTTTCGAAGGCTGCCATCAGGGCTTCGAAATAGGCCTTGCCGCCGACTTCGCGCATGTAGGCGGTCGAGAAGTTGGCGTGCATGCCCGAGCCGTTCCAGTCTGTGTCGCCGAGCGGCTTGCAGTGATATTCGATATCGACGCCGTACTTTTCGGTCAGGCGCTGCAGCAGGTAGCGGGCTATCCACATTTCGTCGGCGGCGCGCTTGGAGCCCTTGCCGAAGATCTGGAATTCCCACTGACCCTTCGCCACTTCGGCGTTGATGCCTTCGTGGTTGATACCGGCTGCAAGGCAGATGTCGAGGTGCTCTTCGACGATCTGGCGCGCGATGCTGCCAACGTTCGAATAGCCGACGCCCGTGTAGTAAGGACCCTGCGGAGCAGGATAGCCGGCTTCTGGGAAGCCCAGCGGACGGCCGTTCTCGTAGAAGAAGTATTCCTGCTCGAAGCCGAACCAGGCGCCGGCATCGTCGAGGATGGTAGCGCGGGAATTGCTAGGATGCGGCGTGACGCCGTCCGGCATCATGACTTCGCACATGACGAGAACGCCGTTCAAGCGCTCACTGTCCGGAAAAACGGCAACGGGCTTCAGCACGCAATCGGAGCTGCGGCCTTCGGCCTGCATCGTCGACGATCCGTCGAAACCCCAGAGAGGCAGTTCCTCGAGAGTTGGGAATGCGGCGAATTCCTTGATCTGCGTCTTGCCGCGCAGATTGGGAACCGGCGTGTAACCGTCGAGCCAGATGTACTCGAGTTTATATTTCGTCATGGCGAACCTCTCATAGGTTTACGAAGCTAAGGTCAGTAAAGTCTATCGGCGTCGGCGGCCTCGGATCGTGGCCGTCCACGTTTGCCAAGAGACATGCATTTGCTATGCCAGTTTCTGCGCCAACCCCTTCGCAACGCCATCTTCCAGCGGTTGGCACACTTCTTTAACCAGAATATTCTAAAATTCACATATTAAAGAGGCCAGCGCGCTGCGCTGGTGGCGACATCTGCGGCCTTTTCCGCATGGAAGCGCATCTTCCGGTTCGCTTCGCTCACGGCATAGGCCGGCACAACGCTGACAATGATCTGTCAGCGTAAATTTACGCCACAATATCACCACGATTTCCCTTGCGGAAAACGGCGAATTGCCTACATATTCAACATAATGATTTCTTTTTAATCATTTCGAGCAAATGGCAGGCAGACATGTTACATTGAGAATGCCGGGAGTCGTGATCTCCACGGGGAAACGAAAGATAGACATCAATGGCAAACACACACGCAGAAACGGCAACGATCTACCAGTTTCCCATCATCACCCGTAAGGTCCGACGCGACCTCGGTGGTGACGCGACCGTCGTATTGCTCGATCGAAAGCTCAATCGGTTTTCCGAAGGTGCGTATGCGGATGCTGCCTATGGCGGCAGCTGGTATCATGACGCGGCTATCGAAGCCGAGCACAAGCCGAAGTCCTGATCCCCAAAGCCGGCGCAGACGTCCAGAAGCTTCCGCTGCTCCGTGGCTTGCGATCGAAGTTATGAGCTGTGCCTACATATGCGCGAACCGAAACCATCACGCTCCTAACCATGGGAACATATCCCATCCTGACTGGTTGCTGCTTTTCAACCTCAGGAGGACATCATGGCCGAAGAATTCACACCGAAACCCGCTACGCCGCTAGGCATCATCGAGCCCTCCGACGCGCCGCTCGTCGATGAAGCCCTGGCGCAGCCGAAGTCGGACTTTTCAGATACCGTCGCCGACCAGGTTGAAGCGCTAAAGGCCGAGGTCGCCAGCCTGTCGACTTCCATAGCCGATATGACAGATGCGGCGCGCACCAAGCTCAAGTCAAACGCGAATGCGGTAGAGGCGGTGGTCGACGAGACCGTCAGGCTGCACCCGGTCCTCAGCGTTCTGACCGCAGCCGGCATGGGATATCTCCTGGCACTGGCCGTACACGGCGTCAACCGCCACCGCTGATCCGCCCGCAATCCTTTCGTCTCCCTCGCGCCAGACTCCGGCGCAGGGGGCGAAAGTGAATCCGGGCACAGAACAAAGGCCACGCGCCTGCGTTGTGTCGATGACGGAACTCTGGAGACACCCATGGTCGGCGACGAAAATCTCAAGACCTATCGCGCCAAGCGAGATTTCAAGAAAACGCAGGAGCCGAGCGGCGAAACGGAGATTGCTGCCTCGAACAGAAGGCGGTTCGTCATCCAAAAGCACGACGCGACGAGGCTTCACTATGACCTGCGCCTGGAACTCGACGGCGTCTTCAAGTCCTGGGCAGTCACCAAGGGTCCGTCTCTCGATCCCGGCGACAAGCGCCTTGCCGTCGAGGTCGAGGACCATCCGCTCGACTACGGCGACTTCGAAGGTACAATTCCGAAAGGCCAGTATGGCGGCGGCACGGTGCTGCTGTGGGACCGCGGATACTGGGAGCCGGAAGGCAGCAAGACCCCGGAAAGAGCGCTTGAAGACGGCGATTTCAAATTCAGTCTCGAGGGCGAAAAGCTGCATGGCAGCTTTGTGCTTGTCCGCATGAAGCACGACCGGAACGGCGGCAAGCGAACCAACTGGCTGCTGATCAAGCATCATGACGATCATGCCGTGGACACCGGCGGCGAGAAAATTCTCGAGAAGGATAGCTCCGTCGCGTCCGGCCGCTCGTTGGAAACGATTGCCGCAGGCAAGGGAAAGGCCCCCAAACCTTTCATGCTTGCTAAGAGCACTTCGTCCGCCGGCGCTGTCTGGGACACCAGCGAGGGACTGGCTGCAGAAGAACGCGCTACCAAAGAGCCAACGCGCAAGTCAGCCAAGGCCGAGGTCAAGGGCAAAGCCGGCGCAAAGGAAAGCAGCTCGGCAATGCCGGATTTCATACCGCCGCAGCTTTGTGACACGGGCGCACGGCCACCGTCCGGTAAGGGCTGGGTACACGAAATCAAGTTCGATGGTTACCGCATCCAGATGCGGATAGTGGGCGGTAGCGTCAGCCTGAAGACCCGCAAGGGCCTCGACTGGACGGACAAGTTCAGCGCGATTGCCCGCGCCGCAGAGGCTCTGCCCGATGGCATCATCGACGGGGAAATCGCCGCGCTCGACAGCCATGGCGCGCCGGACTTTGCCGCCCTGCAGGCAGCCCTTTCAGAGGGAAAGACTGAGGATCTCGTTTTCTTCGCCTTCGATCTGCTGTTCGATGGCGGGGAGGACGTGCGCGAACAACCTCTTTCCGAGCGCAAGATTCGCCTGCAGAAGATCTTGGACAAAGCAAAGCCCGATGCCCGCATCCGGTTTGTCGAGCATTTCGACACCGGTGGCGACGCGGTGCTGCGCTCCGCCTGCCAGCTTTCCCTTGAAGGCATCATCTCGAAGAAGCTCGACGCTCCCTACCATTCCGGCCGTAGCGCCTCGTGGTCGAAGTCGAAATGCCGCGCCGGCCACGAGGTGGTGGTCGGCGGATGGGCAACGACCAACGGACGGTTCCGTTCGCTGCTGGTTGGCGTCTACAGAGGCGATCATTTCGTCTATGTCGGCCGAGTAGGCACCGGATATGGCGAGGCGAAACTCAAGACGCTCGAACCAAGACTGGAAGCCGTCAAAGCTGACAAATCGCCATTCACCGGCATCGGTGCCCCGCGCAAGGATGCGAGCATTGTCTGGGCAAGGCCGGAGCTCGTCGCCGAGATCGAATTCGCCGGCTGGACGAATGACGGGCAGGTTCGACAGGCGGCGTTCAAGGGCCTGCGCGACGACAAGCCCGCATCCGAGGTCGAGGCCGAAAAGCCTGCATCGCCTGTAAAGGTAGAGGTGCCGCATCCGGAAGAGAAAGTCCACGCAACCCGGCGGGGCGCAGCAGCCCGGGCGTCGGTCATGGGCGTGGCGATCTCCCATCCAGACAAGGCCATGTGGCCTGACGCCGGCGACGGCGAGCCGGTCACCAAGCTGGATCTTGCCCAGTATCTGGAGGCGGTCGGTCCATGGATGATGGACCACATTGCCGGTCGGCCGTGCTCGATAATCCGGGCGCCCGACGGCATCGGCGGCGAGCAGTTCTTCCAGAGGCATGCAATGCAGAGCACATCGAACCTGCTGGATCTTGTCACCGTATCAGGCGATCGCAAGCCCTATCTCGAAATCGACCGCATCGAAGGCCTTGCCGCGGTGGCGCAAGTCGCGGCGCTCGAGCTGCATCCCTGGAATTGCCTGCCGAAAAAACCCGAAGTGCCCGGAAGACTGGTATTCGACCTCGATCCCGGCCCTGACGTGCCATTCTCGACCGTAGTCGAGGCTGCGCGCGAGTTGCGCGACCGGCTCGAGGAGCTAGGCCTTGTCAGCTTCTGCAAGACCACCGGCGGCAAGGGCCTGCACGTCGTCACACCTCTGTCGGAAGGCAAGACGGCGCTGACATGGCAGGAGGCGAAGACGTTTGCCCACGACCTCTGTCTTCAGACGGCCCATGACGCCCCTGACCGCTACGTCGTCAACATGGCAAAGAAGCTTCGCAACGGACGCATCTTCCTCGATTACCTGCGCAACGACCGCATGGCGACGGCAGTCGCCCCGCTTTCGACACGCGCGAGACCGGGCGCGACGGTGTCGATGCCGATCCTTTGGTCGCAGGTCAAGTCCGACCTCGACCCGAAAGGCTTCACAATCCGCACCGTGCCCGCCCTGCTGAAGAAGAGCTCGGCCTGGGAAGACTACAACGACGGCGCCCGCCCACTCGCCCCGGCGGTAAAGCGCCTCGCAAAATCGCGCGCGGACGCGGCCTGATGGCGGTGAAGGCAGGCCGGAAAGGCAAAAAGGCTGATGTCAGCAAGGGAGACCTGCTCGGCATCGCGCTCGATACATCACCGATGGAGGCGCGCTCCGCCGAGGCGTTGCCGCAGGGCGATGGCTGGCAATACGAACCGAAGTGGGATGGCTTCCGCTGCCTCGCGTTCAAAAATGGCGAGGAAGTCGCGCTTCATGCGAAATCCGGCAAACCGCTCGGACGCTACTTTCCCGAGGTTCTCGCACTATTGGCCGAGATTCCGGCCGAGAGATTTATCATCGACAGCGAGTTGGTGATCGAAATCGACGGTCACCTCTCGTTCGAGGCGCTGCAGATGCGCCTTCATCCGGCGGAAAGCCGCATTCGAAAGCTCGCCGCCGCCACGCCGGCTCGCCTCGTCATGTTCGACATGCTGCTGTCTTCGGACGGGATGCCGCTGGTCGACCTGCCGATGTCCGAGCGCCGTAGCGCACTCGAAAGCTTCGCAAAGCAGAACCCCCGTCCGCGACAGATGGTACTGTCGCCCTTCACGACCGACCTTACCCAGGCTGAGCGCTGGCTTTCGTCGTCGGGAAATAGCGCCACCGACGGCGTCGTCGCCAAACGCCGAGACGGCGCCTACGAGCCGGGCATCCGCGCGATGCTGAAGGTGAAACGCCTGCGCACCGCCGACTGCGTCATCGGCGGCTTCCGCTACGAGAGCAACAGCGCCGAAGTCGGCTCGCTTCTGCTCGGCCTCTACAACGAGGACGGCAAGCTCGATCACGTCGGCTACACCTCGACAATTTCGGACGAGGAACGACCGGATCTCACAAAACAGCTCGAGGCGCTGCAGGCACCACCAGGTTTTGCCGGCAAGGCGCCGGGCGGCCCCAGCCGCTGGACGACCGAGCGCAGCGCAGCGTGGCAGCCCCTGCGGCCGGAGCTTGTCGTGGAAGTCCGCTTCGACCAGGTGACAGGCCGGCGTTTCCGGCACGGAACGACGCTGGTGCGCTGGCGACCGGACAAGGACCCGCGCCAGTGCACATTCGAGCAGATAGCGCCGCCTCTTGCACCGGATGAGGTCGATTAGGGGCCGGTACAAGCCGTCCCTTCACGAACGCTAGCCGGCGTTCGCGGTCAGCCATTCGCTGACATGGCTAACGGTATCGCCGTAGAACGTCTCGTACAGCGACTGCGAGACGTAGCCGATATGCGGGGTTGCCAGGACGTTGGGCAGTGTCCGGAATGGATGATCCGGCAACATCGGCTCGACGTCGAAGACATCCACCGCAGCACCGGCGATGGCCTTGCGCTTGAGTGCATCGATCAGCGCTGCCTCCGTGACGATAGGGCCGCGCGAGGTATTGATGAGGAAGGCGGAAGGCTTCATCAGCGCAATCTCGTCGGCCCCGACCAGTCCGCGACTGCGATCGCTGAGCACCAGATGTACGCTCAGGAAATCGGATTGCCGGAACAGCGCCTCTTTAGAGACCAGCGTCGTCCCGAACTGTTCGGCCTTATCGGCCGTCAGGTTCTGGCTCCACGCGATGGTCTTCATGCCGAATGCCTGGGCGATGGTCGCGACCCGCGAGCCGACATTGCCAAGCCCGAGCAATCCGAGCGTCTTGCCGTTGAGATCGGAACCGATCGAACGCTGCCAGCCGCCGGATCGAAGAGAGGCATTCTCGCTGGCGACGTGACGGGCAACGCCGAGGATCAGCGCCCATGTCATTTCCACGGTCGCCGTCGATGCATAGCCCGTGTGCTTGACGACGATGCCGCGTTCCGCTGCAGCTCCAACATCGATCGAGGCATTACGCGCGCCGGTCGAGACGATGAGCTTCAGGTTAGGCAATTGTGCCAGCAACTCGGCCGGCAGCGGCGTGCGTTCGCGCATGACGCAGATCACATCGAACGGCGCCAACCGCTGGACGAGTTTCTGCCGGTCGGCGAGGTGATCGTTGAAGACGGTGACCTCGGCCCGCGCGGTCACATCGGACCAGTCGGCAAGCGTCAGGGCTACATTCTGATAGTCGTCCAGGACTGCGATTTTCATCTGTGTTCCTTCAAGGGCTGATAAGCCTAACCTAGGAACGAAGAACCATTTTCACAGGGCCGAAACGCGGACGGCGGCCCATCAGCCGCCGCAGGTGCGCAGCTGGCTGTTGTAGGTCGAGGCGATGCCGGCGGCCCGGCGGGCGGTGCGCTGCAGCTCGCCATTGGAGCGGAAGCTGCCGCGGCTGTAGCCGTCATGGCCGACATAATAGGCCATGTAGAGATTGTAGGTATCGTTCAGCGCGATGCCGTTCTGGAGATGGCTTTGCGCATGGTACCAGCCGATGAAATTGATCGCGTCGGCAAAATTGGTCCGTCGGGCCGACCAGTGGCCGGTCGCCCGCTGGTAGCGCGACCATGTTCCATCGAGAGCCTGGGCATAACCATAGGCGCTGGAAGGCCGCGTCCATGGGATGAAACCGAGCAATAGTGTGCGCGGTGGCCGTGCATAGGGCTGGAAACCGGATTCGACGTAGATCGTCGCCATCAGCACCGGCACGGGGACCCCGTACTCGCGCGAGGCCTTGTCGGCTGCCCTTCGCCAGTTGTTGAAAAGGCCGTCGCGCTGCTCGAAAATGGCGCAGCTGTTGCGGATCTGATGGGGCGCCGTCGCGCAACTGGACAACACGACAAGGGCGGCGATAAACAATTTTCGCATCGCAAACTCACTCTCTTCCGAGAGATGAATAAGCGGTAAACGTTAAAAACGGGTTTTTATCGAGTCCGGGAATCGCACAGCGTGATTTTTGGCGAAATGCGCCTGCAAACGGGGAGAAGACAATGCCGGAAACCATCCGCCCGATGCCAGGCGAGGCAGGCATCCTCGAATTCCTGCAGCTGTGCGACAGCTTCTACCCGGCCGATGCCGTCGATGCGTCGATTGGCCAGCAGCGTCTCTGGTACGATGCACTCTGCGCCCAGTTCGAGAGGCGAATGCCGGACGGCATGACGGCAGAAGATTGCCCGATTGGCACCGTCCCGACCCGTCGATATCGCCCCGCCGACGTGCGGACGTCGACGAAACTGCTCTATCTGCATGGCGGCGGCTATGTCGTCGGCTCGCTGTCGAGCCATCATTCGATCTGCGCCGAGATCGCCGACGCTGCGGGCGCCGAACTGATTGCCGTCGATTACCGCCTGGCCCCGGAACATGTGTGGCCGGTGCAGACGGACGATTGCTTCACGGTGCTGAAGCTGCTGCTGGGCGATGGCGAGACGGTCGTCCTAATCGGCGACAGCGCCGGCGGCAACCTCGCGGCAGGCCTGACGCTCAGGGCACGTGACGAAGGGCTGGATGGGATCGTCGGCCAAGTGCTTATCTACCCGGCGCTCGGCGGCGACCTCGTCTCGGGCTCCTACCAGGAGATGGCAGACGCTCCGGGGCTGACAACCGCCGATGTCGCCTATTATCGCGCCATCCTCAAGGCACCTGCAGACGAGCCTGTCGCTCATCCGCTGCTAACCCGGACCTGTGCGGGCCTGCCGCCAGCCTACATCACGGTCGCCCATTTCGATCCGCTGCGCGACGACGGAAGACTTTATGCCGGACGGCTTGCCGCTGACGGCGTCGAGGTCTGGTTCCGCGAGGAGCCGCAGATGGTGCATGCCTGGCTCCGGGCCCGCCATATGAGCAACGGCGCACAGGCAGGCTTTCGCGCAGTCTGCATCGCGGTCAGCCGATTTGCCGACACGCTCTGATCACATCATGTCGCGCGGCACGGCCTTGTCGAAGGTCTTTTCGAAGACCTTCGTCTCGCCCTCGTAGCCGATGACCGAACCGCCGATCAGCCATTCCGTCGCCGTGCAGGCAATCGTCGCGGTCGAGACGGTGCGGACGAACCAGCCGGGCCGCTGCATGTCACAGGTCCACACCGATTTGCCCTTCATCGACAACGGATCGTTGGCGGAGATCGACCACACCTCGTCGCGCAGCTGGCGCGTCGACAGGCCGGTGCCGGGATGCTCGAACAGGCCGGTGTCTTCATAAACGCAGTAATCGGTGCGACCGGCGGAGAGATCGCGCACCACCTGGCGCTTCGTCTCGCTCGGCTTGTGCTCGATATACTTCGGCAGCGGATCGGGGTTATCCGGCTGCTTCATCTCGAACATCTGGTGCTCGCCGAGCAGCGGCATCGCAAGGCCTATAGAGGCGAGATCGATGGTCACGCCTTCGTCGACGGGTGGCGGCAGCAGCATCGGCCAGTAGGCAGTCGACAGCGACAGGCGGATGCGGTGGCCGGCCTGGAATCGATAGCCGCAGGCATCGAGCACCAGACGGATCTGCGTCGGCTCGCCCGGCACCATCGGCTGCGGCTCGGCATTACTGTCACGATGGGCGAGATTAAGAACGCCGAAGGTCACTCGCGTCGCGGTACCGTCCGGATGGATATCGACGAGGCGGGCGCAGAGATTGGCAAGCTCGGCGTGAGCGCGGACTGTCAGCGTCAGTTCGGGGCGCCCTAGGAAGTCATGGGCTTCCGTCAGCACCGGCGTCTGGAACACCAGCGAGCCGCCATCGTCGCCGCGCTGGTCGAGTGCCATCTCGGCATCCGGCTTGAGGGTGAACCATTCGCCGGATGCGGTGCCCGTGTCGAGCGGCGACTTCAGGAAGACCGGGTGCTCCGGCGCATGCGGGATCGGCATCCCTTCCATCAGCGTACCGAATTGCTCGACATAGAAGCACTGCATATCCGGTTGCTGCCATTCGGGCTTGGAAACCCAGAAGCCGGGATCGACATCGCGGCGGGTCGCGGGCTTCGGGGCATCGAGCATGAAAGCGCGCACCTGCGGCAGGTTTTCGATACTGTTGTCCTCGCCGCGCAGCCAGCGGTTCCACCAAGCAATTGCCTCGCCATGGAAATCGGCACGCGGTTTCGGCCAGGCGAAATGTGGATATTTGTGAACCCAGGGGCCGATCAGCGCCTTGGCCTTGTCGCCCAGTCCCTCGACGGCTTTCAGCGGCGTATTGCGGTAACCATCGGCCCACCCGGCGATTACAAGGGCCGGAACCTTGAAGGCCGAGAAATCGTCGCCGATCGATCCATGTTGCCAGAATGCGTCGCGACGCTGGTGCTGCAGCCACTCCTCCATGAAGAACGGCTCGTTCTCCAGCCGCTCCATCCACATCTCGCGCCAGCGCTCGCCGACGATCTCGGGGTCGGGCGCACGTGACTGGTAGGCGAGCATGGTCGCTGCCCAGGAGAGCTGCGCCGACAGATGGCAGCCGTCCTTGTAGTGAATGTCGTCATTATAGCGATCGACGGTCGAGGCGATCGAGATCACCGCCTTCAGCGCCGGCGGATTGAGGGCTGCCACCTGCAGGCAGTTGAAGCCGCCCCAGGAAATCCCCATCATGCCGACAGACCCGTTCGACCACGGCTGGGCGGCAATCCAGGCGATCAGCTCGCAGGCATTGGCGAGCTCCAGCTCGGTATATTCGCCATCGATGACGCCATCGGATTCGCCCGACCCCCGGATATCGACGCGCACCCCGGCAACGCCGGCAGCCGCAAACACTGGATAGGTGGATTCGTCTCGCGGGCTGGTTCCATCACGCTTGCGATATGGCAGGAACTCGAACACCGCCGGCACCGGATCTGCCTCGGCATTGTCAGGCATCCAGATACGGGCAGCGAGCCGCGTGCCGTCGGCAAGCGTGATCCACTGGTTTTCGATGACGGTGAAGGGGCGGTCAGTCATGGCATTCCAATTCCAAGGCAATAGTCAAAGGCAATAATCAGATGTCGAAGAACTTGATAGGTATCAGTCTTTCGTTCCAGCAATAGCTACTCGTGCATGACCCCTGCCTCAGCACTCAGCCGAACGCCTGGAAGATTTTGATAGTCATCATAGGATAGAATGACCGCCGACTTTTCGCCATCGCGGGTGATGATGGTGGGCTTGCTTTTCAATGCGTCTTTAACGAGGGCGGACAACTTTTCCTGTGCCTTCTGAAGTTCAATCTCACGCATGTTGCACCTCCAAAGAGTATAGTTGATCTTAGCACCGCGCCCTGTCCTTTCACGGCGCAGACGCGCCGTGGCTGGATACCTGTGACGGGCACAGGTATGAGGAAGACTTTGAGCCAGCGCCGACAGACACCAGCATCATAGCTCAATTCCCCGCGCTCTCCATCTTCCGCGTCGTCAAGACCTTCTCCAGCCAGCCGATCTCCATTTCCGGCACCGATTTCAGCAACAGGTCGGTGTAGTCGTCGAAGGGTGGCGAAAGGACCGTCGATTTCGGCCCGAACCGAACCAGCTTGCCGCGATGCATAACTGCGACGCTGTCGGCGATGGCGCGCACGATGGCGATGTCATGGGTGATGAAGATGTAGGAGAGCTGCTTTTCCTCCTGCAGCTTCATCAGCAGGTTTAGGATGCCTTCCGCGACCAGCGGATCCAACGCCGAGGTCGGCTCGTCGCAAAGGATCAGCTCCGGATTGGCGGCAAGCGCACGGGCGATGGCGACACGCTGCTTCTGGCCGCCGGAGAGTTCGGCCGGATAGCGATCGACGAAACCGGTGCCCATCTCGATCTGCTCGAGCAGCTCTTTCACCCGGGCTGTCTTTGCCGCACCGCGCAGGCCATAATAGAAGGTCAGCGGCCGGCCGATGATATCGCGCACCGTCTGGCGCGGGTTCATCGCCGTGTCGGCCATCTGGTAGATCAGCTGGATGCGTCGAAGGTCGTCGTTCGAGCGACCTTTCAGGGCAGGGGACAGCATTTTATCGCCGAACGAGACACTGCCCTGCTGGGGCGGTAGCAGGCCGGTAATGACGCGTGCCAGCGTCGACTTTCCGGAACCGGATTCGCCGACGATCGCCAGCGTCTGGCCCTTCGGCACATGCAGCGTGACGTCGAACAGCACCTTGAAGCCGTTGGAATAGCCGGCAGTGATGTTCTCGACCTTCAGCAGCGTGCCGGTCTGGACGGCAGCCTCGGTCCGCAGCGCCTGGCGGACGTTGACGAGCGCTTGAGTATAGGCCTCGCGCGGCGCCTCGATGATCTGCTGGGCGGTGCCGTATTCCACCGTCTTGCCGTTGCGTAACACCATGATGTCGTCGGAAATCTGGGCAACGACGGCAAGGTCATGGGTGATGTAGAGGGCCGCCGTGTTGGTCGCCTCGATGGCGTGCTTGATAGCGGCGAGCACGTCGATCTGGGTCGTCACGTCGAGCGCCGTGGTCGGCTCGTCGAAGACGATCAGCTCCGGGTTGGAGCACAGTGCCATCGCGGTCATGGCGCGCTGCAATTGCCCGCCGGAAACCTGATGCGGATAGCGCTCGCCAAACGTCTCGGGGTTGGGAAGGCCGAGGACGCGGAACAGATAGAGCGCGCGGGCCCGGGCCTCTTCCTTGGTCATCAGGCCGTGCTTGACGGAGGCCTCGATGACTTGTCCGCCGAGCCGGTGCGCCGGATTGAAGGCGGCCGCAGCCGATTGTGCCACGTAGCAGACGCGGGCGCCGCGCACGCGGCGGATGCCGGATTTGCCGAGCGCCAGAAGGTTCTCACCGTCGAGCAGCACTTCCCCGCCGGTGATTTCGGCGCCCCCGCGACCGTAGGCAAGTGCCGACAGGCCGATGGTCGACTTGCCCGCACCGGATTCGCCGATGAGGCCGAGCACCTTGCCCTTGGCGAGATCGAAAGAGACATCGTCGACGATAGTCACGCGCTTGGGCGGCTCGCCGGGCGGATAGCTGGTGGCCTCGATCTTCAGGCCGCGTACCGAAAGCAGCTCAGGCATCGCCACGTCCTCCCTTGAGGCTGGACGTCCGCTTCAACAGCCAGTCGACCACCAGATTGACACAGATGGCGAGCGCCGCGATGGCCCCGCCGGGCAGGAGCGCCGCAGAAATGCCGAAGATGATGCCGTCCTTGTTGTCCTTCACCATGCCGCCCCAGTCTGCAGTCGGCGGCTGGATGCCGAGACCGAGGAAGGAGAGGGTGGAAAGAAACAGGATTGCGAAGGCAAAGCGCAGGCCGAATTCAGCCAGGAGCGGCGACAGCGTGTTTGGCAGGATTTCGCGGAAGATGATCCAGATCTTGCCTTCGCCACGCAGCTTTGCCGCCTCGACGAACTCCATCACCGCCACGTCGAGCGCCACCGCGCGACCGAGACGGTAGACGCGGGTACTGTCGAGAATAGCCATGACCAGGATCAGCACGACCAGGTTCTGCGGCAGCACCGCCAGAACCACCAGCGCGAAAATCAGCGTCGGGATCGACATCATCAGATCGTTGAAGCGCGACAGCACGGTGTCGATCACGCCGCGCGAGACGGCTGCGGTAAACGACAGGATGATGCCGAGCGAGAACGAGATCAGCGTCGCACCGAGCGCCACGGACAGCGTCGTCCGGGCGCCGAAGATCAGCCGCGAGAGAATGTCTCGGCCGAGATTGTCGAGCCCGAAGTAGAATTGCCCGTCGGCCGGCGCCCAGACCTCGCCGACGACCTCGGTCTCGCCATGCGGGGCGATCCACGGGGCGAAGATAGCGCAGACCAGCGCCAGCAGGATGCCTGCCATGCCGACCCAGGCGGTGATGGGGATCTCTCTCAATCTCATCGCGGATGCCTCAGACGGGGGTTGGCGACAATGGCAAGGATGTCGGCCACCATGTTCAAGAGGATGTAGACGGCAGCGAAGATTAGGCCGCAAGCCTGGACGACGGGCATGTCGCGCACCGTCACGGCGTCCACCATGTACTGGCCCATGCCGGGATAGACGAACACCACCTCGACCACGACAACGCCGACGACGAGATAGGCAAGGTTCAGCGCCACGACGTTGATGATCGGCGCCAGCGCATTCGGCGCCGCATGCCGGACGATGGAGCGGAAGGCGCTAAGGCCCTTCAGTTCCGCCGTCTCCATATATGCGGACGACATCACCGAGAGGATCGCCGCCCGCGTCATCCGCATCATGTGGGCGAGCACGACGAGAACCAGCGTTGCCGTCGGCAGGGCAATTGCTTGCAGCCGGTCGTAGAGGCTCATTTCGGCATAGACGGTGGCCGGGAAGGTGGCGACGCCGAACTTTACGGCGAAGAACATGATCAGCAGGTAGCCGATGAAAAACTCAGGCAGCGAGATCGCCGCCAGCGACACGATGTTGATGATCTTGTCCGGCATCCGGTTGCGGAAATGCACCGACAGCATGCCGAGCCCGACGGCCAGCGGCACGGAGATCAATGCCGCAAATCCGGCGAGAAACAGCGAATTACCGAGCCTGAGGCCGATCTGCTCGCTGACCGAATTCTGGCTCGCCCAGGAGGTACCGAAGTCGCCGACCATGGCATGGCCGAGCCACGACAGATAGCGCGACAGCAGCGGCAGGTTGAGTCCCAGCTGATCGCGGATGTTGGCGATTGCCTGAGGCGTCGCCGACTGGCCGAGATAGGTGGAGGCGAAATCGCCGGGCAGCGCCTGGAGGCCGACGAAGATCAGCAGCGAGACGGCAAACAGCAGGACTATGCTGAGGATGAGACGCTCGAGGATCAGCGCCGCCAGTGGAAACTTCTCGCGCAGCCTGCGGCCGGGAAGACCGTCGGTGTCGATCGAATTGGACATGGGCTGACCGCCTTTTCTGAAACGGATAGGGCTTTTCTGAAACTTGAGGGGGTGGATCGGGGGCGAGACGTCCCACGATCCACACTCCAGTCTGGCGGGCGGCGCATCGGCCGCCCGGTTTCAGTCTCAGGCGTCGAGCCAGACGCGGGTGGCGACATAGCCGTTCGACATGTCGTTGCCGATGTCCTGGACATAGTTCATCAGCTTCTTCGAACCGGCGTTCACGAAGTCGTTGAACATCGGCAGGATGGTGCCGCCTTCGTCGCGGACCATCATGGCCATCTGGCGATAGAGGTCTTTGCGCTTGGTCTCGTCCAGTTCGGCACGGGCCGATACCAGCAGCTTGTCGAAATCCGGGCGCTTGAAACGGGTGTCGTTCCAGTCGGCGGTTGACAGATAGGCGCCGGAATAGAACTGGTCCTGCGTCGCGCGGCTGCCCCAGTAGGAAGCGCTGAACGGCTGCTTGTTCCAGACGTTGGTCCAGTAGCCATCGGCCGGCTCGCGCTTGATCTCGAGGTTGATGCCGGCCTTCTTGGCGCTCTGCTGGAACAGCACGGACGCATCGACGGCACCGGGGAAGGCAACTTCGGAGGTCCGCATCAGAATCGAGCCGTCATGGCCGGACTTCTTGTAGTGGAACTTCGCCTTGTCCGGATCGTACTTGCGCTGCTCGATGCCATCGGGGAACAGCGCATAGGTGCTGTTGATCGGGAAGTCGTTGCCGAGCGAACCGTAGCCGCCAAGGATGCGCTTGACCATTTCCTCGCGGTCGATGGCGTATTTCAGCGCGAGACGCAGGTCGTTGTTGTCGAACGGTGCGGTGTCGCAGTGCATGATGAAGACGTAGTGACCGCCGCCGGCCGTCGTCAGAAGCTGGACGTTCGGGGCGCGTTTCAGAAGGTTGACCGTCTTTGGATCGATGCGGTTGATGCAGTGGACCTGGCCGGAGGTGAGGGCGGCGACGCGGGCCGTCGCGTCGTTCATGGTGATCAGTTCGACGCTGTCGACATAACCGCGATCCGTGCGCCAGTCGTTCGGGTTCTTCTCAAAGGTCATGCGAACGCCGGCCTGGAAATTGGCCACCTTGTAGGCGCCGGTGCCGATCGCTGCCGTCGGGTTGTCCATGCCGCCGTTCGGCTGGATGACGAGGTGGTAGTCGGTCAGGAGCGCCGGCATGTCGGCATTGCCCTGGTCGAGGGTGATGACGAGATCGCCGTTCTGGTTCTCGATCTTGGTCAGCGACTTCATCATGCCGAGAGCGCCGGACTTCGACTTCTCGTCGGAATGGCGGTGCAGGGTGGCGACGACGTCGTCGATGGTCATTTCCTTGCCATCGTGGAACTGCACGCCCTTGCGGATCTTGAAGGTCCAGATCTTGGCGTCAGGCGACGATGTCCAGGATTCGGCAAGTGCCGGAAGTGGCTTGCGGGTCTGCGGATGGGTTTCGACCAGCGTGTCGCCCCAGGTGCGTACCGCGACGAACATGACCTGCGAGGTGGCCGAGGCCGGATCGATGCTGTCGGTCGACGAGCCGCCCTCCAGCCCGAGCTTCAGGTGGCCGCCCTTTTTCGGCGTCTGCGCCATGGCGCTGGTGGCAAACATCGCGTCGGCGGCGGCAAGCGTGATACCGGCGGCCATGGCGCGACCCATGAATTCGCGGCGGTTCATGCCCCCCGAGGTGACACGACCGGTCAGATATTTCGTAAACTCGCTCATTCCCTGTTCCTCTTCTCTGGTTGTTATTAGACTTCGTATCCCGGCTGCCGTTTTCGGCGTTAACTTCCCGGTCCGATCCATTGCCGACGACTATACGGAGATAGCAGCCAATTCAAACCCTTGATCGATCTCCCTGATAAATTCGCCGCATCTTTTCGTGACCGGATGCGCGGCAATCCTCGACGTGTATCGGCGGATCGGCTGGCCGCCCGCCATCGGTTTCACCCTGCAGTAATGGCGGGTTCACCACCGATTGCAGCGGTTGAACGCGACAGAAACTACCCCCGATGCGACGATGCGGACCGGCATCCCTGCCAATCCGCCCATCGATCTCCAGGCTGTCGCCTCGCGGCCCGAATCCCGGGCCGGCGGCACCGATTGCGATACCCATTCTACCCCTGTCGTTTCTGCCCGACATGCCGTCCCACTCCCTCCGGCGGAGGCAGCGTCGCATGGGCACCGGCGATGGCCATGATTCTGTTCAAGATAATTTCCGGCGCCGGCATCGCCTTGGCAGCCTTGGAGTCCACGTGCAGCAGCATCTGCTCTGCGGTGGCGATCGCTTCGCCCGTCTCGCTGTTGTGGATCGTGTGGAAAACCTGCAGCCGCTTGTCGTCGGCGAAAAGAATCTGGCAGGTGGCATGGATCGGCTGTCCGAGTTTCGCTTCACCGAGATGCCGGATATGGGTCTCGACGGTGTAGTAGCTGTGACCGTCCCGGACATAGGCGAGATCGACGCCGACGAGCCGCAGCAGCGCATCCGACGTGTCGCCGAACACCTGCAGATAGCGGTGTTCCGTCATGTGGCCGTTATAGTCGACCCAGGCCGGGCTGACCTTGGTCTCCACCAGTGTCAGCGGCCGCGCCGTGTCGTGCAGCGTATCGCGCTTGCCGCCCTCGGCCCAGAGGCCATCCTCGAAATCCTTCAGCAGCTTGCCGGCACCCCAGCCATTGCCGCCGTCGCCGCCCTTCAGCGTCTGCAGGATGCCGACGAGGTTTTCGTCACGGATGCGCTCGAGTTCGCGGATCGAGCGACCGCCGGCCTGCTCGTCAGATTGCCGGCCGATCTTTTCCACCAGCGCGTCGTCGAGATCGACGACATCGGTGAGCTTGCTCCAGGGCCAGGCGAGGCACGGGCCGAACTGCGCGAGGAAATGCCGCATGCCGGCTTCACCCCCGGCAATGCGATAGGTCTCGAACAGCCCCATCTGCGCCCAGCGCAGGCCGAAGGAATAGCGGATGACGTCGTCGAGCGTTTCGACCGTGCAGATATCGTCCCTGATCAGCCACAGCGCCTCGCGCCACAGCGCCTCCAGCAGGCGGTCGCCGACAAACGCCTCGATCTCCTTGGCGATATGGACGCCCTTCATGCCGATGGGCACCAGACGCTCCATTGCCGCCCTGATCGTTTCGGCGGAGGTCTTCTCGCCACCGACGATCTCGACCAGCGGCAGCAGGTAGACCGGGTTGTAGGGATGGGCGACGAACAGGCGTTCCGGGTGGCGCATGTCGCGCTGCAATTCGCTCGGCAGCAGGCCCGAGGTGGAGGAGCCGATCAGCGCGTCCGGCCGGGCGGCCGCATCGATCTGGTTGAGCACGCCGCGCTTGAGGTCGAGCCGCTCCGGCACGCTCTCCTGGATCCAGTCCGCATCGGCAACCGCCTCCTCGAGGCTTGCCGTGAACGTCAGCTGACCCCGCGCCGGCAGCGGCGCCCCGGTCAGCATCGCATAGGCCCGCTCGGCATTGGCCAGCACTTCGCCGACAATCCGCTGCGCGTCCGGATGCGGATCGAACACCTTGACGTCGATGCCGGCCAGAAGAAACCGGGCAATCCACCCCCCGCCGATAACGCCACCGCCGATGCAGGCCGCTCTATTGATTTTGGTCATAGTGGTTCCTGCCATGCTCTAACTTCCGTCGTCCGACCCATATTGCTACCGCTTTGTCAGCTTCAGCTTCCGCCGGACCTCGTCCGGCCCGATAATGCGACCGCCCATGCCTTCGACGACGGTGACGGCTTTTTCGACCAGCTGGGCATTGGTGGCGAGCTTTCCCTTGCCGACATAGAGATTATCCTCCAGCCCGACGCGGACGTTGCCGCCGGCAAGGATGGCGGCTGCCGGATAGGCCATGGCGTTGCGGCCGATCGAGAACGCCGAAAATGTCCAGCTCGGCGGCACGTTGTTGACCATCGCCATGAAGGTATTGAGATCGTCGGGCGCTCCCCACGGGATACCCATGCAGAGCTGAATCAACACCGGGTCCTCGATCAAGCCTTCCTCGACCAGCTGCTTGGCAAACCAAAGGTGGCCGGTGTCGAAGGCCTCGATCTCCGGGCGGACGCCGAGGTCGGTCATCTTCTTCGCCATGGCGCGCAGCATGCCCGGCGTGTTGGTCATCACGTAGTCGCCAAGCGAGAAATTCATCGTGCCGCAGTCGAGCGTGCAGATTTCCGGCAGGCACTCGGCGACGTGGGCAACACGGTCCGTGGCGCCGCCCATGTCGGTGCCGACAGGATTGAGCGGCAGTGGATTTTCGACGTCGCCGAAAATCATGTCGCCGCCCATGCCCGCCGTCAGGTTCAGCACGACGTCGACCTCGGAGGCGCGGATGCGGTCCGTGACCTCCCGATAAAGCTCGATGCGGCGGCTGCCGGCACCGGTTTCGGGATCGCGAACATGACAATGGACGATGGCAGCGCCGGCCCTTGCGGCATCGATGGCGGATTCGGCGATCTGCTTCGGGGTAACCGGCACATGGGCGGACTTCGAAGCCGTATCGCCGGCACCGGTAACGGCACAGGTGATGAACACATCGCGATTCATGGCAAGAGGCATTTGGGGGTCTCCATTGGTTGACCGGATTACGCGGCATGACAGAGAGGATTGCTTTGCATTTTCGGAAGTTGATTATACATTATCGGAAACGGACCGCGATCCCTATGCTGACCTCGTCGAATGCCCCGCTGGATATCGACCTGCTGATCCTGCCGGAGACCAACCTGATCCTGATCGCCTCGGTCATCGAGCCGCTGCGAGGCGCCAACCGCATTGCCGGCAGCGAGATCTACCGGTGGCGATTGTTCACCCCCGACGGCGCTCCGGTGCAGACGACGAGTAATATCCAAATCCCTGTAGACGCCGCCTTCCGTCCGGCCAGGGAGACGACGCCGCTGTTCGTGCTCGGCGCCTACAACTGGCAGCGCAGCGCCACGCCGGCCCTGAAGATGCAGCTGTCCCAGACCGCGCGTTATCGCACGGTCATCGCCGGCATCGAATCCGGAACATGGCTGCTGGCGGAAGCAAGCCTGCTCGACAACGTGGCGGCCACGACCCATTGGGAGGATTTCGACGATTTTGCCGCAGCCTATCCGCAGGTACGGATGGTGCGCGAACGCTTCGTCATCGACGGCAAGCGCATCACCACCGGCGGCTCGCTGCCAACAGTCGACCTGATGCTCGAAATCATCCGGCGGCGGCAGGGCTATTCGCTGGCACTGGAGGTAACCCGGCTCTTCATCTACGAGCAGGCCGGTTCCCGCAGCAACACGCAGGTCATGCCGTCGACGGCAGCGTTCGGGATGAACGATCCCCGCGTCGCTCACGCGGTGCGGCTCATGGAAGAGACCGTCGAGCAGCCCCTGTCGCTCACCCGCCTCGCCAGGCGCGCAGGGCTCAGCGCCCGTCATCTGCAAACGCTGTTCCGCGAAAGCGTCGGCGTTGCGCCCCACGTCCACTACCTCGCGCTCCGCCTCAACGCCGCCCGCCGCAAGGTGATCGAGACACCCGCCACCTTCGCCGACATCGCCGCCGCCACCGGCTTCAACTCCGCCTCCGCCTTCTCCCGCAGCTACCGCACCCAGTTCGCCGAAAGCCCCTCCCAAACCCGCAACCGCATCGGCCGGAGGGTTTGAGCGGGCCATGGGAGAAGAAGGGAGAAGAATATCGGCGGGTAACCAGGCTTCAATTTTTGATTGTACCTATTGATATACTCGCGCAAAGATACGGCGATGAAAGGCTACGTCTACATACTCGCATCGAAACGCAACGGTACGCTTTACATCGGCGTGACTCGGGATATGGCCGGCCGGCTTTACGACCACCAGAATGAACTGACCCCCGGCTTCACCTCGCGACACGGTGTGAAAACGCTGGTCTGGTTCGAGGAGCACGATCTGCTGACAGCCGCGATCACCCGCGAGAAAACGATGAAAAAGTGGCCCCGACAATGGAAGCTCAACCTGATCGAGACCACCAACCCCGATTGGCAAGACATCTCCCACTATCTTCACGGCCTGTAGAACGGTGGAAACCCGGCACGACGGCGCTGGAGTCGCCCACAAGCGGTAACCCTCGCACGTGTAGGCTCGTCACAAGCATAGGTGTGTGGCGCGGATCCACAGACTGAGCAGGTATTGAAAAATATATCCATAACTGCCAAACGCTTCAAACTCCAACCTTGCCCTGACGCCCCCGGCTCCCTCATTCCTGTGCTCGTCACAGGAATCCAGTCACGGCGCGTCTGCGCCGTGAGAGGACTCTCTGTTGGTGAGAAAAGTGTTTATCGCCCAAGGACTTGGGCGGCTGGATTCCTGTGACAAGCACAGGAATGAGGGAGGTCGGGGTGGCTCTTTCCGGTTTTGTGATCTTTCTGATTTCTTACACTCTCTCTCTCCTCTCTCGCTTCCCTCCATCGCCCCTGCTCGCAGCACCTCATGGGGATAAACCGTTGGGATTTCCGTTTGGAAACAATGCCGGCATCATAGTTTCATCCCCGCTTTTGCGGGTTGATCTATAATCACCCCGTTCCGCCATCGGATACACCGGTCCGCGTTGCCGGCGAGGTGGGGCCGGGTCTTGGAGGGGTTGCCGTCTACGCAGGCGACTTCTTCGAGGGTCCGCAGAAAGTGGATCCCTTCGAGCCCCTTAGGCTCGGCATGCCTGTGTGGCGTAACTCCGGCAGCTTTTCCCCTCAACGGGATCTGGGTCGGAAACAGAGGATCCGGAGTTGCGGATAAAAACTGTCGAACGGGGCACATCGCGTGTCACTTCACTAAAAAATCATCAGGCACTCGGTGTGCCCCGGCCATCAGAATTGTCATGACACGGACCGAACAGGTCGCGTGAACGGGATGGTGCGGATGCTGGGCCGGAGGAGGCGGGCGTGCGGGGATATCTTCGCTTGCGGGTTGTCCTCCCCCTTGAATTCGAGAGCTGTCTTTGCCAAGTCAGAGGCCCCAATGACATCGACAACGCCTGAAGAGATTGCCATGACGACTGCTGCCGAGACCCCCGTGGAAAATCACGCCTTCGAAGCCGATGTATCCAGGCTTCTTCACCTGATGGTTCACTCGATCTACTCGGACAAGGACGTATTCCTGCGCGAGTTGATTTCGAACGCTGCCGACGCCTGCGAGAAGCTGCGGTACGAGGCCATAGCAGCGCCCGAACTGCTGGCCGGCGACCCTGCCTCGAGGATCAGGCTGACGCTCGACGAGGAGAACCTCGGCTTCGTGCTCGAGGATAACGGCATCGGCATGAGCCGCGACGACTTGATCGAGGCGCTCGGCACCATCGCCCGCTCCGGTACCCGCGCCTTCATGGAGATGGTCGAGGCGGCCAAGGGCAAGGACGGCGCCCAGCTGATCGGCCAGTTCGGCATCGGCTTCTATTCCGCCTTCATGGTTGCCGATCGCGTCGACGTCATCTCGCGGCGCGCCGGATCGGATGAAGCCTGGATGTGGTCGTCCGACGGCAAGGGCACCTATACTATTACCGCCGTTCCCCTCGAGCAGGCACCGGCGCGCGGCACGCGGATCACGCTGGCGCTGATGGAAGATGCCCAGTCCTACGCCTCGCGCTGGACTGTCGAGCGCATCGTCAAGGAACAGTCCGGCCATGTGCCGGTGCCGATCGAGATCGTCGAGAAGCCCGGCGAGGAGCCGAAGCAGATCGCCGACGGCTCAGCGCTCTGGACCAAGCAGAAGAGCGACATCAGCAAGGAGGAATACACCGATTTCTATCGCGGCCTCTCCGGCCAGTTCGACGAGCCGGCCGTCACCGTGCATTTCCGCGCCGAGGGTCGCCACGAATATACCGGGCTTGCCTTCGTGCCGAACTCGCCTCCCTTCGATCTCTTCGATCCCGACCGCAAGGGCCGCATCAAGCTTTACGTCAAGCGCGTCTTCATCACCGACGACGCCGACCTTTTGCCGCGCTACCTGCGCTTCGTGCGCGGCCTGATCGATACGTCGGACCTGCCGCTCAATGTGTCGCGCGAGATGATCCAGCAGAGCCCGATCCTTGCCGCCATCCGCAAGGGCCTGACCAGCCGCATCCTCACCAGCCTCGAGAAGCTGGCCGAAAGCGACAACGACACCTTCATCAAGGTCTGGGAAGCCTTCGGCACCGTGCTGAAGGAAGGCATCTACGAGGATTACGAGCGCCGCGCCCAGCTGATGGCTCTGGCCCGCTTCAAGAGCACGGCGTCCGGCGACGGATACCGGTCGCTTGCCGACTACGTCAAGGACATGAAGGAAGGCCAGACGGCGATCTACTATCTCGCCGGCGGCAATACGGCCCAGCTGGCAGCTTCCCCGCATATCGAAGGTTTCCGCGCCCGGGGCGTCGAAGTGCTGCTGCTCACCGATCCCGTCGACAGCTTCTGGGTGACCAATGCACCCGATTTCGATGGAAAGAGCTTCAAGTCGGTATCGCAGGGATCAGCCGATCTCGCCGACATAAAAAAAGCCGATGGCGAAGCCCAGCCGAAGGCCGAGACGACGCAGCTGGTCAGCGACTTTATCGCCTTTGCCAAGACGACGCTCGGAGATGCACTCTCAGATGTCAGGGCCTCCGACCGGCTGACCGAAAGCGCCGTATGCCTCGTTGCCCCCGAGCATGGCCCGGACCGGCAGCTCGAAAAAATCCTGCAGGGTGCCGGCCGCCTCGACGCCGCCGCCAAGCCGGTGCTGGAAATCAACCCGGACCACGCGCTGATTACCGCGCTTGCCGGCACTGCCGGACAGGACGCGGCGTTCCAGACGGATGCCGTGCAGTTGCTGCTCGACCAGGCGCGCATCCTCGACGGCGACAAGCCCGAGGACCCGCGGGCGTTTTCTGATCGCCTGTCGCGGGTGCTGGAGCGCGCCCTGAAGTCGTAACATCCGGGACGACTCGACGAATGCCGCAAGAGCCCTAGTTCGACGGGATAACAGGGGAGATCGACGGGCGTGGGCGAACAGGATGGGACGGCGGCTTTGACCGAGGGACCGGCGTTGGGCGAGGCTGGACGCGGGCGAGACGCCGAGACGCCGAGCCAGATCCCGATGAAGGGCCTGAAGGACGTCCTCTGGCGGGTCGTCTCGGAAGTGATGGAGGACCGGGTGACGCTGATTGCGGCGGGCGTCACCTACTATCTGCTGCTTGCGATGTTTCCGGCGCTGGGCGCGCTGGTCTCGATCTACGGTTTCGTGTCCGATCCGACGACCATCGCCACCCATATCGGTTTCCTGTCGCAGATCTTCCCGCGCGGCTCCTTCGATCTCATCCTGTCGCAGCTGACGGCTCTGACCCAGCAGAAGCCGGGGACGCTGAGCATTGGCTTCGTCACCGGCCTGCTGATCGCGCTGTGGAGCGCCAATAACGGCGTCAAGGCACTCTGCGACGCCATGAACGTCGCTTACGGCGAGGAAGAAAAGCGGGGAATCGTCGAGTTCAACCTTCTGTCGCTCGCCTTCACCTTCGGGCTGCTGATCTTCGCCGTCGTACTGATCTTTGCCATCGGCGTCATTCCGGCGATCCTCTCGTTCATCTGGCTCGGCGAATGGACCGATCTGCTGACGAGGCTGGCGCGCTGGCCGATCATCCTTGGCCTGGTGATGTCGGGCATCATGCTGCTTTATAACTACGGCCCGAGCCGACAGCCGGCCAAGGTCGTCTGGCTCAGCTGGGGTGCTGTCTTCAGCACGCTGCTATGGCTGCTGTCGTCCTTCGTGTTTTCCTATTACCTCGACCATTTTGCCGACTACAACGCCACCTACGGCACGCTCGGCGCGCTGATCGGCTTCATGGTGTGGATATGGATCTCGGTCATCATCATCATCGTCGGAGCCGAGATCAACGCCGAACTCGAACACCAGACGCGCGAGGATTCGACCACCGGCCCGCCGCGCCCGATGGGCGAACGCGGCGCCTATGTCGCCGATACGCTCGGCAAGACTGCAGACTAGGGCAGTCTCAGCGGTTTTCGGCGCGGACTTCCTTTGCGGCCGGATCGCCGGGGTCTTCGAGCGTCACCAGCGCGGCCTGGCTGTCGGCGGAGGCCACCGCCGTCGGCAGCGACGTCTTGCGCTTGCGTTCGCGCAGCAGCGTTAGCAGGCCCGAGAAGATGATCAGCACGATGCCGACAGCCATCGGCGCATCGATGTGATCTTCGAAAATCAGGTAGCCGAACAGGATCGCCCAGATCATCTGGCTATATTGCGGCGGCGCCACAAGGCTTGCCGGCGCCATCTTGGCGGCATTCATCAGCAGCACGTTACCGGCAGCGCCGAGAAGGCCGTAGCTGGCGAGAAACACCCACTGCCGCGGCGTCGGCAAGGCGAGATCGGTGAGCATCAGCAAGCCGCTGATCACCAGCACGCCGAACAACGCCGCGCCGTAAAGCGAGAGGCGCTTCTCGCTCGGGCCCATGGCCCTGAAGATGACGATCGAGATGGCGGCGGTGAGACCACCGGCAGCCGCGCAGAAATGGCCGATCGTCAGTTCGCGGAAGCCGGGCCGCAGCACGATGAGGACACCGACAAAGCCGATGGTAACAGCCGTCCAGCGCTGCCAGCGGACGTCCTCCTTCAGGAAGATTACCGACAGGATGGTCACGAACGACGGCAGCAGGAACAGCAGCGCGAAGGCTTCGGCCATCGGTAGCTTGGTGAAGGCAACAACCGAGCAGATGGAGCCGATCGCCCCACAGACGAAGCGCAGCATCCAGAGCGGCCGGTTCGACGTCTTGACGATATCCGACCACGTATCGTTCTTGGTCTTCAGGAAGGGCAGGGCGGCTATCCCGAACAGCGCGCCGATGAAGGTCACCTGATAGGAGGGCAGGGCGCCGTGCAGGATCTTGATCGACGCATCGCTGAACGCGAAAACGGCATAGGCGGCGAAAGCGACAAGCACGCCGCGGAGGGGAGAATAGGGTGCCGTCATGATTCCATATCTGTGATTGACATCAGCAGGACCGGACTTGGCCGGACAACGAAAAGCAATGGCTAGCGACGAACGGCAATCGGCTCGACCGCATTTCCGGATGATTTGCTTACAGAATCAATGCCAGATTTTCTTTGGTGCGTCGCCCCCTTTTCGCCCGATGCCGCAGATTGTGGCTTCGTAACAGCGTTCCAGGGCGGGATTTGAAGGGTGTCGCAGCAATTCTTCAATTTCTGATATTTGGGGGGTCGGCGACGACGCGAAAGTGTCTTAAGTTTATCGCGTTGACAGATGAAACCCGTCCGGAATGTCGCCCTCGACAACAAAGGAACTGCGCATGAAAACCTTGAATCTGCCCAAGCGGTATATCTGCGGCATCGACGAGCTGGCAGCGCGGTCCGGGCATGGCATTACCCATGTCCTGTCGCTGGTGGATCCGGAGCTTCCGGAGATGGAGCATTTCGAAGCCTATGGCAGCACCCGCCGCCTCGTCTTGAAGATGCACGATATCATCGAGCCCAAGCCCGGCATGATCCTGCCGGAAAAATCGCACATGAAATCCATTCTCGAATTCGGCCATCTGGTCGAGACCGAAAGCAACTCCTTCGGCTCGCTGCTGGTCCATTGCCATATGGGCGTATCGCGCTCGACCGCTGCGATGGTAGCGATCATGGCGCAGGCCCATCCGGAAGAGGCGGAAGATCACGTCTTCGAAACGCTCCGCCGCATCCGCCCGCAAGCCTGGCCGAACTCGCTGATGATCCGCTACGCCGACGAACAGCTCGACCGCGAGGGCAAGCTCACCGCCGCGCTGCGCCGCCACTACGCCGTGCAGCTGGCAACGACCCCCGACGTCGGCACCTGGATGAGCTCGCTCGGACGCCAACGCGAAGTCGACATGGCAGAATGACGCATCCGTGGCCGGCGAACACCTCAATGGTCGCCGGTCACACCGTACTGCATCAGACACTTGCAAGCCCAGCGGCGGAATGACGGCGAATCACCACGGCGTCAATTATGGAAGCTGCCGGCTCGTTTAAGCCAAAAAGTAGCCAACGCAGCGATCGCGAAAATCCCGGAGAACCAGAAGAAAAATTCAAAAAACGACATCTCGGAAAAAATGAATTTGGAATACGTAAAGTTTTTGTTAAGACGTTGCGTCGATACAAGTATGGGCCATACCAAACAGGAGGCACCTGCCGTTGCGGACGCATAGTGATTGGATGAAATCCTTCGTGGGGATTTTTGTTGTCGGACTGACTATGGCAGGGTGCACGACCATGCCGAAGCCCGAGACCAAGCCAGTTACCCGCACGAAGACCGCCAACGGCGCTGTCAAAGTGACCTACAATTACACCCGCGAAGACCGCGAATGCCTGAAGCGGGCGATGTACGCGGAATCGCTGGCCTCCGACCCCGATGGCTATCTGGCGGTCGGCACCGTCGTTGCCAATCGCCTGACCTCGCCGGCTTACCCGAAAACCATTTGTGGCGTCGTGGGCCAGGAAAAGCAGTTTGCCCCCGGCGTCATGAAAGTCGTCATCAAGGACCAGGCCGAGCCGACCCTCGATGCGGCCGCCGATGCCATCCTGCATGGCGAGCGGCATCCGGCGCTGGAAAGCGCGATGTTCTTCCATACGCAGGGACTGAAATATCCGTATGGCAACATGCACTACGTCGCCGTTGCCGGCGGCAACGCATTTTACGAGAAGCGTGCCAAGGACGGTACGCTCGAGACGCCGCCGCCGCTGCCGGCCTATGAAGTCGCTATGAACTACGTCGGCAACCAGCAGGCTTCCGAGCAGATCACATCGCCGCAATTCGATCACCTGCTGCCAGCCACAGGCCCGGTCCCGGCCTTTACCGCCGCAACTGCCTTTGCCCCGACAGCAATGAAGCCGATCGATACCGCATTCACGGTGCCGCAGAAGGTCGTTGTCCCGATAGAGCGTCCGGATTACGCGATCTCCGGGCCACTTAACTAAAAGCGACACGTCAGCGGGTTTGCGACTTGCGAGCCCGCTACCAGTTTCCTGGATCGGCTGTATGGTCGATCTCGGCAAATTCCTCCGCCACCTTGCGGTCGAGAACGATTTCCCCGGACACCTGCGCGCCTTCCATCAGGGTATATATCAGGGGTGCCGCCGCCTTGCTGAGTTCCTGATACATCAGCAAAGCCGCTTCATCGGCACTGTCGGCTTCGATCTCGCGGATCACGGCGATCTTGAATTTCTGCATGGATTTTTCCTTTCAGGGCGCCGACGCCATCCCGACCGGACGGCGCCGTTCTGTCGTCCTTGCCATGTAAGCCCGTGCCGCGAAAAGGCCAGCGTCTCAGACGTGCTGCCCGCCGCTGATGTGGATTTCAGCACCGTTAATGTACGAGGATGCAGCGGTGCAGAGGAAGTGGATCGTCTCTGCAACCTCCATCGGCGACCCCAGTCGCCCCATCGGCACATCGCGTCTGACGATGTCGTCTGTCCCCGGGGACAGCATCGACGTGGCGATTTCTCCGGGGGCGATAGCGTTGGCGCGAATACCCATCGGTGCAAATTCATGGGCCAGCTCGCGGGTCAACGACGCCAGCCCGGCTTTCGATGCAGCATAGGCAACGCCCGCAAACGGGTGGACGCGAGAGCCGGCGATGGAGGTGACGTTGACGATCGATCCCTTGGCCTTTTCCAGTTCCGGACGAAGTTCGCGCGCCAGTAGGGCTATCGAGATGAGATTGACGTTCATCACCTTCGTCCACGTCTGGGCATCGGTCGCGCTGACGCCGAGCCGGGTCTGATCCGGCCCCTTCGGCGATATGCCGGCATTGTTAACCAGCGCATGCAACGCACCCTCCGGCAACCTCTCGCGCACCGTGGCGGCAAGCCGTTCGATCTGGTCAAGCTCCGACAGATCGGCCTGGATATGGCTTTCCCGCGCGGCCGGCCAGGGGCAGTCCTCGGACGACTGTCGCGATACCGTCAGGATCTGCCAGCCTTTTTCCGTGAAGAATTTGACCGTCGCGTGCCCGATCCCACGGCTTGCGCCGGTCAACAACATGATATTTCTGGTCATTTCTTTCCACCCACCGCAATTTCAGGAAGCCGTGACGGGGGCGCCACGATCATTCGCCATTGCACGACTTGCAGACGTTTGATGCGAAAAAGCAATGCATTTTGCAAGCATCGCCACGGTTCTCGACGGTCGCGCCTGAGCGGCTCCCGCTGCTGCTGCCGGGGCGCCCGCAACACACTTGCACCATTGCCGAAAATTTCGTGCCCCGGCGCCGGGCACGGGGATGAAATTAACACTCTGTTAACCAAATCGCCCTTAAACATCGTCAATGAATTCTTAACGCAGATGACCAAATTGCTAACAGATGCTCGCTCGATTCGCATTAAAGGCCGCTCGTTTCTGGCGGTCATGCTATCCCCCGATCTGCCGTTTGACGACTGGCTGATCAGGCTGGACGATCTGGCCGCGCGCTCTGCAGGCTTTTTCCTCGGACGTCCCGTCGTCCTCGACGTGACGGACCTGCCGATAGACCGGGCACAGCTGAAGGCTCTGATTGCCGAACTTTCGAGCCGCAACGTCAGCATCATGGGCATCGAGGGCGGACGTCCCTCGATCCTCGGGCCGGGCATGCCGCCGGCGCTGAAGGGCGGCCGTCCCGTTGCCGACTTCGAGGTTGCCTCGAAGGAGCCGGACGCCGATGCACCCGCCAAGCCGGTAGTGACCGAGCCGCGGCCTGCGACACAATCGCTGGTCATCCGCGAGCCGGTTCGCTCCGGCCAGTCGGTGATCTTTCCGGAAGGCGACGTCACCGTCATCGGCTCGGTCGCCTCTGGCGCCGAGATCGTCGCCGGCGGGTCGGTGCACATCTACGGAACACTCAGAGGCCGCGTCATGGCGGGCTCTGTCGGACACGCCTCTGCGCGCATCTTCTGCCGGAAACTCGAGGCCGAGCTGGTCGCGATCGATGGCGTCTACAAGATGGCGGAGGACCTCGCTCCAGAGCTTCACGGGCAAGCCGTGCAACTCTGGCTCGAGGACGACAGGATCATGGCAGAGAAACTCAATTAAGCCGGATGCCGGCAGGGACATAAGGAGAGCGAGATGGGGAAAGTCGTCGTCGTAACATCGGGCAAGGGCGGAGTTGGCAAGACCACGTCGACTGCAGCTCTGGGGGCAGCCTTGGCGCAGCGCAACGAGAAGGTCGTGGTCGTCGATTTCGACGTCGGCCTCAGAAATCTCGACCTCATCATGGGCGCCGAGCGCCGGGTCGTCTACGATCTCATCAACGTTATCCAGGGCGATGCCAAGCTGACGCAGGCGCTGATCCGCGACAAGCGGCTTGAAAACCTGTTCCTCCTGCCGGCTTCCCAGACCCGCGACAAGGATAACCTGACGGAAGAGGGCGTCGAGCGCGTCATCACCGATCTGAAGCGCCATTTCGACTGGATCATCTGCGACAGCCCGGCCGGCATCGAGCGCGGCGCGACGCTTGCCATGCGCCATGCCGACGTTGCCGTGGTCGTCACCAATCCGGAAGTTTCGTCGGTGCGCGACAGCGACCGCATCATCGGCCTGCTGGATTCCAAGACTGCCAAGGCCGAACGCGGCGAACGGATGGAAAAGCACCTGCTGCTGACCCGCTACGACGCCAACCGCGCCGAGCGCGGCGACATGCTGAAGGTCGAGGACGTGCTGGAAATCCTTTCCATCCCTCTGCTCGGCATCATTCCGGAAAGCATGGACGTGCTGCGCGCCTCGAATGTCGGCGCGCCCGTGACCATCGCCGAAAGCCGCAGTGCCGCTGCCATGGCCTATTTCGACGCCGCCCGCCGTCTTGCCGGCGAAGCCTTGCCAATCGCAATGCCGAGCGACAAGCGCAATATTTTCGACAAGCTTTTCGGTCGGAGAGCAGCATGAACATTTTCAAGCTTTTCAACAGGCAGAGAACCGCTCCTGCCGCCCGCGAACGGCTGCAGCTGCTTCTTGCCCACGAACGGTCGTCATCCGGCTCGGACCTGATCACCCTGCTCAGGGAAGAGATCCTTGCGGTTATCTCCAAGCATGTGCAGCTCGACAACGACAAGGTGCAGGTGAAAATCGAGCGTTCGGAATTCGTCTCGACGCTTGAAATCGACGTCGAATTGCCGCTCAATGCAGCGATTGCTGCGTGATGCAACAGGGGCGTGACCGGCAGCGGTCATGCCCCCCAGCCGTTGTTTTCCGCGCGTAAGATCAGACGGGATCCCGATGGCCGAGACATTCAACCCACCCTCGGTTCGCCGCCCTTTCGGCCATTACAATCACGGCCTGCTGGTGCCACCCGGCGCCTCCTTGCTGGTGACATCCGGCCAGCTGGGCATCGCCGCCGACGATACCATCCCCGACGGCGTCACGGCCCAGGCCGAGCTCTGCTTCCAGGCAATCGCCGCTATCTTATCGGAAGCGGGGATGGATTTTTCTGACGTTATCCGCATCTCAGGCTTCGTCACCCGCCGCGAGGACTTCGCCCCCTACATGGCTGTCCGCGATCGCTACACGCTCGACCCCAAGCCGGTCTCGACGCTGATCATCGTCAGCGGCTTTACGCGCCCGGAATTCCTGGTGGAAGTCGAAGTGACGGCAGCCAAGGTCAACTGACAGGCGCCGCCCTGGCTAGAAGCGCTCCATCGCCGTCTTCACCCTTGCCATGAATGCCGCCCGGGTTTGCTCCGTGCAGTTGTTCATGTCGTAATGGGCCAGAAACGTCACCGGCTTCACCGGATTGATCTGCGCACGCAGCACCCGCTTGACGATTTTCTTCGGCGGGTTGCCGGCGACCAGCGCGCGGAGCGGCGTTGCGCCGTAGGTCAGAACCGCTGCCAGCTTGCGAATGTGCCGAAGCCGCGACTTTACCTGCCCGTCGACGAGCTCGAATGAGACGCCGGGGAGCCAGACGCGGTCGAAATAGCCCTTCAGCATCGCCGGAAAGCCAAAATTCCAGACCGGCGTGACGATAACCAGGCCCTCGGCCTGCCGTAACCGCTGGACATAGGGCTCAACCAGTTCGGTATTCTGCGGGTAGTCGTGGTAGATCAGCCGGTCGTGTCGCGAGAGAACCGGGTCGAATTTCTCCGCATAGAGATCGCAACCGTCGACCGTGTGCCCGGCTGCCTCCAGGCTTGCGACCGTCTGCCGGTAAAGGGCCGCCCCATAGCTCGATTCCACCGGATGCGAATGCAGAACCAGGACCCTCATCACCCCTCCATGACACCAGCAAGCCCCGGAAAGAGATAATTCTTTCCGGCAGTAAAATCGAAATCTGGATTGTCCCAGGCGATCATCTTGCCGGGATTGAGCAAGCCCTTCGGGTCCGTCTCGTGCTTGAAGGCCAGCTGTATCTTGTCGGTGCGCTTCATGCCGCCTTCCTCGAGCGTGTAGCGATGCGGATTGAAGACCGGGCAACCGTGATCCTGGTGGATCTGGATGATCTCCTCCAGCCGCGCCTCCGTCGTGTAGCGCACCAGCGGCAGGCCGGAGCACTGGACCTGGCCGTCGAACCGCATGAATTCGAGATGACCGGGCACCTCGTCGCCGAAGATCGCGGTCATCTCGGCGACCTTCGCGACGTGGTCGGGGCCGGGATACTGGATCTGGAGGTAGGTCAGACCGGGGTCGACCTTCAAAGCGCGCAGCGTAGTGTGGTTCCAGGCCAGCTCATAGGCGTGCGGGATGCCCTTCATGCTTTCGACCGTGTCGGAGCGGAAGATCACCTCGGCCTTCTGCGACGCTGCGAAGGCGAGGAAGGCATCCATCGAATGAGGCGCGATCATAAGCACCACGACGGACTGGCCCTCGCGGATGTAGGGCTTGTGGCGGGTGAAGTAGTCGTAAGGGATAGGCGCTGCGATCGGGGCGATTTCCTTGACAAGGATGCCGTTGCATTTCGCCAGCGCATCCGAAAAGCGCACCGACGCCATGAAGTCGTCGTAGCCGACCAGCACGTCGATCCAGTCGTAGGCCGGCGCCAGCGGCATTTCGATCTCGGTGATGATGCCGTTGGTGCCGTAGGCATGACTGACCTTCTGCAGGTCCCAGCCGGTGAGGTCGAGGACGCGGGGTTCGGCCTCCATCGTCACGACCCGCAGCCGCAGTATGTTGCCGATATCGCGAAGACCGCCCCAGGTAATCGAGCCGACGCCGCCGGAGCCGCCGGCGATGAAGCCGCCAATGGTAGCCGTCTGCTTGGTCGAGGGATGGAAGCGTAGCTCCTGGCCGGAATGGGCCTTGGTCTGCTTGTCGAGATCGGCAATGACGATGCCGGGCTCGCAGATGACACGGCCGGGGTGGATTTCCTTGATCTTGTCCATGCCGGCGAGATTGAGGACGATACCGCCGGAAAGCGGCATGGCCTGTCCGTAGTTGCCGGTGCCGGCACCGCGCGGCGTGACCGGCACGCCATGGGCGAAGGCCACTTTCAGGGTCCGGATGACCTCCGCCTCGGTCTTCGGCGTCACCACCAGATCGGCGGTTACATTGTCGAGTTGCGCCTTGAGGATCGGCGAATACCAGAAGAAATCTCGGCTTTTCTGGCGCACCAGCGCCGGATTGTCCTCGACCGCGATGCCCTCGAGTTCCTGTTTGATCAGTTGATAATCCGGCATGTCAGGCTCCAACGACGCTATCGAGTTCACGGTAATCGGGCAGGTTACGATCGATCATCTTGCCACGCCTGAGCACGACGCGATCGGATTGCGGCCTCGACAGAAATTCGCTCCAGCGACGGGCACTGAAGAGGACGAGATCGGCCGGCGCGCCGACGGCGATAAGCGCCATATCCGGCCGTCCGACAATGGCGGCAGCCGATGTCGTGACGACGCGGGCGGCCGTGTCCAGGGGGTGGTCGAGATGGAGGATCCGCACCGCCTCGCGGAACACCTCGACAGGATCGAGATCGCCGTATGCATAGAAGGGATCGCGGGTGTTGTCGGAGGCAACGGCTGTAGCGACGCCCGCCGCCGCCAATTCCTTGAACAGCGTTACGCCGCGCCAGCGGGGCGTGCGGTCCGGGTAGCGGTCCTGCAGGTACATGTTGCACATCGGCAGCGAGATGACCGACAGTCCGGCCTCTGCCACCAGCCCGACCGTGCGGCGTGCGGTCTCCTCGTCCTGGCGGGCCAGCGAGCAGCAATGGCCGGCCGTCACCTTGCCGGTAAAACGGTTGCGCAGGACGGCTTCGGCAACGGCCTTCAGGGTCTCGGCGGCGGGATCGTCGGTCTCGTCGATATGCAGGTCGACATCGAGCTCGTTTTCGGCTGCGGCCCGAAACAGTGTGTCGAGTTGCCAGGTGAGATCGGCGCTCATCTGCGGGACGCCGCCGAGCAGGCCGCGCTTTTCCCGCACAACGGAAACGAGGTCGGCGAAATAGGCAGCATCGGCCATCGCATCCATCGGGAAGAGGGCGACGGCCTGCAGCGCGATCTTGTCCTTCCAGGCATCGCGTACCTCGTCGAAGACATCGAAGGAGATCCGGTGCTGCGGGCTCAGCGAATCCAGATGGGTGCGGATCAGGCTGGTGCCGTGGGCATAGGCCGAGCGCAGGGAGAACTCCATCCGCTTCCGGACATCGTCCGAGGACCAGTGGGCCTCCCGATCGGTGCGTACTGCATCAAGCGCACCGGCAAAGGTGCCGTCCGGATTGGCGTGGCGGGCGGAGATATGGCCCTTGTCGAGATGGGTGTGGATATCGGCAAAGCACGGCCAGACCATGCCGTCCTTCAGGTCGGATCGGGCAAGCTCGATGGGTGCCGTCCCCGGCGGCAGGATCGCTTCGATCAGGCCGTCGTTGATGACGATATCGGCCTTCACGAGGCCCTCGTCGGACGCCGCGGCAAAATCCTCGACGGCAACTGCCGGCAATGTCGCATGACTGAGCACGAAGCGTCCGGCATTGGGAGGAGACAAAAAGGATGTCGACATCAGTTTTCTCGCTTCAGGCTGCTCTCATGCCATCGGTGCAGGCTCACCCAGGAAATGAAAGAGGTAATCGCAAAGATCGCCACGCCGAGCATCGACAGCATCAGCAGGGCGGCGAACAGGCGGGGGATATTCATGCGGTATTGCGCCTCGAGCAGCCGGAACGCGAGGCCCGAGCCGGCCCCGGCCGAGCCGGCGGCAAATTCGGCGACCACCGCCGCGATCAGCGCCAGCCCGCCACCGATGCGCAGGCCGGTCATGAAATAGGGCTGGGCTGCTGGAAGCTTCAGATACAGCAGCGTCTGCCAGCGTGAGGCGCCATAGAGTTCGTAGAGATTGATCAGGTTGTGGTCGACGCTTTTCAGCCCCTGCACCATGTTGGACAGGATCGGGAAGAAGGCGACGAGGAAGGCGCAGATCAACAATGCTGCCTGCGTCGAGGGCGCGTAGATCAGGATCAGCGGCGAGATCGCCACGACAGGCGTCACCTGCAGGATGACTGCGAGTGGATAGAAGGCGAGCTCGATCCAGCGCGACTGGACGAGGAAGATCGCGAAACCACCGCCGCCGATCAGCGCCAGCAGCAGCGAGATCAGTGTGATCTTCGTCGTCACCCAGAGGGCGGGCGCAAGCGTACCCCAGTCGGAAACGAAGGCATTGGCAACAGCGACAGGACCCGGAAGGATATAGGGCGGAATGCCGGACAGCCGGACATAGGTATGCCAGATCAGCACCAGTACGGCGATGACGGCAATCGGCACTGCAATGCGCAAGGCGAGATCGCGTCGGCCGGTATTGGTGGTCTGCTGGCCTTCCGGCAACGGGTGTGTTTTGGGCTCGTTGCTCATCACGCCTCCTCTGCCGTGTTGATGGCTGCGATCAGCGACCGGGAGACGGTCTCACAGGCCCGCCGATACTCTTCCGACGTGCGATAATGGGCGTCGCGCTCGAGACTGGTGACCAGCGGAATATCGGCATGGACGCGTCCGGGCCGCGACTTCATGACGACGATGCGATTGGAAAGGTAGGCGGATTCGAACACCGAATGGGTGACGAAGATCACCGTGATGCCCGTCGTCTTCCAGAGCCGCAGCACATCGTCGTTGAGCTTCTGGCGGCTGATCTCGTCGAGGGCTGCAAAGGGCTCGTCCATCAGCAGGAGCTTCGGCTTGGTCACCAGCGCCCGGGCAATCGAGACACGCATCTTCATGCCGCCGGACAATTCGCGCGGATAGGCATCGACGAAGTCGGCAAGGCCGACTGTCTCGAGCGCTTCCATGATCGGGCCGCGGGCCGCAGCTTTCGACACGCCGCGCAGCCGGAGGGGCAGGTAGACATTGCCGAACGCCGTCTTCCAGGGCATCAGCGTCGGCTCCTGAAACACGAAGCCGATATCGCCTTCCGGCAGGCCCCGGGCATTGATGCGTGAGCTCGGCCAGTCGATGCTGCCGCTCGTGGTGCCGCCAAGGCCTGCAATGATCCGCAGCGCTGTCGACTTGCCGCAACCGGACGGGCCAAGCAGGCTGACAAACTCGCCGCTTTCCACCGTCAGCGACATGTCGGACAACGCGACGGTGCCGCTGGAAAACACCTTGGACACCGACTGCATCACGACCAGCGGACGCTTGCGCGCTTCCGTCGATCGGGACGCCTGGGTTTCGGCTAGGGACATGGACTGGCTCTTCCTGAAGGCAGTTGCGGTTCGCAGCCTCGCGGTCGCGAACCTCGCGCGCGCGGCGTTTATTTCTTGAGCGCCATGCCGACGCCCTTGCAGACGAATTTCGTCGTAAAGGCCTTGGTGTAGTCGGTATCGGCCTTGACGACCTTGATGCCGACCATCTCCTCAAAGAACTTCTTGTAATGGGCATCCGTCATGCAGCCGATGCCCTTGTCGAGGGCCTCGCCGGATTCGGCGATCCCGTATTCCTTCATCTTGGCGATCGAATAGGCGATCTGTCCGTCCGTCATGTCAGGATTGTCGGCCTTGATCAGGGCGTTCGCCTTGCTGTTGTCGCCGTACAGATAGTTGTACCAGCCCTCGATCGAGGCGTCGACGAAGCGCTGGACGACATCCGGCTTGCTGTCGACCATCTTCTGCGAGGTGGTGATCATCGTCGAATAGGGCGAATATCCGTTGTCGGCGAGCAGGAAGACTTTCGGTGCGACGCCGGTCTGCTTCTCGATTTCGTAGGGCTCAGACGTCAGGTATCCCTGCTGGGCCGATTGCTTGTCGGCAAGGAACGGACCGGCATTGAAGGTATATGGCTTGTACTGCTCGTCGGCAAAACCTTTGAAGTTCGACTTCATCCACTCGAAATAGGTGAGGTAGCCGTCCTTGCTCATGAAAATAGTGTGTAGCTTGGCCAGATCCTCGAACTTCTCGACACCGGCATCGGCATCGGCATGGGCGAGCAGCACCTGCGGATCCTTCTGGAAGATGGCGGCAACGTCGAGGATCGGAATTCCCTGTTCGACCGCCGAAAGCTCCTGCTGCGGGCCACCCATGTAGAAGTCGATCTTTCCGGCAATGAGCAAAGCGCTGTTGGCAGCGTTCGGGCCGCCCTGGACGATTTTGACGTCAAGGCCGTGCTTGGCGTAGGTGCCGTCGGCGACGGCCTGGTAAAAACCGCCATGCTCGGCCTGGGCCAGCCAGTTGGTACCGTAGGTCACCTGATCCAGCGCGTAGGCGGGCGCGGTCAGTGCGCCGACGAGGCCGAAGCCAAGGGCTGCGGAAAAGGCAATGGTGTTCATGAGCTTCGACATGGCAGGCGTTCCCCATTTTTGTGGCCACCAGTCGCCTTGGAAGACGCCGGATTTTCTGCATTTGAGCGGTTGCCTTGCGCTTTGAAAAGCATCAAAATTCGTGCGCAACGATGCCTTTTTGGCATCTCAAGACGCGCCTGTACCGAAATTGTGCGCGCTGCTTAAAATTAACGCAAAGAGGCGCCCGTGCTGCATTCCAGGAAGCTTCTCTACATGAACGAAATCGCCCGCTGCGGCTCGATCCGCAAGGCGGCGGCGCGGCTGAACGTGGCTTCGTCGGCGATCAACCGGCAGATCCTGGCGCTGGAGGAAGAAATGGGCGCGCCGCTTTTCGAGCGCCTGCCGCGCGGCCTGCGCCTGACGGCCGCCGGTGAACTCTGCATCGAGCATATCCGCGAGGTCTTGAAGACCTACGAGCGGCTGGAGGGGCGGATCCGCAGCCTGAAGACGCAGCAGGCCGGCAAGATCCGGCTGGTGACCACGGTCGGTCTCGCCTCCGGGCCGCTGCCTGAAATCATCGCCCGGTTCCAACTCAAGCACCCGCGCGTATACCTGCAACTGCGCAACGACGCAGGCACGACGACGGTCAACCCGGTGCTGACCGGCGAGGTCGACATCGGCCTCGGCTTCAACATTCCGGCAACGCCGGGCATCCGGACGCTGGCCAATTTCGACATCCCGATCGGGGTCGTCTTTCCGCCCGGCCACAGGCTGCTAGCGCCGGGGCCGATCAACCTTGCCGACGTCGTGCAGGAGCGCCTGATCCTGGCACAGCCGGGAACGAGCCTGCGTGATGCCATCGACCTCATGCTGGCGCGTCTCGACGTGCATGTCGAACCGGTCCTCGAAACCAACGCGTCCGAGATGCTGAAGAAGCTGGTGAAATGCGGGGCGGGGCTGACGATGCTCAATCCGCTCGACGTCATCACCGAATGCCGCTCTGGCGAACTGGTGTTCCGGCCCATCGCCGAGCCGCATACCCGCCATCAGCCGATGAAGCTGTTTGCCCGGGCCCGCGCGCCGCTCGACGCCACGACCAGCCTGTTCGTCGAATATCTGCTCGCCGAACTCGCCGGGCTCGTCACCGAGTTGCAGGCCAAGGGCCACATCGCCCCAGACCGCCCGGCAGCCGCCTGAAAATTACCGAGAGTAGAGGTTAGAAAGCGGGTAGGCCTTGAGATCGTATAGCATCTCGACGAAACCCTTGACCTGATGTCGGCAGATTGCCGCTCCCTTCTCGGCGGTGCCGAGCGATGCGTCGCCGACGACACCGTTGGGGTTGAGATCGTGGGCGATCCAGGCCAACGAGTGCGGCGGCAGCGGTTGGATATATTGGGATTGTTCGCGCATCCATTCGGCTTTCGAGACGAAATTCTGCGCCTTGTCCATCCGCACCAGGTCGGGGCGGAAATGTAGCATCAGCGATGTCTCGACTTCACCGCCGTGAATACCGTAACGGGACTCGTGATCGCTGATCAGACCCTCGGGATTGCCGAACCGGCCCCATTGCGTCGACATGACCGCCATCTGGTAGCGGACGCGCAGTTCGCGGGCGACGATGCTCATGATGTCGACATTGCCCCCATGGGAATTGACGATCACCATCTTGCGCAGGCCAGCTTCCGCCACCTTGGCACCGATCGCCGTCCACACCGGGATCAGCAGTTCGGCACCCAGCGACAACGTGCCGGGACCGTAGACATGCTCGTTGGCCTTGCCGATTTCCTGAGTTGGAAGCACCAGAATATCGAGATCGTCCTGCCGCTGGGCGCGCAATTCGGCCAGCATGCCATTGGCTATCGCCACATCCGTCGCCACGGGCAGGTGCGGGCCGTGCTGCTCGGTGGACGCGATCGGCAGGATAGCGATGGTCGTGTCTGGCGACAGCCCGGCAAAATCGTAGGTATTCAGCTCGTTCCAGTAAAATGGCGTCGGCATCGACCCGTCCCTCGTTGTCTGTGGGGTATGGGTTACGGAAATCGACCGGGCACGAAAAGCATCAATTTGTGGCCGTGCTGCTGCCTTTTTGAGGACGATGACACCTAGCGCCGCCGCATGCCCGCATGCAGCTGGAAAAAGTAAAGCCCGATGCCGGGAACGAGAACTATTGTTCCGCGTAATCATGGTGATATCAGTTTGGCCACCTAAGGCTCCGCCGAAACAACTTGCCTAAGCCTTTTTGACCCCCGGGAGTGCAGCCTTGCTCACCATCCACCGCGATACCACCCCCTCCGTGCGCCAGGCCAACACCGGCGTTGACCTCCCAGACAAGGTCATCTGGATGGACCTCATGGATCCGACGGCGGAGGAAATTGCATTCGTCGAGGCCGGAGCCCATATCAAGGTCCCGTCGCGGGATGCCCTGAGCGAGATCGAGGCATCAAGCAGGCTCTCGAGGCAGGGCGACCACCTCTATCTCAGCACTCCGGTCATCGGCCACGCGACGCTGGACGATGCTGAACTGTCGCCGGCCGGCTTCGTGCTCGGCAAAGACATTCTCGTCACCATCCGCTACGCATCGCTGCCGACGTTCGACGCAGTTGTGGAGCGGATGAACAAGGATGGCACTATCGCCAGCAGCGTGGGGGTATTCACCTCGCTGCTGGAAGCCATAGTAGACCGTGGCGCCGACGCACTCGAGCATCTCGGGGCCGCCATCGACGAAGTCTCAAGATCGATTTTTCGTGGCCAGATTTCGGGTCTCAAAGACCCTAGCAAGGCGACCGCAACGCTGCACCGGACGCTGTCAAGGATCGGCGGCCTTGGCGACCGCCTGTCGAAGGCGCGGGACGTGCTTCTCGGCGTCGGGCGTATTGCATCATTTAGCGGCGACGTTGCCCACGAATGGCTGGCGCCGGAATTCCGCGACAGGCTGGCCGCGGTCTGCAAGGACGTCGTGTCGCTCAGCGACTACGAGACGCACCTCTCCGACAAGATCCAGTTTCTGCTCGACGCCGTGCTCGGCTATATCAACATCGAGCAGAATGAAATCTTCAAGGTGCTGACCATAGCCTCAGTCGTCGGCGTGCCTCCAACCCTGCTCGCGGGTATCTGGGGCATGAATTTCAAGTCGATGCCGGAGCTCTCGTGGACATGGGGCTATCCGATATCGCTGGCACTGATCGCCCTCAGCGCCATCCTGCCACTCGTCTGGTTCCGCCGGAAGGGCTGGTTCTGACGCGGCCAGGGTGTGGACACCGTGACCGCTCTTCGCAGACCTCAACCCGCCTTCGCCGGACCGACCGAGCCGCGTTCGATGATCGACGTCGGCAGGACGATCCGTTGCGGCGCATGCGTCTCTCCCTTCAGCCGGCGGATCAGCAACTCTGCAACCGCCTTGCCCATTTCATAGACGGGTTGATCCACCGCCGTGATCGGCGGCGTCGTGACACTCGTCCAATCGGCATCGTGGAAGGTGACCAGCGACACGTCCTGCGGCACGCTGAGGCCGAGATCGCGAATGGCCTTGTAGATCTCCAGGCCGATGATGCTGTCGGAGGCGATGATCGCGGTGGGGCGATCCGGCTTCGCCATGATATTTGCCACGATCGATGCCGTGCGGGCTTTCTTGGCGCCGAACATGAGATAGCGTTCCGGATCCGGGATATTGGCTTCCGCACAGACTGCGAGCAGGCCGGCAATGCGCTCGCGCACGGTTGACGTCGGTATGTGGTTGAAGTTCCAGTCCGGGCCTGCCTCCGCCTCGGCCGCCGTGAAATAGGCGATCCTGCGGTGGCCTGCGGCCACCAGCAGCCGCGCCACCCGGCTGGCGGCATCCCTGTCATCGACGGTCACGGTGTCGACGTTGAAATCCTGCAGGGGGCGGTCGAGCAATGCCAGGGGACGGCCGGAGCGGTCGATGTCCCTGAGATGGGCGATCTCCCGGCTATCCGATGGCGAGACGATCAGTCCATCGACCCGCTTGCCGATCAGCACCCGGACTGCGGCCTTCTCGGCCTCGAGTTCTTCACCGGAATTGGCGAGGATGACGTTGAAACCGGACGCCCGTGCAACATCGCTGATGCCGCGCACCGCAAGGCTGAAGAAAGGATTTTCGATATCGCCGACGACCACGCCCAGCAGGCCGGACTTTCCGGTCGTCATGCTCCGGGCCAGTTCGTTCGGCCGGTAATCGAGCGCCTTGGCCGCAGTCATGACGTCCGCATGGACCTTGTCGCTGACGACGCCATAGCCGCCGAGCACGCGGGCCGCCGTCGCCTTCGAGACATTGGCCGCCCGGGCCACATCCGCAACCGTCACGGCGCGGGTTTTCACGGATATTTTTTTCATCCCGGCAACGACTACAAGAGATGTTGACGAACCGTCAATCCGAATATACCAATTATCAATGAGACCGGTCTCACTAACGTAGAAACCGGTCTCATCCGCATAAAAGTGAGTTTTCGGGTAACAAGAACCATGCAGCTGAACGTCGGCGCGAGCCTTCCGACGGTGCCAAATGGCGTGCCCGTTCGACCCAAAAAACAAGTTCAGAGGAGAACGACATGCGCATGATGGGAATAATCAGATTTGTGAAGCCGGCAGCTCTATCGGCCGCGCTGGTTTTTGCAGCGGCTTTGGCAGCCGTCGGCACGAGCCCCGGGGCCTTTGCCGCAGACGACAACAAATACGGCCTGATCGACGCCAAGCAGATCAGCGTCGGGACGATGGGCGATGCCAAGCCTTACGTCTTCACCACAGCAGACGGCCAGTTCACCGGTTTCGATATCGAGCTTTTCCTCGATGTCGCCAAGCGCATGGGCTTCACCAAGGAGCAGGTTATCTTCACCGGCCAGGACTTTTCGGCGCTGATACCCTCGGTCGCCAACGGTCGATTCGACGTCGCGGTTGCCGCCATCGGCACCACCGCCAAGCGCAAGGAAACCGTCGATTTCTCCGATGGCTACCTTGCCGGCTACCTCTCCGTGCTGACCGCCGACAAGGCGATTACCGGCGCGGAAGGCCTGAAGGGCAAGCGGCTCGGCGTAGTCCAGGGGACGCTGCAGGAAATCTATGCCGCGAAGACTTTCACCAGCACAGATCTGGTGAAGTTTCCCGACAACAACTCTGCGGTTTCCGCCCTGAACAACGGTACTGTCGACGCGCATTTCCTCGATTACGAAGCCGCCAAGCAGTATTCAGAGCGTTATCCAGCGCTAAAGATCGCGGTCAATATCCCGTCCTTCGATGCACCTGCCGGCTTCGTCATCAAAAAGGGCAACGATGCCTTCCGTGAAGCACTGAACACCGGCCTCCACGCCGCGATGCAGGACGGCACCTGGAAGAAACTTTACGAAAAATGGTTCCCGGGTTCGCCGATGCCAGCCGACTATCTCCCGAAATAACGACGCCTGGCCGGCTGCCGGCAATAACCAGGCAGCCGGCACACCATCGATAGCAAGGGGATAGGAATGGACTGGCTTGAGAATTTGCGTCGCAGCTTCCTCGACTGGAATGCGATGCTCGAGGTCCTGCCGGCGATGATCACCGTCGGACTGAAGAATACGCTGATCCTCGCTTCCACGTCGACAGTACTGGGTGTGGTCATCGGCATGATACTGGCCGTCATGGGTATCTCGCAGTCGCGCTGGCTGCGAATTCCGGCACGGCTCTATACCGACATCTTCCGCGGCCTGCCGGCGATCGTCACGATCCTGCTGATTGGTCAGGGCTTTGCGCGCATCGGCCGCGAACTTTTCGGTCCGTCTCCTTTTCCACTCGGCATTCTTGCTCTCAGCCTGATTGCCGGTGCCTATATCGGGGAGATCTTCCGCGCCGGCATCCAGAGCGTGGAGCGCGGGCAATTGGAAGCCTGTCGGGCGCTCAGCATGAGCTACGGGCAGGGCATGCGGCTAATCATCATTCCGCAGGGAATACGGCGGGTGCTGCCGGCGCTGGTCAACCAGTTCATCGGCAACGTCAAGGATTCGAGCCTCGTCTACTTCCTCGGGCTGCTGGCTTCCGAACGCGAGATCTTCCGCGTCGGCCAGGATCAGGCCGTCGTCACCGGCAACCTGTCGCCGCTGCTTCTGGCCGGCGTCTTCTATCTCGTCATCACCGTGCCGCTGACCCATGTGGTCAACGCCATCGACACCAATCTCAGGCTCGGCAAGCACAAGGGCGGCGAGCCGACCAGCGGGCTCGCCGAAGTCAGCGAACTGGCGAGCGTGGTGGATACGGGCTCCGGCAGTCCTATACCACCAAACGGCCCGAAATTCCGGGGCGGCAGCCTTGAAGTCAGCAATTTGTCGATGGCCTACGGTAATCTCGAGGTCCTCAAAGGCGTCGACCTCACGGTCAAGCCGGGCACGGTGACCTGCATCATCGGTCCGTCCGGCTCGGGCAAATCGACGTTGCTGCGGTGCCTGAACCGCCTGGTCGAGCCGAAGGGAGGCGATGTGCTTCTGGATGGCGCCAGCATCCTGACGATGAAGCCGGAGAAGCTGCGCCGTCGGGTCGGCATGGTGTTCCAGCATTTCAACCTCTTCCCCGACCACACCGCCCTCGAAAACGTTATGCTGTCGCTGACCAAGATAAAGGGCATGGGCAAGCGCGAGGCGGAGGCGATTGCCGAGGCCCGGCTGGCGGATGTCGGACTTGCGGCCCGCAAGCACCACCGTCCGGGCGGCCTTTCCGGCGGCCAGCAGCAGCGCGTGGCGATTGCCCGGGCGCTGGCCATGGATCCGGAGGTGATCCTGTTCGACGAGGTCACCAGCGCACTCGACCCGGAACTGGTGAAGGGCGTCCTCAACCTGATGGCCGATCTCGGCAAGCGCGGCATGACCATGGTCGTCGTCACCCACGAAATGGGTTTTGCCCGCAAGGTCGCCGACCAGGTCATCTTCATGGACGAGGGAAGGGTGATCGAGGCGGGCACGCCATCTCAGATCTTCGACACCCCAAGCAGTCCTCGTCTCAGACACTTTCTCGCCGAGGTGCTTTAGCGCAAGAACCCCGGTGCCGTTCAACCACCACACCGCCAGCATCAACTACAAAGGTTATCCCAGAATGTCAGTCTCATCCGCCAAGAAGGTCATCGTTGTCGGCGCCGGTATTTTCGGCGTGGCATCCGCCGTCAATCTCGCCCGCCTGGGCGTCCAGACGACGCTGGTCAATGACGGTCCGCCTGCCAACGGCGCATCCGGCCGTTCGCTGTCATGGCTCAACTCGTCCCGGAAGCGCTCCGAGGCCTATCACCGGCTGCGCATGGTTGGCATCGACCGTCACCGGACGCTTGCGGCCAAATATCCCCAGGCTTCATGGCTGCGCTTCGACGGCGGGCTGACCTGGGATGCCGACGACGCATCCAACGAAATCCGCGAGGCCTTCGCGTTCGAGCGACAGATCGGCTACGATGCCAAGCTGCTATCGGCCGACGACATAGCCGATGCGACGCCCGGCGTCGATGCGCGTCCGGTCACGCCGCAGGGGGCCATCCTCAATCCCGGCGAAGGCTGGGTCGATCTGCCGAGCCTGATCGAAGTTCTGCTGGCGGAGTTCGCAGCCCTCGGCGGCACCGTCGTCACCGATGCCGGGAAAGTCACGCCCCGCAAAACCGGTGGCCGCGTCGATGGCGTCACGACCTCGAGCGGCCGTGAATTCGATGCCGATACCGTGTTGCTCGCCACCGGACCGGCCGTCCCGCGCATGGCAGCCGAGCTTGGACAGACCATCGCCGATGGCACGCCGGTTTCGCTGCTGGTGAAGACCAAGCCTGTCGACCTGCCGCTGAAAGCAGTCCTCAACACCCCGCGCGTCGCCGTCCGCCAGACACCGACCGGCGCCCTGGTGCTGGATTCCGGTTGGTCGGAAGAGGAAGTGATCGTCAAGGCCGATGGCAGCTACGAGGTCAAGGATTCGACGGTTCAGGGCCTTCTCGACGAGGCATCCCTTGTTCTCGAGGGCAATCCGAAGCTCGAACTCGATAGCTACGGCGTCGGCCCGAAGCCTATCCCGGGCGACGGAGAGCCGGTTTTCGGGGCGCTGACGAAGGTACCGGGCTGTTATGTCGCCTTCAGCCACAGCGGCGCGACGCTTGGGCTGATCGCCGGTGAATTGATTGCGGACGAGATTGCCACTGGCAATCTGCATCCGTTGCTGGCCGAATTCCGTCCGGAGCGGTTTTCCTGATCATCTCCCGGATATTTTTCGTGCGTTATACGAACAAATCTCGATTAACGCACTAATATCTTGCTGCCCAGCCCTTGCGCCGGTATTCCAGACGATGACCGCAGATAGATTTCGGTCATACGGTCGTCGGAGGATCACGCATGGACAAAACAATCGGCAGCACCGCAGAAGCCGTCGCTGACATCGGCGATGGCGCAACGGTTATGATCGGCGGGTTCGGTGGCTCTGGCGCCCCGATAGAGCTGATCCACGCCCTGATCGACAAGGGCCCGAAAAACCTCACCGTCATCAACAACAATGCCGGCAACGGTCGCATCGGCATCGCCGCGATGATCGATGCCGGCATGGTGCGCAAGATGATCTGCTCTTTCCCGAGATCTTCCGACCCGCGTGCGTTTACCGACAGATATCTGGCTGGAGAGATCGAACTGGAACTGGTTCCGCAGGGAACGCTGGCCGAGCGCATCCGCGCCGGCGGCGCCGGCATTCCGGCATTCTACACGCCGACCGCCTTCGGCACAGAACTCGCGGAGGGTAAGCCTATCGCCGAATTCGAGGGCAGGTCCTATGTGCAGGAGCGCTGGCTGAAAGCCGATTTTGCCATCGTCAAGGCCCATGTCGGAGACGCCCACGGCAACCTCACCTACAACAAGGCTGGCCGCAACTTCAATCCGCTGATGTGCATGGCGGCAGCAAGCACCATCGTCCAGGTCTCGAAAATCGTCGCCGCCGGCGAGATCGATCCGGAGCAGGCCGTCACACCCGGCATCTTCGTCAACCACATTGTCGAGGTCGCCGACCCCCGCCAGGAAGAAGACCTCATTCGAGCCGGAGTGGCCTACGCATGACAATCGATACCCGCGAAGACATCAAGCTCTCCAATGCCCAGATCGCCTGGCGCGCGGCGCAGGACATTGCCAACGACGCCTATGTGAACCTCGGCATCGGCTTTCCCGAGATGGTGGCGCGCTACCAGCCGCCCGGCCGGCAGGCTATCTTCCACACCGAGAACGGTATCCTCAACTTCGGCGAACCGCCGGCTGCGGGCGAAGAAGACTGGGACCTGATCAACGCCGGCAAGAAAGCCGTGACCCTGAAGCCGGGGGCCGCCTTCTTCCATCACGCCGACAGCTTTGCGATGGTGCGCGGCGGACATCTGGATGTCGCCATTCTCGGCGCCTACCAGGTTGCGCAGAACGGCGACCTGGCGAACTGGCGGGTCGGCAGCAAGGGCGTGCCGGCAGTCGGCGGGGCGATGGATCTCGTGCACGGCGCCAAGCAGGTTTGCGTCATCACGGAGCATGTCACCAAGGCGGGCGAACCCAAGCTCGTCGAGAAATGCACGTTTCCCCTGACAGGGGTCGGCTGCATCACGCGCGTCTATACAAGCCACGCAGTCGTCGACATCGTTGACGGCCGCTTCGTGTTGCGTGAAAAGCTTGCCGCCATGTCGCTCGAGGAGTTGCAGGCCATGACCGGGGCGACGCTGCATATCGACGGCAAGGTCGGCGATCTCGTCGTCCCCGAACTCTGAGGAGAGCCCCATGGCTGATGCATTCATCTGCGATTATATCCGGACGCCCATCGGCCGCTTCGGCGGTTCGCTGTCCTCTGTGCGCGCTGACGATCTCGGCGCCATTCCGCTGAAGGCCCTGATGGAGCGCAATGCCTCTGTCGACTGGGATGCCGTCGACGATGTGATCTTCGGCTGCGCCAACCAGGCAGGTGAAGACAATCGCAACGTCGCGCGCATGTCGTCGCTGCTGGCCGGCCTGCCCCATTCGGTCTCGGGCACAACCATCAACCGCCTCTGCGGCTCCGGCATGGATGCCGTCATCGCGGCCGCCCGCGCCATCAAGGCGGGAGAGGCGGAATTGATGATTGCCGGCGGTGTCGAGAGCATGTCGCGCGCACCCTTCGTCATGCCCAAGGCCGAAACGGCGTTTTCGCGCAGCGCCGAAATCCACGACACGACCATCGGCTGGCGCTTCGTCAACCCGCTGATGAAGAAGCAGTACGGCGTCGACAGCATGCCGGAGACTGGCGAAAACGTCGCGGAGGACTACAAGGTCAGCCGTCACGACCAGGATGCCTTTGCCGTTCGCAGCCAGGACAAGGCCGCCGCCGCCCAGGCAAGCGGCCGGCTGGCACGGGAGATCACCGCCGTCACCATCCCGCAGCGCAAGGGTGACCCGATCGTGGTCGACAAAGACGAACATCCGCGCGCAACGACGATGGAGGTGCTGGGCAAGCTCGGTACCCCGTTCAAGAAAGAGGGCGGCACCGTCACCGCCGGTAATGCGTCCGGCGTCAACGACGGCGCGGCATCGCTCATCATTGCCTCGGAAGCGGCAGCCCGGAAATACGGCCTGACGCCCATTGCACGCATCCTCGGCGGCGCTGCTGCCGGCGTGCCGCCACGGGTGATGGGCATCGGCCCGGTACCCGCATCGCGCAAGCTGATGGCGCGCCTCGGCATGACGCAGGACCAGTTCGACATCATCGAGCTGAACGAGGCATTCGCGAGCCAGGGGCTCGCTGTCCTGCGCGAACTCGGCATCGCCGACGACGACGCCCGCGTGAACCGCAACGGCGGCGCAATTGCGCTCGGCCACCCCCTCGGTATGTCCGGCGCACGCATCACCGGCACGGCAGCCCTCGAGTTGAAGGAAACCGGTGGTCGCTACTCGTTGTCGACCATGTGCGTCGGCGTCGGGCAGGGGATCGCAATCGCCCTCGAGCGGGTCTGATCTACGCCCGGTTTGAGAGCGCAAAACGCTGGCAGAGCAGGCCAATATGACGGCCGGCGGATCTTTTCATGCAAAGTGAATCCGCCGATCCTGACATTTGTTGACACGGAAGAAATGACCTGTCAGGAGGAGTCATGGCCCCACGTCAATCTCGTAACGTCTCGCTGACCCCCGAGCTAGAAGCTTTCATTCATGAAAGCCTGGCTACGGGTGACTATGCCAACGCCAGTGAAGTGGTTCGCGCCGCCTTGTGCAGGCTGCGCGACGGGGCAGCAGTGCCTGCGACTTCATCTGTCAAGGACTGGCCCAAAGGCGGCGGCGAATGCGGCGCGCTGATCCGGAGCATGGACTGGAACAAGAGCCTTCTCGGCCCCATCGAAGGATGGAGCACGGAGATGCGGACAACCGTTGCCAACATCGTCAATTCGCCCGTGGCGAAAGTCCTCATGTGGGGCCGCCACCACGTCATGCTCTATAACGACGCCTACCGGGAGATTGCCGGCGAGCGCCACCCTTCTGCCTTCGGAACACCCGTTGCCGTAGCATTTCCCGAGGTATGGGATTGGAACCGTTCCATTCTCGAAGCGGGTCTGCGCGGCGAAATCGTGACGCATCGCGATCAGCCTATCGTGTTCAACCGGCCTGACGGCCCGCAGACCATGTTTCTCGATCTCTTCTACACACCGGTGTATGACGCGGACGGCCATGTGGGCGGGGTCATGTGCACCATAGTTGACAACAGCGCGCGGCTCCTGGCCGAAACGCGACTGGCGGAGAGGGAAGCCGAGCTGCGCAGCGTCACCGACGCCGTGCCCATGCTGATTTCCTACGTCGATCAGGATCATATCTATCGATTTGCCAACGGCACCTACCGCGATTGGTTCGGGGTCGATCCCCAAAGCATGGTCGGCCGGCACGTAAGCGATGTCATCGGCGAAAAGGCCTATGGAGATCGCCGCCAATCAATCGTTCGCGGCCTCGCCGGCGAGACTTTCGCCTCTGAAGCGCAACTTGCCTATAACGGTGGCGCCCTGCGCCGCATCGAGATCCGCTATGTCCCGCATTTCGGAGCAGATGGCGCCGTCCTCGGCGTCCACATTCTCGGCATTGACGTCGAGGAACGCGCGCAGCGTGAAACCGATCTCGCTGTCAGCAACAAGCGCTTCCGCTACGCGATGGACGCTGTGCACGGCGTGCTTTGGACCAACAGCGCCGATGGCCGGATGATCGGGGAGCAGCATGGCTGGTCGAAGCTGACCGGCCAGACCGCAGAAGAATATCAGGGCTACGGCTGGTCGAATGCCGTCCATCCCGACGACGCGGCTGCGACGGTAGAAGCCTGGAAAGAGGCCGTGGCGACCAAGAGCATGTTCATTCACGAGCACCGGGTGCGCCGCCACGACGGTTCCTGGCGTCAGTTCGCCATCCGTGGCCTGCCGATCCTCGACGCATCCGGCGACATCGTCGAATGGGTCGGCGTCCATACCGATATCACCCATCAGCGCGCGGCCGAAGCAGCGCTTCGCGAACAGGCCGAGGTGCTGTCGCGGCAGGTCCGCCATCGCGAACGCGCCGAGGAGCAGCTGCGACAGGTCAACGAGAATCTGGAAGCGCGGGTCGTTGCCGAGATCGGCGAACGACGCGCCGCCGAGGCGAAGCTCGCCCAGGCGCAAAAGATGGAGACCGTCGGCAAGCTGACCGGCGGCGTGGCCCACGATTTCAACAACCTGCTGCAGGTCGTCTCCGGTAACCTTCAACTGCTTGCAAGGGACATTGCCGGCAACCCGAGGGCCGAAACCCGAGTGGCCAACGCCATGGCGGGCGTATCCCGTGGCTCGAAGCTTGCAAGCCAGCTTCTGGCCTTCGGACGCCGGCAGGCGCTCGAGCCGAAGGTCGTCAATATCAGCCGCTTCGTGCGCGGCATGGACGACATGCTGCGAAGGGCTATCGGCGAGGCAATCGAGGTGGAGACCGTCGTTACCGGTGGGCTCTGGAACACCTTCATCGATCCCGCGCAGGTCGAAAACGCGCTTCTCAATCTCGCCATCAACGCCCGCGATGCGATGGCAGGTCGCGGCAAGCTGACAATCGAGCTCGCCAACGCCCATCTCGACGACAGCTATGCGCTGGAGCATGACGAAGTCACGCCCGGTCAGTATGTCATGCTTGCGGTCAGCGACACGGGTACCGGCATGTCGCCAGATATCATCGACAAGGTGTTCGAGCCGTTCTTCTCCACTAAGGCAGAAGGCAAGGGTTCGGGCCTCGGCCTGTCGATGGTCTACGGCTTTGTCAAGCAGTCGGGCGGCCACGTCAAGATATACTCCGAGGTCGGCGAGGGCACGACGATCAAGCTTTACCTGCCACGCGCGATGCAGTCCGAAGACATGGAAGTCGCCGTCGATACCGGTCCGATCACCGGTGGCACGGAGACGGTGCTGGTTGTCGAGGATGACGATGCCGTGCGCGACACCGTCGTCAACCTGCTCACCGACCTTGGCTATCGCGTGCTGAAAGCGATCGATGCGGCAAGCGCCCTGAGCGTGATCGAGAGTGGCATACCGATCGACATCCTGTTCACAGACGTCGTCATGCCCGGCACCCTGAAAAGTCCTGAACTTGCCCGCAAGGCTCGGGAACGCCTGCCAGATATCGCCATCCTGTTCACGTCCGGTTATACCGAAAACTCGATCGTCCATGGCGGAAAGCTCGACGCCGGAATCGAGCTGCTTTCCAAGCCCTACACACGCGAGGCAATGGCCCGCAAGTTCCGCCACGTACTTGCCAACCGAAGCCAGCGGTTGAAGCCCGCAGAAAGCATACCCGCCTCGAACCCGTCTCTGGAAGCGCCGGCATCGAGCGCATCGGTCACGACGCGGCTGACGGTCCTTCTGGTGGAAGATGACAACCTCATCCGCGTCAGCACCGGCGAAGCGTTGAAGAACGCCGGCTGCATCGTTGTCGAGGCAGGCAGCGCCGAGGAGGCCATGGCTGCCCTGGAGACAGTCCCATTCGACGTGCTGGTTACCGACGTCAACCTGCCAGGGGCGTCAGGCGCCGAATTGGCAAAGCGCGCGCGTTCTGTGCGACCGTCGGCGGCGATCGTCTTTGCAACGGGCGATCCCTCAAGCGTGAAGAGCGAAATCGGTGCCGTTGTTGTCGGCAAGCCCTATCATGCCGAGGCACTAATCGCGGCCGTCGAAAGATCCTGGGCCGCAGTGTCGAACGGCGCTAGCGCCGAAACCGAGACCTCCCCTCAGCAAAGCGGACGTTTCAGCAACTCGACATCGACGACGAACTGATCGGGAACACTGCGGTGTAGCAAACCCGACCTCCCGTCGAATTTTCAGTTACCGAACATATTGCTGAAATAGACGTTGAGAGCCGACTGGAGGAAAAATCAATGACGAAACAATGCCAAGGCTGCAACGATGGCCAAAAGTTTCCCTTTGATTTCTCGATGGCATTGCAGCCGATCGTCAATATCACGGATGGAACCGTCTACGCCCACGAAGCATTGGTGCGCGGCGTCAACGGCGAGGGAGCAGCCACTGTCCTTTCCTCGGTGGACGCCGAAACCCGCTATGCGTTCGACCAGCAGTGCAGGGTGAAGGCTATCGAGCTGGCAGCGAAAGTGTTCCCGCAGCAGAACCGGCCGCGCCTGTCCATCAACTTCATGCCGAACGCCGTCTACGAGCCACGCGCCTGCATCCGGTTGACATTGGCAACTGCTTTGAAAACCGGGTTCCCGGCAGACCACATCATTTTCGAGTTCACCGAAGTCGAGGAACTCGACACCAAGCACATCCTCGGCATCCTCGAGACCTACCGCGAAATCGGCTTCAAGACGGCGGTCGACGATTTCGGCGCAGGTCACGCCGGCCTGGGCCTACTATCGAAATTCCAGCCCGATATCGTCAAGCTGGACATGGAACTGGTTCGGAATATCGACAGCCATAAAGCCAAGCAGACTATCGTTCGCCACACCGTTGCGATGCTGAAGGATATGGGCATAACTCCCCTCTGCGAAGGCATCGAAACCCGTGCCGAACAGACGGTGCTGGAGGATCTAGGTGTCGAGCTGATGCAGGGATACCTGTTTTCCAAGCCGGTCTTCGAGGCTGTAGCAGGTGAAATTCACGGTCTCGGCGGAAGATCAATCGAGACCTGAATTTCACCCTGAAGAGGTCAGGCGGACCCGAGCCCTTTCGTCAGGAGCACTGCCCTTATCTTGGAAATCGCTGCCTCCCGATCCGTTCCATAGGGGATCAAGCCCTTCAGCCGTCCATCGGCGCCAATCATCAGCATAGTGATGGTGTGGCTCATATGGTAGCTGCCATCCTCGCTCGGCACTTTTTCAGCGCGGATCATCCATCCGTCCATGACCTTGCGCATTTCCTCAGGCCTGCCGGTCACACCGACAATGCGATCGCCGAAAGCGGAGACATAATCGTGCATGATGGCTGGCGTGTCGCGCTCCGGATCGACAGAGAAGAAGTAGGCGGCAAGCTCCTTGCCCTCGGGACCCAGCGTCTGGAGCCAGTCCGTGACCTCGAGGAGCATCGTCGGGCATATTTCGGGGCAATTGGTGTATCCGAAATAGACAAGGGCCGGACGGCCGTGGAAAACGCTCTTGTCGACTGGACGCCCGCGATCGTCGATCAACGAAAACGACGCGTCGAAGGGCCCGCTGCGTGGTTCGGACGCGTAAAGCCAGACCAGCGAGCCAACGAGGCAGGATACGAACACGCCTGCGGCCATCGACGCGCTTAGCAAAAGGGTGCGTGGCCTCATTTTGAATGCCCCGCGTGATCGGTATGCCCACTGGCAGCCTTATCCAGCATCACTGTTCCAACGAAGCTCGCAAACAGCGCAACCGTCGTTGGATCGAGTGAATGCTCAGCCGTCGCCAGCTGGCCGGTCAGCGCCTTGGCGTCCGCCGCATCGACGCCCAACGTTTGAAGCACTGCCGGGTCCTTCAGACTGTCGCCGCTGCAGAGCAGCGCTTCGAACCCATGCGGACCTTTCCTCAGCAACACCCTGCCGCCACGCCCATCCTGCTGCCAGGCGGCAATGGCCCAGTCGTTCCGGACAATGATGGGGTCCGTCGTCAACGGCTTCTCTGGCGTCTCGAACTGCTTGCGCATCGTCTGCCGGATCTCCTGCTTCGGATCCATCGACATGCCCGGCATATCCATTCCGCCCATATCCGTCTTTCCCATGTCCATGCCAGGCATGGCGTGATCGTCCCCAGCCTGTTCGGCACCAGCAGCCGGGGCGCTCATGTCACCGCCCGCACTGCCGACGGCAAAGGCGACCTCGACAGCGCCCGCCTTGGCGAAAGTCAGCGTCGCGGTGATTGCTTCGCCGCGCTTGAAGGGTTCACGGACATCCATGAACATCAGGTGGTAGGCGCCCGGCTTGAACAGGATGGTCTTCCCGGCCGGGATCTCGATGCCATCGCGCAGCTCGCGCATGATCATGATTCCATTGTCGATACTCATCTGGTGCAGCTGGACGCTGCTGGCACGGGGGGCGGTCACCGAAACCAGGGTGTCGCTTTGCGGGCCGGTATTGGTGATCGCGAGATAGCCGCCTCCGACCGTTGCGCCCGGCAGCATGGCGCGTGCCTGGGCGTTGTCGATCCTGATTGTCCCGGCCGCAAAGCCCGGAGTCGAAAACATCGCCGCCAAGGCGAAGAGAGCGGCTGCGATTGTTCTGTTCATGACGAAACTCCCGACTGGAAGACCCGGCTTATGGCGGGAATGAAGCGGATGACGACCTGGTCGATGACAACCATGGCAACGATGGCAAGGCCGGTCAGGGGGAAGAGGACGCCGAAGACGATGGCGATCAGCCAGAGGCCGAGATACACTGATTTGTCCTGTGGCATCGGTGGCACGCCGAGACGCCCTGCCGGTCGCCGCTTCCACCCCATGGCGACGCCGGTGACGCAGGAAAGGACGATCGCAATGCAGGTCGCCAGCATCACGAGCTGGTTGAACAATCCCCATTGCTGGCCCTGGTGGAGGTTGATGCCCCACTCGATCGCGCGGCCCAGCGCCGGGTACTGGTCGTAGGAGAGATCGACGAGCGGCTTTCCCGAATACTGGTCGATGTGGACTGTACGTTCCTTGCCGAGATCGCCGAAATAGTGGCTTGCCGTATAGACGCCGGTGTCGGTCGAAGGAATGGCGAGGTCGGCACCCCGAACCATCCCCAGCTCGTGCATGATCTCCACAGCCCTGTCGAGGCCGATGGGTTTCACAGCCTGGGCTGCGGCGATGTCGGAGAGCGGAACAGGTGCGTTTTCAACGACCCATCCGGCCCGCGCGACGACATCCTGCGTCACCTTGGTCGAGACCGGAACGTTGTCCCAGAGCGCTGCCGGCGCGCCAAGGTCATGGGCGGTCAGCCAGGCGTTGACATTGGCGCCCCAGTAGCCGGACCAGGGCAGGCCGCTGAAGGCGAGGAAGAAAATGACGATGCCGGCGATGGCCCCGGTGACAGCATGAAGGTCGCGCCAGAAAACCCGCCGCGACGGTGTCCCACGGACTGTCAGGACACCGCCCGTCTGTTGTCGGGGCCACCAGAGGTAAATGCCGGTGACGACCAGCACCAGCGCAAAACCGGCGACGATCTCGATGATCCGGTTGGTCCATTCTCCGAAATATTCGAGGCTGTGGATCCGCTTGACGACCCAACCGAACTCCTCCTTGGAATTGACCGTGCCGAGCACAGCACCGTTGTGCGGATTGACGTAGACGATGGTAGACACGCCGTCCTTTGCAACGGTGACCTCGGCGGAGCGGGTCGCAGATGCAGCCTCCCGGTAGCTGGTCACTTTGGCGCCCGGAATACTCCCGACCGCGACATCGACGATCTGCTGCGGCGACTGCATCGGCCCCAAATCGCTGACGATATGGCGATGCGCGTAGAACGTATCGGCGATCTCATCCTTGAAAAGGTAGAGCGATCCGGTGATCGCCAGATTGAGCATGAACGGGATGACCAGCAGGCCGGCGAAAAAATGCCAGCGCCAGATGGCCCGGTAGAGCGAAACATGGGTAGTAGACGGAGCCGACGGGTCGGCCGCTGCAAAAGCAGACATGGAATTCCCCCTGGGGATCGCGACGACGCAGATGATCTCGTGCGGGGGAGGAAATGACCGTTGAGGTCATCGCCTTGTGCAGCCCCGCTGCGGCGTCCGGAACGAGCAGTCCGATACGCGACAGGCAACCTGCAAATGGCATTCTCCCGCAGCCTTGCGGGCTCTCCGCCCACGATCATACGGCCGCCGTTGACAGAACGCGTCACGGCTCAGGCCGCAACGCAGGCTCAGGCAACGATCGACAGAAGTGGTGGGGCGCGGGGGCCGCTGTTCGGAGGATAGAGCCGGCGGTGAAAGGCGACCGAGAGAGGCGCCGCCAGGCGGGCGAAGACGAAGGGGAGGTGGCCGTAGTCGAAAACGGGTGCTGCCGGCAGAAGTGCGGCCGGAGCGGTCTGGCAAAGGTAGCATCCGGGAATATGGACTTCGCCATGCGCCTTGCCGTCTGCGTCGCGATAGGTGATGCAGAAGATCGGCAAGGTGCCATCGGGCAGGCGGTACTGGGCGAGTTCTGCCGGGGTCAGTTGATCGGGGCTTGAAATGGCTGGCTGCGCACCGAAGCCGACAAACACGACAGCCAGCGCGCACAGCAGGCGCACCGTCCATTGCCTTATGTCGGAAGAAACCGTCCTCATATCGCCCACCACATCGACCGTAACGGTGGTACGTCATTACGCTGGCGAGCTCAATGCGGCAAATTGCACAGATCGGCTCGTGGACGGCAGCACCTCAGCATACCGACAGCCGCGCACATTTCTGCGCGCGGCTGCATTTACGGCTGGCTTACTGGACCGGAGGACGGACTGGCTGGGCGGCAGGACCGTTGAGGCGATCCATCAACTGCATCAGCGTGTCCGAGCAGACCTTCATCGGTTCGTCATCAGCGCATTTCACGTCGATCCGGGTATCACCGTGGTCGATATGGAAGTGCGCAGCCTTGGACGGCGGTGGTGGCGGGGGTGGGCGGTGGCCGCGAGGTCCCATGTCGCCATCCGGTCCGCCGGGAGGAGGACCCATGCGATCCGGGCCGCCATCAGGGCCACCAGGACCACCGCGCATTGGAGGCACAGGCGGCGGCGGGGGTGGTGCGCCGGGATCGACGACAGGTGCGGGGCCGCCGGGCGGAGGCGGGGCCGGTGGCTGCTGGGCGAAGGCGGTTCCTGCCAGGGCAGCGAACGCGATTGCAGACAGAATATATTTTCTCATCGTATCGACTTTCTGTGAGGTTGAGGATGGGTCAATCGGGATTGCTGGAGTGATCATGGACCCGGTCTGTGGATCAGATCGCCGAATGGCCCGTGCGGTGGAGGACCGGGCGCGCGCAGCGCTTCGGTCTTCCCGTCCTTGTCGACCAGGAAGCTCGCATGGACGAAGCCCTGGTCGAAGCGGCCCTGGACGGTGACCGCTTCATTCTGCTTGACCAAATCGCCACCGTCGCCGGCTGGTCCGGTTTCCACCAGGGCCTTGCCGCTGGTATCCTGCAGGATGAACTTGTTGCCGTAGATCTCTGTGACAGTGCCCTTGATGGTGACCAGGCTCGAAGCCGGCATCGTCGAAATGGAAATCGGCGTCATCGGGGCCATTTCCGCCGTCGGACGAACCATCCGCATCGCGCCGGCCCCGCCTGCAGCACCGACTGCAAGCGCAATCGCGATCGCCGGAAAGACGATCCAGTGGCGGCGGCGCTCATGCGGAGGAACGTGGGCGCCGCCCTTGCCGGGGCGCTCGCTGCTGTCGTGATCAATCGTCATCTTGGTGCTCCTTTGTGAGTGACAACCGCAATCTAGGCCCTATGTGCCATCACACGGCTGAACCTCGCGGTTCAGATTCAGTTCAGGCAATTTCGCTAGGACTGGGCGATCATTTTGCAGCCGAAAGTCACCTCATGCGCGTACTGCTCGTTGAAGACGACGACGACCTCAGCGGCCGCATCGCTGCGGCCCTCAGGTCAGAAAATTTCGTGGTGGATATTGCCCGCAACGGCGAAGATGCCTTGCATGCCGGCCTGACCGAGATGTTCGACGTCGCAGTCCTCGACCTCGGGCTGCCAAAGATCGATGGCGTGACGGTTCTCAAGGGATGGCGGGAGAGCGAACGCAATCTTCCCGTCCTCGTGCTTACCGCCCGTGACGGATGGCCGGACAAGGTTTCGAGCTTCAAGGCGGGGGCGGACGACTTTCTAGGCAAGCCCTTCAAGATCGAGGAGCTCGTGCTGAGGCTTCGCGCCCTCGTCAGGCGTTCTACAGGTCACGCCGCCTCGCGCGTCAGCTGTGGCGGCCTCGTCTTCGATGCCCAGCTCGGCACGTTCGAACTAGATGGCCTGCCTCTGAAGCTCACGGCGCTGGAATGGCGGGTGCTTTCCTGCCTGATGCTGCGCAAGGAGACGGTTGTCGACCGGCGGGAACTGAACGAACGGGTCTATGACGGGGATGCCGAGGTGGATTCGAACTCCATCGAGGTCATCATCGGCAGGCTGCGCAAGAAGCTCGGGCCAGACCTCATCGAGACGGTGCGTGGGCGGGGCTATATGCTGACTGCCGCGTCGATGCCATGAAGCTATTTTTCCCCGCGCGACCGAAATCGATAGCCGGCAGACTGCTGATATTTTCGGGCATCTTCGTGACGCTGGCGCTTGTGGTCGCGTCCGCAATCCTGTGGCTGGCACTGAATGCCGTTATACGCGAGCAGATCGATCAACGCCTCGACACACAGATCGGCGCGCTCGCCTCCGCAGTGACACACGGGCCGGACGGACGGCTTGAGTTGTCGACCACCCTCGATGCGCCGCCATTCGATCGCCCGGGTTCCGGCTGGTACTGGCAGGTGGAGGGCACGGGCCAACGCCTTGCATCGCATTCGCTTCTGAATGGCACGATAGATGCGCCGCCCCCGCGCCAGGACTTTCTCCACATGCTGACGGCCATGCCGACACCCGGGGAGGGCAGGCAGAACGGCCGCAAGCTCTATCTTCGCCAGAGCTCGCGCGATGTCGACGGCGAGATGGTGCTGATCACTGTGACAGCGCCAGAGGGTGCGTTGGTCGATCCCGCCGTGCGCGCGCTTTTCTGGCTGGTGCCCTGCATGCTGATTTTGGGCGTGGTGCTGCTGGCCGGAACGCTCTGGCAGATCCGCTTTGGCCTGCGCCCGCTGAAGTCCATGGCAGCCGGCATCGACGCGATCAACCGCGGGGAGCAGTCGCGGCTTGCGAACGAGACCACCGTCGAACTGGCACCGCTCGCCTCGAAAACCAATGCGCTGATCCAGTCCAACGACGAAAGGCTGGCGGCCACCCGTATCCAGTTTGCAAACCTCGCGCATGGCCTCAAGACACCGGTCGCAAGCCTTTTGCTGGCGCTCGACGGCCGCAATGATCCCGATGGGACGCTGCGCGACCTCGCCCTGCGCATAGACAACCGCATCAAGCATCACCTGAGCTCCGCCCGGCGGGTCATGGCGTCATCTGGGACGGTAGCGCGAACAGAGGTTGCGAAGTCCCTAGCCGACATCCACGGCGCCATCAGCCTGATCCACGCCGAACGCGGCATCGCGTTCAAGGCGGACGTAACGAACGGGCTAGCTGTCGCCTGCGAGGAAAGCGATGTCGAGGAAATGCTGGGGAACCTGATGGACAACGCCTTCAAATGGGCATCGTCGCGCGTTACCGCTTTTGCCGTCAAAGACGGCGCCTTTGTTCGTATCACCTTCGAGGATGACGGACCCGGTATCCCCCAGGAGCGCATAGAGGCAGTGTTGTTGCCCGGTGTCCGGGAGGACGAGCGCGTTCCGGGAGACGGCTTCGGGCTGACCATTGTAACTGAAATGGCCGGGCTCTACGGCGGCTCGCTGGTGCTGGAACCGGCGTCGCCGGCCGGCTTGCGGGCTGTTCTCCGCCTCCCCGCCGCCGTTTACCAGGCGTAGGGGAGACGTTGATCTAAAAGCGAAGAATATCAGCCAAGATTGGGCTGAGTGGCTTTATAGCTCGGCAGGGCCTGGATTGCCGTCCACCAGTCGCTGAAGCCCGGAACGTCGAAAAGGGCGCTCTTGTCGGGGGTCAGGGAGATGTAGAAGGCTATCGGCGCGAGGTACAGGTCTGCGAGACTGAGCTCGTTGCCCGCGATGAACGTGTCGCCGGCTCGTGTCGTCATGATGAATTCGAGCACCTTGCGGCCATTCGCGATTCCCTCTTTGCGGCTGTCTTCATTCTTGCCGCCGACGAAATCCGGAAACAAGTGGTAGGCCGCGACGCCACCGAGAAGCGCTCCGTAGCCGTAGGAATCGATGATGCCGACGGCCATGTCCATGCGGGCGCGATCCTTGGCGTTCGCCGGAACAAGCGATTTGCCCGGCAGGACGTCATCGAGATAGCGCGTGATCGCCGCAGTCTCCAGGATCGTAATGCCGTCATGCTCGAGCACGGGAACCTTGCCGAACGGGTGGCGCTTCAGATGCTCCGGCGACTTTGGCTCTCCCTTCAGGACGTTGAGCGGGATCTGCTCGAAATCGGTGACGCCCTTTTCCGCGAGAAGCATCTTTACGGTGCGAACGTAGGTGGAGCCGTCGAAGCCCCAAAGCTTGATATTGGCCATATCTTGTCTTCCTCGTGTGATCTGTCTGCACGATGCAGGCAGCAAGCGAAACTTACTGACGTATTGTGGGCGAGATGGACTTCAGTCCGTGGGACCGGGTCCGCCACGCGCCAGCATTCGCTGCAGTGTGCGGCGATGCATGTTGAGCAACCTTGCTGACTCCGACATGTTCCCGCCGGTCGCCTCGAAAATGCTGACGATGTGTTCCCAGCGAACGAGATCCGGTGGCTTCAGCGCCGTATTCGGCTCGCTTGCCGACTTGTCGACAAAGCCCAGCACCTCGAGGATCTCGTCGGCATCCGCAGGCTTGCTGAGATATTCGGTCGCCCCGAGCTTCACGGCTACCACTGCGGAATGGATATTTCCGTAGCCTGTCAAAACCAGCGTCTTGGTGTTCTTCGACAGCGTGTTCACCGCTTCGATCACAGTAAGACCGCTTTTTTCACCGATCCTGAGATCTGTGATGACGATGTCGAGATGTCTTTTACCCACGAGGCCCAATGCATGGTCTACGGTCTCGCACACTTCCACGTCGAAGCCCCGATCCGAGAATGCTTTTCCGAGCCTGTGGCCGAAAACGCTGTCGTCATCGACGATGAGGAGGGAGAGGGGCGCGGCGTCACTATTGCCCGACACGCCTTCGAAATTTGCAGCTAGATAACTCATCGCATTCTCCCCCACAGGAATGGGCATTGGGCAGAAGATGCCTGCCGGATGATCACGTCACGCATTCAGAAGGGCCGACGGAAGTCGACGTCTACCCTCAGGATTTCGCTGCGACCTGGCAATGGGCGAGCCGCGCGAACCGCCATTTTGCAAAGATCGGATATATCGCCCTCAAAGCCGCATTGATGGGCGGGAAGCTTGCAATCTTCGCAGCGGTCCGCCACCGCGGTATGTGCCGCCAGATCAGCAGGAAGGCATCAACGCCGACATGCATTCGGCCATTGTCATCCTTGCCGTGCAGCTCCATCAGCGCGTCGGCGAGCGACACATTCTCGTTTTCCAGAGCAGTTCCGTCCTTCATGACGTCCACCCATTCGAAAACGCCAGCAGGAGCAACCTTACGGTAGTGGTTGATTTCCCGCGAGCACATGCCGCACGCGCCATCGTAAAAAATCTTGATCATGCATGGTATACGGCCGGTTCGACTTTCAGATCATGGCCGGCGGGCTAAGGCGGCGGGCTTCACCACGGAATGGTCGTACCGTCGTAGGCAAAGAATTTGCCGGTGTCGTGTGGCTGAAGGCCATCCAGCGTTCGCAGGATCTGGTGTGCGGCGTCGTCCGGTTCGGTGCGGGGATGACCGGACGAAAAGGGATCGGACAGGCCGGTCATGACGGTGCCGGGATGGATGGTGACGACGGTCGCCAGAGGGGAGCTGCGCGCCACCTCGATGGCGGCGGTATGAACGATCTGGTTGAGGGCAGCCTTTGCCGAACGATAGGAAATCCACCCGCCAAGACCGTTGTCGCCGATCGAGCCCACCCTCGCCGACAGGAACGCCATGATGACCCTCTTCCGCTTGGCAAGGAGCGGCACGAAATGCTTGAGGACGATCGCCGGACCGGCGGCATTGACGGCAAACTGCGCCATCATCGCATCCTGCGATATATGCCTGATGGATTTTTCCGGACCCACACCGTCGATGGTCAAAGCCCCGGTCGCACACAGGATGATATCGAACGCCTGAGGTGCAAGGGCTTCGGCGGCGCGCTTGACAGAAGCCTCATCCGTGATGTCGAAACCGTCGTTCCGGCGTGACAGCAGCACCAGCTTTTCACAATTTCCATCATCGGCCAGTTGTCCAGCAAGGGCTCCACCAATGCCGCCGCTGGCGCCGATCACCAGGGCTCTATAGCCGACATCGAGCGATGTCATCAACGCGTCCGACATGTACCCCTCCATCTCACCCCTCCAGCGCTTATCCTCTTGCGAGCGTGATGAAGCGCGCCTGGTCCGCCGCCGACATTTCAAACGTTCCCGTAAAGCGCGTCGTCAAAGTCTTCGCACCCTGTTTTGCAACGCCGCGCATGGCCATGCACATATGCTCCGCCTCGATCATGACAGCCACGCCCTTCGGCCGCAGGCTCTCGTCGAGCGCCGTGGCGATCTGCGCCGTCATGGTTTCCTGTGTCTGCAGGCGTCGGGCATAGACATCGACGAGGCGCGCCATCTTGGAAAGGCCGAGCACGCCCTTGTCGGGCACATAGGCGATGTGGGCCACGCCATGGAAAGGTACCATGTGGTGTTCGCAATGGGAGTGGAACGTGATGTCCTTGACGATCACCATGTCATTGTACCCGGCCACTTCGGAGAATGTCCGTGACAGGACGTCTTCCGGTTCCATGTCATAGCCGGCGAACAGTTCGCGATAGGCCTTGGCGACGCGCTTCGGGGTGTCCAGCAGGCCTTCGCGCGTCGGGTCTTCGCCAGCCCAGCGGATCAGCGTTCTGACTGCGGCCTCTGCCTCCTGTTGCGAGGGGCGCTCGAAAGCGGCGAGGTCGGCATTGGCGAGCATGGCATCCATTGCTATTCTCCAAATTCATAAACGACATTGCGTACGGGAACTTCCAGGCTTCAGATCAATCGACAGATTTCGAACCGTTCAAAGCTGGGCTTTGATCCGGTCGGGCAATGGCACCGTATTGGCTGAAAATTCGACGGGTGGATTTGTGTCACGCAGGATCGCAATTGTTGGAAACGGCTCGTTCGCCAGCGCCCATGCTGGCGTGATCGACTCGTGCGACCTGGTAATACGCTTCAACGACTGCCGTTCGGTCGGCGAGGGCGGCATGCGCACAGACGTGGTTGCAGTCTGCAACACCGGGCGGCCCGCGCTGGCCATGATCCGCAGCGCCTCGTGGCGCGAGCTCCCGGCGGTCGCCTCAGCCTCCGCCATCTGGTGCGTGCGCGACTATCACAAATTCGCGGAGCTGAAACCGAAGCTGGATCCCGGTCTGGAAGACTTCTGCGACGACTACACGGCGGAATTCGCACGGTTCGCGGCCATGACCGGGAAGAGCTTCGAGATCATACCGCGCCATCACCACGACCGGATCGACGTCGAGTTACAGCGCATCATGTCGGGCAGCTACATCGTGCCGAGTTCCGGACTGATGGCACTCGCCTATGTGATGGAAGAAGCCGCAGGCCCGGACGATAGGGTCATCCTGGCAGGTTTTGACCACAAGGGATGGAACGGACATCCTTTCGATGCGGAGCGCATCCTGGTCGAACGCTTCATCGCGGAGGGCCGTATCAGGCGGCTTGCGGCAAACGATTTCCGATACGCGGAATGCGACGCCTGACAGACCGAGACCGACCTGCCCATCCGACCTGACAGAGCCACCAAGCAAGACTGCAGGTCCAGCAAACCGGAAACCATATGGCAATACGACCACGAGTTGGCATCATCGGCGCGGGAATGGCGGGACTGACGTTGGCCAAAGCCATTTCCGAGGTCGCATCCGTGCGTGTGTTCGAGAAGAGCCACGGCGTCGGCGGCCGGATGGCAACCAGATGGATCGATGCCGTCTCCTACGACCACGGCGCACAGTACTTCACGATCAGGAATGACCGTTTCCACGATGCACTGGAAACAGCGCGCGCGAACGGCGTGGTCGAACCCTGGAACGGCCATGTGGTTTCTCTGACAGAGGACGGCCTGCTGGAAAGACCGAAGTCGGACACCGTCAGATATGTCGGCACCCCTTCGATGAACGCGTTGCCGAAATCGATGTCCGTCGGCCTCGATATCCAGCCGGAGAGCACTGTCGGCGCGATCACCGGCGAACCCGGCCGATGGTTCGTCAACATCCGCGACCGGACGGAAGGCCCCTTCGACTGGGTGATTGCCACAGCACCGGCCCCGCAGTCCGCCCTCATGCTTCCGGCGAGGTTCGCTCATCACGACAAGCTCGGCCATGTCCGGATGAACGGATGTTTCACGCTGATGGTCAATATCGATATGAAGCAGAGAGCACGGATCCCTTTCGCCGCAGCCCATGTCGACGATCCCGTCATCAACTGGATCTCGCTCAACAACAGCAAGCCGGGCCGCCCGGCTTCGCCCTGCCTGGTGGTCAATTCCAACGCGGTCTGGGCTGACCTCAACATGGATATGCCCCTCGAAAAGGTCAGGCAGGCGTTGATCGAGGCGATACGGCACTACGTGCAGATCGATGCAGGAGAGGCCGATACCGCCATCGTTCATCGCTGGCGATATGCAAATGTCGAACGTCCGGCTGGCGAGCCTTATCTGCTCGACAAGGATTCGCAGCTTGCCGCTTGCGGCGACTGGTGCATCGCGGGGAGGGTGGAAGCCGCATTTCTGAGCGCAGCCGGCCTCGGCGATGCCTTGGGCGCAGTCATGGGAGCGGCGGAGTGAACGGCGTTTTACGCAAGGTATCGACAGCGCTTGCCTTTGCGGGCGCCTTGCCGTTCTGGTTCTTCGCGCTCGCCCCGGAGACCATCGCCGGATTGAACTCCGCCTCCGTCTTCGTCACCTACGGCGCCATCATCAGTTCGTTCATGGCGGGAGCCCTCTGGGGACGTGCCCAGAATGGCAAGGCGGACATCGCCCTGCTTCTCTCCAGCAACGTGCTGGCGCTCGCCTCCTTCGCGACCGCCGTCTTTTCGCTATCGCCTGTCGCGCTGGTGACCCAGCTTGCTGTCTTTGGACTGCTGCTTTTTGCCGATTACCGCGTCTATGCCGGCAACCCGGAGCAGCGATGGTACTGGAAGCTGCGCCTCTGGGTGACGCTGGTCGTGTCGTTCGCCTACGACATCATGCTGCTGCACTACGTTCTCGGTCCCTGCTGGTAATCATGGCCGTCGGTCGGCACAACGACGCCTATGATCCGTCTTTTGATAAATGGCGTATATCGGCTATGACAATATCGGAGCCCGCCCAATCTGTCTCGCTTCCCGTGTCGGCCGCCAGTATGGGGATGGGGCGGACGGCACCGCCGTTTAGGAAGGTCCTGCCTTTGGCAGAAACACAAGCCGCACTCGACCGCAAGCGCATCAACGAACTGATGGCAGCGGTCGCCGAGCATCGGGACGTGGATTCGTACGAGATGCTGTACAAGTATTTCGTACCGAAGGTCCGCTCCTATATGTTCAAGATCGGCGGCGATCGCATCATGGCTGAAGAAATGGCGCAGGAAGCCATGTTGTCCGTGTGGCGAAAAGCCAACCAGTTCGATCCGGAAAGGGGCGCTGCCTCGACCTGGATTTACACGATCGCCCGAAACGTTCGCATCGATGCGTTGCGTCGTGGGCCCCGACCGGATTTCGACCCGAACGACCCGGCCTTCGTTCCCGACGATACGCCTGCCGCCGATGTCGCGTTCGACAAGGAGCAGGATGCCGACAGGCTCAGGCGGGCGATGGCCTCGCTGAAGCCGGACGAGATTAAGGCGCTGAAGATGTCTTTCTTCGAGGACATGGCGCATCCGGCAATTGCCGCTTCGCTGGGCATCCCCATCGGGACTGTTAAATCAAGGATAAGGAATGCATGTCTGAAGCTGCGCAACATACTCAAGGACGATTGATCGTCGTGCATCACCTCGGTGACGAACTGCTGATGTCCTATGCTGCGGGAACGCTGTCGGAGGGATGGAACATCGGGGTCGCGACGCATCTGTCGTTTTGCCCTGGCTGTCGCGAGCGCCTGGCCGAGTTCGAGACGATAGGCGGATATTTTCTCGAGTGCGAGGAGGTCACGCCCGCCGAACCGGTCGCATGGGAAGACATGAAGAAGCGCATGGAAATTCCCGAGCAACCGTCGGTGCCCGCGCCGAAACGCTTGGACCCGCTGCTTCCGCAGCCGCTGCTCTCCTACGTGGATGCCGCTGGCGGACTGAAGTGGCGCTCGCTCGGCAGCGGCGCATCGCAGATGAAGATACCGACATCCGACCCGAGCACCATCGTCAGGCTCCTGAAGATACCGGCCGGCAAGCCCGTTCCCGAACATGGACATCGGGGCCGGGAACTGACGCTGGTGCTGGCCGGTAGCTTTGGTGATTCGGTTTCCGTCTTCAACCGCGGCGACGTGGAGCTCGCCGACGACGAACTGACGCATCAGCCGGCGGCAACGCCGGGGGAAGACTGCATCTGCCTTGCCATCACGGAAGCCCCCCTGCGGTTTACCAGTCGCATCCTGCGTTTCATCCAACCTTTCATCGGCATCTAGAGGCCGGAGGAGCCGTTTGCTGCGGCTTCGTATGTTCGACGCTTCGCTTCTGGATATCCACAGAGCGGCGTCGGTCCCACACAGCTGCTCAGTCTCATTTGCTTCCTTTTGCGGAAAAGTCTGGAACCCGGACGGCCGGAAATGTATGAGGGGCTAAATTAGAGCGGCGGGACATATCATTGGTGGCAAGTGTGGGACAGCCAGGTCGTAAAGCAGCCCGCGCATGCGTGGCTATGATGCGTGCTCTGGCAATCGTGGCGACCCTGTTGCTACTTTCCGGCTGCGGTGGGCGCCTGATCGGCGTCATGACGCCGAGCGGCACAGTCGTCAGGGGCACCTCGCAGGTCCGCCTGCTGGCAGCAACCACGAGAGCGCCGTCTGACGACAAGGCCATCCTGTTCAGCGGCGAGCGCGGCAGCGACCTGAAGATCGATGCGATCACCGTCTCCATTCCGCCCGAAGCCAACCGCACGGTTGGCCAGGTGCAATGGCCGGCGCGCCTGCCTGCCAATCCGCTCAAGGAGTTCTCGACCGTCAATGTCGTGCCTCTCGTCTCGAAGGCGGAAGACGAACGCTGGTTGAAGCAGAATCTTACGAAAAGCCATCGCGCGCTTGTCTTCGTGCATGGATTCAACAATCGCTACGAGGATGCCGTCTATCGCTTCGCACAGATCGTCCACGATTCCGGCGCCGATGTCGTTCCTGTTGTCTTCACATGGCCATCACGCGCCAGCATTTTCGACTATAACTACGACAAGGAAAGCACCAACTATTCACGCGACGCGCTGGAGGATCTGCTGCGGCGGATCAGCGCCGATCCGTCGATCAGCGAAGTCACCGTGATGGCCCATTCGATGGGGACCTGGCTGGCAGTGGAAGCGCTTCGTCAGATGGCGATCCGCGATGGCAGGACACTGCCGAAGATCAAGAACGTCATTCTTGCCTCTCCCGATCTCGACGTCGATGTTTTCAGCCGGCAGTTTCTTGCACTGGGAAAGAACCCGCCACATTTCACGCTGTTCGTATCCCAGGATGACCGGGCGCTCAGCGTGTCAAGACGCATTTCAGGCAATGTCGATCGTCTCGGCCAGGTGGATGCCAATGCCGAGCCTTACCGCACCCAGTTCGAAAAAGCCGGTATCAGCGTTATCGACCTAACCAAGCTAAAATCCGGCGACAGCCTGAACCACGGCAAATTTGCCGAGAGCGCCGACGTGGTCAAGTTGATCGGCCAGCGGCTGATATCCGGGCAGACCATCACCGATTCCGATGTCGGTCTCGGCGAAGCCGTCGGCGCCGTGGCGCTCGGTGTTTCCAACACCGTTGGCAATGCGGCAAGCGTCGCCGTCAGCGCGCCGATTGCCGTGTTCGATCCGCGCACGCGGCGCAACTATGGTGAGCAGGTTCAGCGCCTCGGCCGATCGGTCGGCAACACGCTGGGATCCGTTGGCGATACCGCAGGCGCTGCAGGCTTTCCCCAGGATACCAACCAGTCGGGCAAGCAATGTCCAGGCAACCAGTCAGACCGCCGCCCGGGCTGCCCAAACTGAGGTTCGGTCCGTAGTCCAATATTGGAAAAAATTGCCCTGTCAGCGCGAGATCGCGTAGGCAGCAGCGACATCACCCAGTACGGAGAGTGCCAGCGTATTGGCGTCCCGGGCCTTGGCGATCACGCCGATCGGCGCCTTGATCCGGTCGATGGCAGCTTGCTCGTATCCAAGCTCTTTCAGCGCCGCCGAGCGCCGCTCGTGGGTTTTACTACTGCCGAGAGCACCGATGTAAAACGGGTTTCCGTCCAGCGCTGCACGAAGGACCGGCAGTTCGAGATCGAGATCATGGTGCAGGAGGACAACCGCTATATCGGGGTCGGGCAAAGCTCCGTCCAGCAAATTTGCACCATCTTGCCGGCGAACGACCTCATAGCCGGTGGAGGCTGCGAGTTTGGCCGTGCGCTCGGCCTCAATGGACCTGCCGCTCAGCAACAGACGAGGACGCGGACGATAGCCTCTCGACAAATGCTCTCCGTCCCAGGCGTCCTTTGCCGGAAATGCTGCAACCTCGAGTGACTGCGCGCCAGCATCGTATTTCAGCCCCATCCGACGCCGTAATTTCAGGCCTTCCAGCACGGTGCGCAGACTGAGATTGTCCCTGAGCACATGGATGGCCAGCGTGATGCCGCCGCCGCAAGGCAGGACGATATCGAAGAAACGCGACCCTTCCCCCAATCGCAGGAACCGGTCATTGCCACCAGCGATGGCCTGCAGAGCCTCTGCCGCAACGGCAGCCTCCGTACATCCGCCCGAAACGTAGCCGCAATAAAGGCCGTCCCGGCGAACTGCCATTTGTGCCCCGAGCGCCCGCGCTGCACCGCCACGGATCTCGACTAGCGTGACAAGCGCCGTCTCGAAGCCTTCGTCAAAAGAGTCGGCCGCGAATTGCAGGATCTCCTGGGCGTCGTCGGTCATCAATGCCATTTGCGGCACCGATATTTCGGGTCTGGGGAGCACAAGCGACATTGATTGATCTCTGGCCTCGGACGCGAGCCCGGAATTGACGCAGTTTCTGCAGCGGTTGAAAATTAAACTACAGCTTCGACGATAGGTTCCGAACTCCCCCGTTGCAAACTGACCCTGTCATGACGCCTTGGCCGACCCGGACGCCTGCGGGTACGAGACGCAAGCGCTGATGACGCCTCAGTTTTGAGGCCGCGTCAACACGTCGTTTGCAGATTGCGTGCCGGCGGAGGTGGGATCTGCGGAATAGCAGACGCAACTCGAGTTCGAACGAACTACGCCCGACCGGAATTGCCGGTTCATCGCAGACGATGGATCAAATGCGCGCGGCCGTCGAATTGGCCAGCGACAGGGTTGCTTCAAACATCACGCGGGCGCCCGTCACGATGTGCTCTGGGGCAACATATTCCGCCTCGTTGTGGCTCAAGCCATCGCGGCAGGGGACGAAAATCATGGCCGATGGCGCCACGCGGGCGAGAAACAGGGCATCATGAAAGGCGCCGGATACCATGCGCTTGGCTGTCAGGGACAGGCTTGTCGCTGCTGCCTCGACGGCACCGGTGACAATCGGCGAGAACGTCGCCGACGGCATGTCGAAGGTCTGCAGGATACTGTAGCTACATCTCTCGGCAATGGCTCGACTGTCGCAAACACGCCGGACCTCGGCCTCGATGCGATCCAGCCTGTCCGGATCGGGATGGCGGATATCGACGCTGAAGGCGACCGAGTCCGGAATGGCGTTTATGGAGCCCGGATGGATGGCTATCCGACCGACGGTCAGGCGCGCATCCGCGTCGTTCTGCATCACGGTTGCCTGCAACTCGTGGAGGGCGGAAGCGGCTGCCACCATCGGATCGCGCCTGTAGGCCAGTGCCGTGGTGCCGGCGTGTCCGGCCTGCCCGGAGAACGTAACCTGCAGCCAGCGCGTGCCCTGCACACCGATGACGACGCCAATAGGAATGTTTTCCTTCTCGAGGGAAGGACCCTGTTCGATGTGCAATTCGAGATAACGCGACACCGGCGTGCCGAGCGGGCGCATGGTGGCTTCCGGCAGCGCCGAGAGCGTAGCGGCGAGTTCGTCGGCAAAGGAACCACCGTCGGCGCCGGAGAGAAAATTCCACCCGGCGGGATCGGCGACGCCCGCGAAGGCCATCGAGCCCATCGCCCCAGGAGAAAATCGGCTGCCCTCTTCGTTGGTCCAGGCGACGACTTCGACTGGAACTTCGGTATCTACGTCGAAATCTTCCAGCGATTCCAGTACCTCGAACGCCGACAGCGTGCCGAGCGCACCATCGAACCGGCCGCCCGTCGGCTGGCTGTCGAGGTGACTTCCAATCAGCACCGGCGCATGCACCGCGTTGCGTCCTTCGCGCCGGATGAACAGATTGGCCATGCTGTCCTGGAAAACGCCGAAACCGCGTGCCAGCGCGAGTTCCGCCAGCAGCCGGCGAGCCTGGCGATCGCCATCGCTCAGCGCCTGGCGGTTGACACCACCGGCAGGCGTGGCTCCGATTGCGGCAAAGGCCTGCATTCGGGCCAGCAACCGTTCGCCGTTGATGGAAGCCGATGTCACGCCCTGATGCCCGTTATGAATGACTGGACGCGCGACAGTTCGACCGGGTTCCACCAGACGCCGTCATACTTCAGCGAACTTGCGACGATGACGCCGTCGACGATGCCGAGAATGTCGTTGACGTTGTCGGGCGTGACGCCGCTGCCCACCAATGTCGGCAGGCCGGCCGCCTCCTTGATCATCCTGATGTAGCCGAGGTCAGCCGCATGGCCCGTGCGCTGTCCGGTGGCGATAATCGCATCGGCGTCGAAGAACACGAGATCCTTGACTTGCTCCTCGACCGGGCGGTCGGCAACGATGGCGTGGGCGCCGTGCTTGACATGGGCATCGGCGAAAATACGGATGCCGTTGGCGCGCAATTTGGCGCGAAACCGCATGGCGCGCGCGGCCTCGCCCTCAATGAAGCCTTCATTGGCGACATAGGCGTTAGCCCATTGATTGACGCGTACGAAGCCGGCACCCGAGGCGCTGGCAATCGACAGCGCCGGGATCGAGGCATTGGCCAGCACATTGATGCCGATGGGTCGGCCGAGTTCGCGGCGGATGCGGTCGGAAACCACAGACATGTAGGCCGACGTTTCCGGGCCGATATCGTCCGGCTTGGCAAAGGGAATGTCGCCGTGGTTCTCGACGATCACACCGTCGCATCCGCCGTGCAGATAGGCTTTTGCGTCATCGAGGCCGCGCTGGTAGATCGCTTCCACCGTCTCGCCGTCGTAGCGGGGCGATCCCGGCAGCGGCATCAGATGGACGACACCGATAACGGCCTTGGGCTTTCCGAACAGGGAGACCAGCACGTTGTCGGCAACCTGGCCGATGCGGTTCGTAGGGGCTGTCATGTGTTTTCCGTTTCCATTTCCATATCGATAAGGTGTGCCATCTCCTGCTGGCTGGGGCAGGACTGCATTGTACCGGTGCGGCCGACGGACAGTGCCGCAGCAGCCGTGGCAATGCGGACGGCATGACCGAGTGGGATCTTTTGCGCAAGACATCCGGCGACACAGCCGCAAAAGACATCGCCGGCACCGCTGGTATCGACGACATCGGCGCGCAGTCCCTCGACCCACTGCGGCGCACCGCCCGCCCTGTTGACAACAAGGCAACCGCGCGCGCCGAGCGTAACGACGACGGAGCCTGCGCCCCGGGAGATGAGGTTGCGGGCGGCCTCCAGCGGATCGGCATGCCCCGAAATCCCGGTAGCCTCACCCTCGTTGACAATCACGATATCGGCCGCCGTAAGGTCCGGACTGCTGCCCGGTGCGAGTGGGCTTGGATTGAACACTGTCGTTGCCCCGCTCGCCTTGGCGGCCTTCAGACAGGCGATTGTGACATCGGCGCGCAGGTTTCCTTGCAACAGCACGATATCCTGATCCCCGATCGAGGTCGCGAGGCCGGTTTGAAGCAGGGGATCAAACGCCTCAGCGCATGTGACGCCGCTGACGATGATGTTTTCACCGCTGGCATCGACCATGATCGTCGAGCGGTCGGTCGGCAGCTCCAGGGCCGGCATCAGTGCTGTGTCGAATTCCTCCGACAGCATCTCGCGGATAGTTCTGGCCGCAGCATCCGTGCCGGTGGCAGCGAGAAAGTCGACCGGAGCACCTGTCCGGGCGGCCGCGACCGCCTGGTTGGCCCCCTTGCCGCCGATACCGTCGCTATGGCCGTCCGCATTCAGCGTTTCCCCCGGCCGCGCAAAACGGCCGAGGCGGAACGTGGTGTCGATGCAGACATTGCCGACGACGTGGACGCGCATGGATCAATCCTTGGTGGTTGCCCAGGCCAGCATCTGCTCGAACAGCGTCTTGTAGCCACTCCACGCAATGAAGCTCTGCGGTAGCCAGTGGGGGCCGACATCCGATGTCCAGGCGACGGTCCGACCCTTGCCGTAAGAGCCGGCAACCAGCAGCGGCAGCGAACCATAGTCCGTCGAAACGGTCGCCAAAACTTCGGCACCGGGCTTCACCGTAACTTCGTTGAAACCGAGCAGAATTGGCCAGTCCTTGCCGAGACCCTTGAGGATGGGGTGGTCCTCTGAACCGTTGACCGCCGGTGCAAAGCCTTCCGGTACCTCGACGCGGTCATCGACCGAGAGGCAATCGACCGGCAGCACATCCTCGATCGGCGTATTGTGATAGCGGGCGCCGCCATTGATACCCTGGAAGCTGTAGTAGCCGCCGAACATCAGCAGGCCACCGCCGTTGCCGACGTAGTCGCGCAGCAGGCGCAGGCGGTTTGGGGTCGGCTTGGAATGGATCCATGTATCGGGATGCAGCAGCAGCGTGTTGGCGCCGATATCCGACAGAACGATGGCATCGTAGGCCGAAAGCGCCTCGATGGTCTGCGGGAAATCCCGCTGGGCCTCATGGGCCGGCATGAAGGTGACGTCGAAATCGCTGTCCTTCAGGGCGGTCAGCAACTCGTCGGCGCCGGTGTGGTAGGTGACGGTCGGGAACTGGTCGAAGCCCTTGATGTGGGTGGCGGTCGACACCCAGGATTCGCCGGCGAGAAGAACCTTCTTCTTGGGCATGCTTTACTCCTTCGATAGATTGCGATTGCGGCTCAGGTGGCCGCGGAAAAAACCGATTTCGGATTATCGACCAGCATCCGGTCGATGGAGGCCTGATCGACGCCGTGGCGCTTCAGCCGCGGCACGAAATGCTTGAGGATGAAGCCATATCCGAACCCGCCATAGCGGGTCAGCATGATCTTCAGGAACACGTCTTGCGACAGCAGCAGCCGGTCGACGAAACCCATGTCGATCAGCGAGCGCAGAGCGCGGGCATTCTCCTCGTCGGACGGCGACTGTGCATCCTGGTCGGCGTAGTAATAGTCCATGCCGATCATGTCGTATTCCAGGAAGGCGCCGCGCTCGGCGAGGCTCTTCTGGTAAGGCAGGTCGCTGTGACTGGGGTTCATATGACAGAGCACGGTATGCCTGAGATCGGCCCCTTCCTCCTCGACGACGTCGAGCACCTTGTGAGCGAGCCGCTCCCAGCCGGGCAGGTGGATGGTCAGGGGCAGGCCGGTGATCCGCGATGCGCGCGCCGAGGCCCGCAGCGACTTCAGCTCCTCGGAGGTGAAGTCCTTGCTGACGCCGACCTCACCGATAATGCCGGCCATGATTTCCGGCTGCGTCTCGCCACCGCCGACATCGTTGACGATGAACTGGGTCACCGCCTCGACATCCATCGCCCTCAGCCATTCCGGATGCGTATGCTGCAGATAGAAGCCGGTGCCCATGATGATCTTCATGCCGGACATGCGCGATATACGGGCGAGCTTCGGGGGGTCGCGGCCGATGCCGATATTCGTCGCCTCGACGACGGTATGGCCACCGAGCGCCTGGAACTTCTTCAGTTCCGTGAGCGCCAGGTCGCTGTCGTCGAGCGAGACGTTGTCGCGGTTCATGTAGGGGTTCATCCTGAGCTCGCCGACGATCTCGATGTTGACCGGTTGCTCGGCGATCAGCTTTTCGTCGGGATGACACGGGCATTTCCAGGTGCTGGCGCCATCGAGCAGGATGTGCTCGTGCATCAGCGTGATTCCGAGGTCGTCCACCGCGACGGGCCCGAGAACCGTCATGGCCGTCCCGGAGCGGACGCCGATTTCGGCGCGCTCGGCGGGCTTTGTATCGAACAGGTGATCCATGGCTCAGCGGCTCCTCACCGCACCCTTGAAGATGCGGAAATTCAGCCAGATGGCGATCAGGATGATGGAGCCGGTGACGATCGGCGTCAGGAAGGGAGACATGTGCGCAAGGATCAAGCCGTTGGCGATGACCGCAACAGTGAGGGCGCCGAGCACGGTGCCGAGGATCGTGCCGCGACCGCCGAACAGGCTGGTACCCCCGAGCACCACAGCGGCGATGACGTCCAGTTCGAAGCCTTGGCCAGCATTCGACGAACCGGAACCCAGACGGGCAGCAAGGATGATGCCAGCAGCAGCAGCAGCGGTGCCGGAAATGACGTAGACCAGCAGCGTCGTCAGGCGGGTATTGACGCCGGCGCGGCGCACTGCCTCGGCATTGGCCCCGACGCCGGTCACATAGCGACCGAACGGCGTCTGGTTGAAGACGATAAAACTGACGACGAGAATGACGAGAGCGATCAGCGCCGGCACGGGGACACCGAGGAACCAGGCCCGGCCGAGAGCGGTGAACGGGTTTTCCGCATCGACCGGGATCGAATAGCCGCCGGTGATTAGCAGGGCGAGCCCGCGAATGACCGAGAGGCCGGCCAACGTGACGATGAAGGACGGGATGCGCTCATAGGCGATGAAGAAGCCCTGCAGCGCACCGACGAAGCCGCCGAGGGCCAGCATCAGCACCACGACCACAGCCCACGGAATACCCGCCTGCAGCGAGGCCGCCGAGAGCGTTGATGTCAGCGCCAGCACGGAACCGACGGAGAGATCGATGCCACCCGTGGTGATGACGAATGTCATGGCAGCGGCGACGATCAGCAGCGGTGCCGACTGGCGCACGACGTTGAGCAGATTGGGCGCCGTCAGGAAAGCCCCTGTTGCAACCGAGAAGACGATACAGACGACGAGGAAGAACAGCGCAATCGAGATGATGCTGCCATTCGCCATCGCCTTGTCGCGCAGCCGGGTCTTGTGAACACGCGGCGGTGCAGCGGCGTGCAGGGAAGGTTCAGTGGTGGAGACGGTCATGCCGGGATCCCCTGGTCTTTGTGGCCGGCGGAGCGGGCGTTGAACTTGCGGCCGACAATCAGGTTGACGACCTCTTCGATGCTGGTGTCCTCGATCCGCCGCTCTGCAACGTTGCGGCCCTCGTACATCACCTGAATGCGGTCGCAGACGAGGAACAGGTCCTGCAGGCGGTGGGTGATGAGAATGACGCTGACGCCACGGGCGCTGACGGTGCGGATCAGCTCCAGCACGGCCTCGACCTCGGCAACGGCAAGCGCTGCCGTCGGTTCGTCCATGATCAGCACCGAAGGATTAAAGGACGCCGCACGGCCGATGGCGATCGACTGGCGCTGCCCGCCGGAGAGATTTTCAACCTTCAGCCGCGTATCGGCAATGACGATGCCAAGCCGCTCGAGCATGTCGCGGGCCTCGTCGTGCATTTTCCTGTTGTCGAGGAACGGGACGCCGGCGATGTGTCGCCGCGGCTCGCGACCGAGGAATATGTTACCGGCAACGTCGACGCTGTCGCAGAGCGAGAGGTCCTGGTAGACCATCTCGACGCGTGCAGCACGGGAATCGGCCGGCGAGGCGAAGCTGACGGTCTTGCCGTCTATCTCGATGGTGCCAGCGTCGGGAATAACGGCGCCCGAGAGTACCTTGCTCAGGGTCGACTTGCCCGCCCCGTTGTCGCCGACGAGACCGAGGACTTCTCCCGGCTTCAGGTTCAGCGACACATTGTCGAGAGTCTGGATCGTGTTGTAGCGCTTGGAGATACCGGTCATCCTGACGCGGTAGGTATCGGCATTGGTCATATGATTTCACCTGACAGGGAGCGTTGCTCCACGGCTGTCAATTTGACCGCGGCTGTTGCCGGCCGCGGTCACACGGTTCGGGAGATCTTACTTGAACATGTCCTTGAACTTGTCGACATTGTCCTTGGTGACAATGGTGACCGGGACGTTGATGATCTTGTCGACCGAGCCGCCCTTGGAGATCTTGTCCAACGCTTCGACGGCAGCCTTGCCTTCGCCGGCCGGATCCTGCTGGATCACGCCCGCAACCCAACCGGCATCGATGCCTTCGATCGCCTGCTTGGTGAGGTCCCAACCGAAGACCTTGATGTCGCCGGTGCGACCCTGGCTGGTGACGGCCGAAACGGCGCCGAGCAGGGCCGGTTCGCCGGTGGCATAGAGCGTCGTCATGTCGGGATTGGCGGTCATCAGGTTTTCAGCGGCGCTCAAGGCCACGTCCTGGACATTCTGGCCATCGACGGTGTCGAGGAAGGTGACCTTCTCGCCGCTGTCGGTAACAGCCTTCTTGAAGCCGTCGAGGCGCTGGTTCTGGATGAACGAGTTGAGCGCGCCGACGACGCCGATCTTCGCCGACGCCTTCATATTGGTCTTGACATAGTCCGCGTAGAACTTGCCGATATCGCTGCCAGCCTTGGTGTTGTCGACGCCGACGAAGGCGATGTTGTCGCCGTCCGGGATCTGCGCATCGATGGCGATGACCGGGATGCCGGCTTTCTTGGCGGCAGTGACGGCCGGCTTGACGCCGTTGACGTCGATAGCGACGAGAATGATACCGTCGACCTTCTGGGTGATGTAATTTTCGATTGCGTCGTTCTGGGCGCTGGGCACGTTGTTGGCGTTGAAGATGACCAGGTCGGCACCGGCGGTCTTGGCAGCAGCCTTGGCACCGTCATTGATCTGGTTGAAGAACAGCGCCTGCTGGTTGATAGTGACGAGCGCGAACGTCTTGGCGGAGGCTGCGGCCGAACCGACGGCCATCGTCACCGCGATGGCTGCCGTGCAGGCCATCAGATATCTGGAAAATCGCATGTAGTTCCCCTTTTCGGATAGGCCCGTGACCGGGCTCATTGGCTTCAAGCCCAATCATAATTCAAGAGACTTGAATGATTGTCAAGATACTTGAATTAGCTTTAGCCGCCGAAATGAAGAACCTCCCGGAAGCTAGAAGGTCGCCGGTGTGTTGACCCAGAAAATACTGGCTCGCTCGCTACCGACGTTGCGGTACCAGTGCGGCATTTCCGATTTGAAGACGAAACTATCGCCTTGCGCAAGCCGAAAGGTCCGCTCGCCGACCATCAACTCGATTTCCCCGGCAAGGAGATATCCGACTTCCTCGCCCGCATGCTGGATGGGACCGGCACTCTCGCCGCCGGCCTCGATGTGATGGATGTTGCACTGAAGCAGGTGGCCTGCCGAATAGGGGATGACGCGCTCGAGGGAAATGCCTTCGCCACGGCGCAGCGGATCGAGCGCGATCAGCGGCCTGTCGCCGGCCCGGAAAATGATGCCCTCGTCGCCGTCGGCTTCCTCGAACATCCAGCCGATATTGGTGCCCAGCACGCCCACCAGCCGGTGCAGCATCGGCAACGATGGCGACGCCTTGCCGTTCTCGATCTTCGACAACAGGCTTTCCGAGCAGTCCGCAGCTGTCGACAGCGCCTTCAGCGTCATTCCCAATGTCTGCCGCGCCAGCCGCAGCCGCACGCCGAGTTGCGAAGGCGCGAAGGTCTGGCCGTCGTGGGCTGCCGGTTTGTCCATCTTGTTCATCTGCGGTGCCAGGCTGTTGTTTTGAAGTACCGATGAGACAGCTTACGGGACGAGCGCGCCGTCTGTCCAGAGATTGCGTTGCGGCGAGAAAAGGCTCGATTGCCCTTCCACCGGCGGCGATCAGGCGGGTAATGGGAGATCGTTTCGACAGCACAAAATTACCCTTGAAAGCATAATAGTTCTCTGGTCGCACGATGCATAATCGGCATAATCCCGGCCAGACAAGAGTGCCGAACGATCCGCCGAGGAGAGGCGGGAGGACGCGAGCCTGCAGCGATGCAAGGCCGTTGGAGACCACGGGCAAGGTTGCAGCAGATGCAGTCGCGCATCGTTCGCTTGACAGACAGGGTGAGGATCATGAGTTTCAAAATCGCTATTATCGGCGCAGGCAGTGTCGGCTTCACGAAGAAGCTTTTCACCGACATCCTTTGCATTCCAGAGTTCCACGACGTCGAATTCGCTCTCACGGACCTCAGCGAACACAATCTCGGGATGATCAAGGCGATCCTCGATCGCATCGTCGAAAGCAGCAAGCTGCCGACCCGGGTGACCGCCACGACCAATCGTCGCGAGGCGATCGAGGGTGCCCGCTACATCATCAGTTGCGTGCGCGTCGGTGGCCTCGAAGCCTATGCCGACGATATCCGCATCCCTTTGAAATACGGCATCGACCAGTGCGTTGGCGATACGATCTGCGCCGGCGGCATTCTTTACGGCCAGCGCAATATTCCTGTCATACTCGATTTCTGCAAGGATATCCGCGAGGTTGCCGAGCCCGGTGCGAAGTTCCTGAACTACGCCAACCCGATGGCGATGAACACCTGGGCGGCTATCGAATACGGCAAGGTCGACACCGTCGGTCTCTGCCACGGCGTCCAGCACGGCGCGGAACAGATCGCCGAAGTGCTTGGAGCCACGTCCAAGGACGAACTGGACTACATCTGCTCGGGGATCAACCACCAGACCTGGTTCGTCGACCTCAGGCTCAGGGGCCGCAAGATCGGCAAGGACGAATTGGTCGCCGCTTTCGAAGCGCATCCCGTCTTCTCGCAGCAGGAAAAGCTGCGCATCGACGTGCTGAAGCGCTTCGGGGTCTATTCGACCGAGAGCAACGGCCATCTGTCCGAATACCTGCCGTGGTACCGCAAGCGGCCTGAAGAGATCGGCAAGTGGATCGACATGTCGGACTGGATCCACGGCGAGACTGGCGGCTACCTGCGCCACTCGACGGAGACGCGCAACTGGTTCGAAACCGAATTCGATCAGATCCTCGAATCCGCCTCCGCACCGATAGATCCGGCCCGCCGCTCCAACGAGCATGCGAGCCATATCCTCGAAGCGCTGGAGACCAACCGGGTCTATCGCGGCCACTTCAACGTCAAGAACAATGGCATCATTACCAATCTGCCGTCAGATGCGATTATCGAGTCGCCCGGCTTCGTCGATCGCTTCGGCATCAACATGGTGGCCGGCATCACGCTGCCGGAAGCTTGCGCCGCCACCTGCATCGCCTCGATCAACGTCCAGCGGATGTCTGTCCATGCTGCCGTCACCGGCGACATCGACCTTTTGAAGCTGGCCGTCTTGCACGATCCGCTCGTCGGTGCTGTCTCGACGCCGGAAGAGGTCTGGCAGATGGTCGACGAAATGGTGGTCGCCCAGGCGCGCTGGTTGCCGCAATATGCCGATGCCATCGAGCCTGCGAAGGAAAGGCTTTCGCGATCGAAGGTCAAGACAGGCGACTGGAAGGGCGCGGCGACACGCAATGTCCGGTCGATCGAGGAACTGCGCGTAGAAAAGGCCAGCCTGAAACAGGCCAGTTGAGATTGCAGGGACGAACGGTGGCGGAGCGCTTGAGGAGAGGCGCCCGCTCATACCGTACGCCCTGATTTGGAGGAGCGGAGCTGTCTTTGAAGGAGGCAGTTCACGACAAGGGGAGAGACAATGAGCCATTTCCGATCCATCAGCCTGGCAGCGGGTCTGGCGCTTGCGGCGTCCGTCATCGCGATGAACGCCCATGCCGCCGAGCCGACAATTGCGCCGGTCGCGCCGACTTTTCCGGCCGAAGGCAAGATCAAGTATGTCGCGCGCGACTCCATCCTCGAATTCAAGGCGCTGCCCGAATATCACGAGCCGGACTGGGTGACGGAAAAGTTCGTCAAGACGGGCAAGCTGCCGCCCGTCAAGGACCGCCTGCCGAAGGAGCCGATGGTCTACAAGACCGGCAACATGACCAACGGCATCGGCGTCTACGGCGATACGCTGCGCCATGTCATCGGCGGTCGGCCGGAGGGCTGGAACTACGGTGCCGGACAGAGCCAGGGCTGGGGCGGCATCGATATCGGCCTGTCCGAGTGCCTGACCCGCACCGCGCCGCTGTTCCAGGTCGAGGCCAAGGATACCGAGCCGCTGCCGAACCTTGCCAAGAGCTGGGAGTGGTCGCCGGATGGCCATAAGCTGACCATGCACCTGATCGAGGGCGCCAAATGGTCCGATGGCGTCGCTTTCAACGCCGACGACGTGATGTTCTACTGGGACGACGAAGTGGTGGACCCCAACGTCTCGCCGCTGAACGGAGCCACGCCCGAGACCTTCGGAGTAGGCACGACGCTCAAGAAGGTCGATGACTATACCGTCGAGTGGACGTTCAAGGAAGCATTCCCGCGGCAATATCTGTTCGCCATGGCCTACGGCACCTTCTGCCCGGGTCCGTCGCATATCTTGAAGCCGCAGCATCCGAAATACTCGAAGAACACCTACGATCAATTCAAGAATGCCTTCCCGCCGGAATTCATGAACATGCCTGTGATGGGCGCCTGGGTGCCGGTCGAATACCGCCCTGACGACATCATCGTCATGCGCCGCAATCCCTATTACTGGAAGGTCGACGAGAAGGGTAACCAGCTGCCCTATCTCAACGAGGCCCACTACAAGCTCTCGACATGGGCGGATCGCGACGTGCAGGCCGTGGCCGGCTCCGGCGATATCTCCAACCTCGAGCAGCCTGAAAATTTCGTTGCCTCGCTGAAGCGTGCCGCGCAGCCTGACGCACCGGCGCGCCTCGCCTTCGGTCCGCGCCTGACGGGCTATAATCTCTCCATGAACTTCTCCGCCAACGGCTGGGGACAGCCGGATGCACGCGAGCAGGCCATCCGCGAACTGAACCGCAATCTCGACTTCCGCAAGGCGGTGACGATGGCGCTCGATCGCAAGGCCATCGGCGAGTCCCTGGTCAAGGGGCCGTTCACGGCGATCTATCCCGGCGGGCTCTCCTCCGGCACCAGCTTTTACGACCGCCAGTCCACGGTTTACTACCCTTATGATCTCGCCGCAGCCAAGGCCGAACTCGCCAAGGCCGGGCTGAAGGATACCGATGGCGACGGCATCGTCAACTTTCCGGCTGGCACTGCAGGCGGCAAGGATGTCGAGATCGTGCTGCTGGTCAACAACGACTACGGCACCGACAAGAGCCTTGCCGAGGGCGTGATAGCCCAGATGGAGAAGCTCGGGATCCGCGTGATCCTCAACTCCCAGACGGGCACCAAGCGCGACGACGCCAATTACGCCGGTCGTTTTGACTGGATGATCATGCGCAATCACACCGAACTGTCTTCGGTGGTCCAGAACACCGAGCAGCTTGCGCCAATCGGCCCACGGACGAGCTTCCATCACCGGTCGCCGGAAAGCGGCGAGCTCGACCTGATGCCCTTCGAGCAGCAGCTCGTCGACATCGTCCGCAAGTTCATCACCACCCAGGACAACGATGAGCGCACCAGCCTGATGAAGCAGTACCAGAAGATCTACACCGAGAACGTCAACACGGTCGGCCTGACCGAGTATCCGGGCGCGCTGATCATCAACAAGCGCTTCTCGAACATCCCTCAGGGAACGCCGATCTTCATGTTCAACTGGGCCGAGGACGCGATCATCCGCGAGCGCATCTTCGTGGCAGCCGACAAGCAGGGCAAATACGAGCTCTTCCCGCAACAACTACCGGGCGCGCCGGGCGGCAAGGGGCCGATAGACTAGCCTCCCAAGGCAGTGAGGTATCCGGCCGCAGAGCAAGGCGGCCGGATATCTCTGAAACATGCAGTCCGTTCCACAAACCCGAACTGTCAGACGGCAACAAGAGAAGCGAAAAATCCCATGTTGCGATTTCTAATGGTCCGCATCGCCTCGGCGATACCGATCCTGTTCATCCTCAGCCTGGTGACCTTCACGATCATCCAGGCGCCGCCGGGCGACTACGCCGACTACATCCGCTCGCAGGCTATGAACCAGGGCGGCGCATCCTTCGCGCAGGCCGATGCGCAGGCGCAGGCCTATCGCACGGAGCACGGCCTCGATAAATCGCTGCCGGTGCAATACCTGAACTGGATCGGCGGCATCGTCACGCGCGGCGATTTCGGCTACAGCATGTATTACAACAAGCCGGTGGCCGATGTGGTCGGCGAGCGTCTTCCGAGAACGCTGATACTGGCGCTTGTCTGTCATATCCTCGCGTCGATCCTCGGCATTTCTTTCGGCATCATCGCCGCCACCCGCCAGTATAGCTGGATCGACAGCGTGCTCTCGGCGGTCGCCTTCCTCGGCATGACGGTGCCGCGCTTCCTGATGGCGCTGATCATCGTCTATCTCCTGGTCTTCCAGCTCAATGTCGCGGAAATCGGCAGCTTCTATTCGCCGCAATATGGCGGCGCACCGTGGTCATTCGCCAAACTCGGAGACCTCATCCATCACGTCTGGCCGGTTGTCGCCATCGCCACTTTCGGCGGTCTTGCGTACAACATGCGCATCATGCGCGGTAATCTGCTGGATACGCTGAATGCCCAGTATGTCGAGACTGCACGCGCGAAGGGATTGAGCGGCGCTGCCGTCGTCATGCGCCACGCAGTGCCGAATGCACTGCATCCGCTGGTCATGTATCAGGGCGTCGTGCTGCCTTATATGCTCACCGGCGAAATCGAGACGGCGATTATCTTCGCGCTCCCGACCGTCGGCCCGGCCATTGTCGGGTCTATGGCCGTCGGCGACGTCTATGTCACGGCGACCTTCATGATGGTGCTGTCAGCCACCCTAATCGTCGGCAACATCATCGCCGACCTGCTGCTGGCCCTGCTCGATCCCCGCGTCCGCCAACAGGGAGGAGCTTTCTGATGGGTGCCTTCATCAAAACGGACTTGCCCCAGCCAGTCGTCGAGCCTCAGGTCGAGAAGGTCAAGTTGAGAGGCGGCAACGAGAGTTACCCGGCCCTCGTCTGGCGCCGGCTGAAGCGCTCGTGGACAGGCATGGGCGGGTTGATCCTGGTTGCACTGCTGCTGCTGATGTCGATCTTTGCCGAATTCGTGGCGCCGATGGATCCGAAGGCCACCGACAGCGGCTTCGCACCGCCGCAGATCATCAGCTTCCACGATAAGGATGGCGGCCTTGTGCTCCAGCCACGCGTTTACGCGCTGGCTGAAACCGATGCCCTCGATCCTGTCACGTTCCAGCCCGTCGTCGGTCCGGACTACAGCAATCCGCGACTGATCGGCCTGTTCGTCAAGGGCGACAGGTACGACCTGTTCGGCCTGATCCCCGGCAACCGCCATCTGTTCGGCTCGACGGACGGCCAGGCGGTACATTTCCTAGGCACCGACAAGTTCGGCCGCGACGTGCTGTCGCGCGCCATCTACGGATCGCGCGTGTCGCTGATGATCGCGCTGACCGTCGTGTTCATCGTCACCGTCGTCGGCACGACTGTTGGCATGGTGTCCGGCTATTTCGGCGGCACGTTCGATGCCTGGATGCAGCGCTTCGTCGACCTCGTACTGGCCTTTCCGCAATTGCCGCTCTACCTGGCGCTGACGTCGCTGATCCCCGTCACCGCGCCGACCAATGTCTTCCTCGCCTTCGTCATCTTCGTCATGTCGGCACTCGGCTGGGCGCAGATGTCGCGCGAGGTGCGCGGCAAGACGCTGGCGCTCGCCCGCATCGACTATGTCCGGGCGGCAATGGCCGTCGGCGCCACCGACCGGCGCATCATCATGCAGCACATTTTTCCCAACGTCATGAGCCATGTCATCGTCTCCGTGACGCTCGCCATCCCGAGCGTCGTGCTGCTCGAATCCTTCCTTGGCTTCCTCGGTTTCGCCGTCAAGCCGCCGCTGATCTCCTGGGGCCTGATGCTGCAGGATACCTCGACCTATTCGGTCATTGGCTCCTATCCCTGGATCCTCACCCCCGTCGCCTTCGTGCTCGTCACCGTCTTTGCGTTCAATGCGCTCGGCGACGGTCTGCGCGATGCTGTCGATCCCTACTGAAGGAAGACGCACCATGGCTCTTTCCGTCGTCGAAAATTTCGCTCCCGTGCTGCGGCTCGATCATCCAAGCCGAACGACAGCGCCGATCATCGATGCCCGCAATGTCGCGGTCAACTTCAAGGTCGAGGACGGTATAGTCGAGGCTGTGAAGGATATCTCCTTTCAACTCTACCGCGGCGAGACCATTGCGATCGTCGGCGAATCCGGGTCCGGCAAGTCCGTCACCGCCCGCACCGTCATGGGCCTGCTCACCAAGCGTGCCATCGTCGCACCGCAGTCGACCGTCGCCTATGACGGGCGCAACGTGCTGAAATTCTCCGAGCGCGAACGCCGCAAGCTGCGCGGCGACAGGATCTCGATGATCTTCCAGGAGCCGATGAGTTCACTGAACCCGATCTACACCATCGGCAGCCAGATCGTCGAAGCCATCCGCGTCCATCGCCGCGTCAGCCGGCAGGACGCCTACAAGCGGGCGCTTGAACTACTGGAAAAGGTACAGATTCCAGACCCGAAGGCCCGGCTCAACCAGTATCCGCATCAACTTTCGGGCGGCCAGCGGCAGCGGGTGATGATCGCGATGGCGCTTGCTAACGATCCGGACGTGCTGATCGCCGACGAGCCGACGACGGCGCTTGACGTCACGGTGCAGGCGCAGATCCTCAACCTGATCCGCGACCTGCAGAAGCAACTCGGCATGGCGGTGATCCTGATCACCCACGACCTGACAGTGGTCAAACAGTTTTCCGACTACGTCTACGTGATGCAGCTTGGCGAAATGCGCGAGCACAACACGACGGCGCAGCTGTTCGCCAATCCGCAGCACCCGTACACCCGCCATCTGCTCGGCTCCGAGCCAAAGGGGCACGCCAAGCCGCTGCCGGAAGGTTGCGAGCCGATCCTCGAAGCCAAGTCCGTGCGCGTTTCCTTCATGTTGAAGCACGGCACCTTCTTCAAGCCGGAAATGCGCGAGCTGGTCGCCGTCGGCGGCCTCGACCTCGAATTGCGCCGGCATGAAACGCTCGGCATCGTCGGCGAATCCGGCTCCGGCAAGACCACGTTCGGGCAAGCGCTGCTGCGGCTGATCAATGCCGATAGCGGCGAGATCTATTTCGACCGCCAGCCGATCCACGATCATTCGCGCAACGACATGCGGCCCCTGCGCTCACGCATGCAGATCGTCTTCCAGGATCCGTTTTCATCGCTCAATCCGCGCATGCCGGTCGGGCAGATCATCGAGGAAGGGCTGATCGTCAACAACATCGGCGCCAACAAGGCGGAACGGCTGGCACGGGTGAAGGAGGCACTGGTATCGGCCGGCATGCCGTCCAACATACTGTCGCGCTTCCCGCATGAATTTTCCGGTGGCCAGCGCCAGCGCATCGCAATCGCGCGGGCCATCGCTCTCGAGCCGGAATTCATCCTGCTCGACGAACCGACATCGGCGCTGGACCTTTCCGTCCAGGCCCAGATCATCGACCTGCTGCGCAAGCTGCAGGACGAGCGCGGCCTCAGCTATCTCTTTATTTCGCACGATCTGAAAGTCGTGCGCGCTCTTTGCCACCGCGTGATCGTCATGCAGAATGGCAATATCGTCGAGCAGGGCCCCGTCGAAGACGTCCTCTCCCACCCCAAGACCGCCTACACCGAACGGCTCGTCAAAGCCGCATTCGAGGTAGCTTGAACATTTTTTGTCCGGAGGCTTACATGGCAAACAACCCCAAAATCACTTTCATCGGCGCCGGTTCAACCGTCTTCATGAAGAATATCATCGGCGACGTGCTGCAGCGTCCCGCCCTGTCAGGCGCCAGGATCGCGCTGATGGATCTCAATCCACAGCGTCTCGAAGAGAGCGCCATCGTTGCCCGCAAGCTGGCGTCGACACTAGGCGCCTCGGCCACGGTCGAAACCTTTACCGATCAACGCCGGGCGCTGGACAAGGCGGCTTTCGTGGTCGTCGCCTTCCAGATCGGCGGCTACGAGCCCTGCACTGTCACCGACTTCGAGGTGCCGAAGAAATACGGCCTGCGCCAGACCATTGCCGACACGCTCGGCGTCGGCGGCATCATGCGCGGCCTGCGCACCGTCCCCCATCTGTGGAAGATCTGCGAGGACATGCTGGCCGTCTGCCCGGACGCGATCCTGCTGCAATACGTCAACCCGATGGCGATCAACACCTGGGCAATTTCCGAGAAATACCCGACCATCAAGCAGGTCGGCCTCTGCCATTCCGTACAGGGCACGGCAATGGAACTCGCCGAGGATCTCGAGATTCCCTACGAGGAAATCCGCTATCGCTCGGCCGGCATCAACCACATGGCCTTCTTCCTGAAGTTCGAGCATCGCCAGCCGGATGGCTCCTACCGCGATCTCTATCCGGACCTGCTGCGCGGCTACCGCGAAGGCCGGGCGCCGAAGCCGACATGGAACCCGCGCTGCCCTAACAAGGTGCGCTACGAGATGCTGACGCGGCTCGGCTACTTCGTCACCGAGAGTTCGGAGCATTTCGCGGAGTACACCCCCTACTTCATCAAGGAAGGCCGCGAAGACCTGATCGAGAAGTTCGGCATTCCGCTCGATGAATACCCGAAACGCTGCATCGAGCAGATCGCCAAGTGGCAAAGCCAGGCGGATACATACCGGAGCGCCGACAAGATCGAAGTCGCGCAGTCGAAGGAATACGCCTCGTCGATCATCAACTCGGTCTGGACCGGCGAACCCTCGGTGATCTACGGCAACGTCCGCAACAACGGCTGCATCACCTCGCTGCCGACCAATTGCGCCGCCGAGGTCCCTTGCCTGGTCGATGCGTCGGGGATCCAGCCCACCTACATCGGCGCCCTGCCGCCACAGCTGACGGCCCTGATGCGCACCAACATCAACGTGCAGGAACTCACGGTCCAGGCGCTGATGACGGAGAACCGCGAGCACATATACCATGCCGCCATGATGGACCCGCACACAGCCGCCGAACTCGATCTCGACCAGATCTGGTCGCTGGTCGATGACCTGCTGGCAGCCCACGGCGAATGGCTGCCGGAATGGGCCCGCACCAAAAAAGCCGCACAGGCGGCCTGATCTACCGCTCTCCTCCCCGAAGAATGGGCGTCGCAGCTATGCTGCGGCGCCCACCTGGTAATTTCACCACCGGAGCAAGCGGTTGCCGAGCAGTGCGCCGATGCCGGTGACGAGGGTGACGGCCATCATGTACCAGGATGCGACGAACAGAGGGCTGTCGTCGGGGCAGTGCCAGGCATAGATGGCAGCCGCGATACCGCCAGCCGCAAGGCCGGCGACAGCGCCCGCCAGCCGCGGACTTTCCGGCGCTCCATGGCGGAGGGCGAGCATGAAGCCCGCGAGCGGCACCAGCGACAATACCGGGATGAATATGAGGCAGAATGCGGCGTGTTGACCCATCATGCTGGATTTCCACACGACCTCGGGAACGACCATCAGTTCGCTGGCGACTGCCACGACCAACGCCGCAAGCGGCAGCAACAACCAGCGCGAGATCGTCAGCGATGCACCGGGGCGGCCGATCCGAAAGACGAGGACGCAGGCGATAATTGCCAATGTCAGTGTCAAGAGCAGCTTGAAAGCGACACGCACCGTATCGATCGCATCCGCCATATCGGCACGCATGCCGATGGTCGACAGTAGCAGGACGGCGGATCCAACGATGCCGATCGCCAACGCCAGCGCCAGTCTGCGGCCGAGCCGTACACGGACCGGGGCGTCTTCCGCCAGGAGGCTGATCAGGTCATTCGTCTTCACGCGTTTCACTCCGATAGAACAGGGCCAGGGACTTCAAGGCCCGATGCAGCGCAACGCGCACCGCACCTTCCGTCATTTTAAGCCTTGCGGCCGTTTCGCCGATGCTCGTTCCCTGCAGGGAGATAGAGCGGACTATGTCGCGCTGCGGATCCTTCAGATGCTGCAGAATCCGTTCCGCGTCGAGCCGGTCGAACCCATCGCTCGACGGCTCGGCTTCGAGCGTTTCGATGACGTCCTCGATCGGCACGTTGACCCTGCGGCCCCTTCGCCTAAGGCTGTCGATCAGCTTGTTGCGGACGATGACCGACAGCCATGGACCGATGGGGCGGGCAGGGTCCCAGGTTCCCCGCTTCAGGTGCACAGCAAGAAGCACTTCCTGAACGACATCTTCCGCTTCGCTCGGCGGCGCGCCAAGCTGCTCGCAGCGTCTTCTCGCCATGGCTCGCAGATAAGGTGTCACTGCCGTCAGAAATCGGGTGTAGGCCTGCGTGTCGCCTTCGATGGCGCTGCGCATCCACTCCGCCCATTGCTCTTCGCGCGCTGAATAATTCAACCCACATCATCCCCTACGGCGAGACGCACAATCTTGTTACCGATGCTGCTACAATCTTTTGCACTCTGCCAATATCCTTGCAGGCAAGCCTTGTCCCGCGCATTCGCCAGGACGGCAAGGGCCGTTTGCAAAAAGATTTCGAACGGCCTGTAACAACCCTCGGGTCGTCGCCGTAGTCCCTGTTGCGAGCCAATCACGGCTCATCGACGGGAGACAAAATTATGAAGAACAGCATCGCTACACTGGCACTGGCCGGCTCGCTGGCATCGGCACTCGCAACCATTACCGCCCCTGCAGCCTTCGCCGCCGACACCAAGGAAAAGTGCTACGGCGTCGCCATGAAAGGCCAGAACGACTGCGCTGCCGGCAAGCACGATTGCGCCGGCAAGTCGACGATGAGCTACGACAAGGCATCCTTCAAGCTCGTACCGACCGGCACCTGCGTTTCGATGAAGACGCCGCATGGCCATGGCATGCTGAAGCCGGTCTGAGCCGAAACGCCCGCACAGCGATCCATTCATCGGAGTTTGATATGACCAACCTTACGACAACCGTCGTCGTCGCCTCTCTGGCAACGGCCTTGAGCCTCATCGGCGCCGTCTCGGCCTCGGCCGCCGATGCCAAGAAGGAAAAATGCTACGGCGTCGCCCTCAAGGGCCAGAACGATTGCGCCGCCGGTGCCGGCACCACATGCGCCGGTACCTCCAAGGTCGACTACCAGCAGAACTCCTGGAAGCTCGTTCCCGCCGGCAGCTGCGTCACGATGACGACACCCAAGGGCCACGGCACGCTGACCCAGGGTCCGGCCCCGATCTGAGCCTACTGCGAGGCGACCTCAGCCAAGAGCGGCGGCACGATTGTCGTGCCGCCCCCGTTATCGAAGGGAGAGTGCCATGAAATCCCCCACACTGCCGGGCCGTGCCGGCGTCGGCTTCAAACCGGAGCATTTTTCCGCCATCGATGCCGAGCGACAGCCGATCGGCTTCTTCGAGGTGCATGCCGAAAACTACATGGGTGCCGGCGGACCGCCGCATGCCCGCCTTAGCCGCCTGCGCGAGGATTATGCCCTGTCGATCCATGGCGTCGGCCTCTCCATCGGCTCGATGCAGGCGCTCGACACCGCGCATCTCTACAGGCTCAAGATGCTCTGCGATCGCTACGAGCCGGAGAGCTTTTCCGAGCACCTGGCCTGGTCGAGCCACGACAGCGTTTTCCTCAACGACCTGCTACCGCTTCCCTATACGGAGGAGACGCTGGCCCGTGTCGCGGAACATATAGACGAGGTGCAGACGACGATGAAGCGCCAGATGCTGCTGGAAAATCCGGCCACCTACCTGCTGTTCGAGGAGAGTTGCATCGACGAAACCGAGTTCCTTGCGGAACTGGTCCGTCGCACCGGCTGCGGCCTGTTGCTGGACGTCAACAACGTCTTCGTCGCCTCCACCAACCATCACATGAACCCCCGCGAGTACCTTGCCCGCTTCCCGCTGCAGGCCGTGCGCGAAATTCATCTGAGCGGCCATTCCGAAACCACCGACGACGCCGGCGCGCCGCTGCTGATCGATAGCCACGACACGCCGGTCAAGGATCCCGTCTGGGCGCTCTACGAAGAGGTAATTGCCCGCACCGGCCCCGTAGCGAGCCTGGTGGAATGGGACAACGACGTTCCGTCCTGGGCTATCTTGCGTGCCGAAGCGGAAATGGCCGATGCAATCCTGCAACGGGCCGCTGCCCGCCAAGCAGCCTGAGGTCGCCATGTCCCTCGACACACAGGCCCAGTTTGCTAACGCCCTGGGCGACCCGCGCCGCGACATGCCGGACGGCCTGACCGCCTGGAACGGGCGGCACCCCGCACGGCGGTTCGACGTCTACCGCAACAACGTCGCCATGGCCCTGACAGGCGCGTTGTCGGCGCGGTTTCCGGTCACTGTCGAGATCGTCGGCGAGGCATTCTTTACAGCCATGGCGCTTGAATTCGTCCGCTGCCATCCACCACTTTCGCCTCTGCTTCTGGCCTACGGTGACGATTTTGCCGCCTTCGTGGTTGAGTTCGAACCGGCCCGGGAATTGACCTATCTGCCCGATGTCATCCGCCTGGAGGCTGCCCGCAGCATGGCCTATAACGCCGGGGACAGCATGCCGCTCGACGGCGCAGAGCTTGCAACGGTTGCGCCGGAGCATCTCGCCGGGGTCATTATCCGACCGCATCCGTCAATGTCCGTCCTGCGCTTCACCACGCCGGCCGTTACCATCTGGGCGATGAATGCGGGGGAACTGGAGCTCGCGCCGATAGACGATTGGCGCGGTGAAGACGCGATGATCGTCAGGCCGCAAATGATCGTCAATATTCATCGCCTGCCACCGGGCGGAGCAACCTTCGTGACGGCGCTGGCCGAAGGCCAAACGCTCGGGACGGCGGCAGTGGCTGCCATCAATGAGGCCCCAGACTTCGACCTGTCCACCAATCTCGCGGGCATCCTGCAATCCGGCGCCTTCGCCGCAATCATCTGATCCATCTGGAGACACATCATGACCGACGATATAACCCTGGCCGCAAGGCCGGACCGCACGCTGCTGGGGAAAAGTCGCGCCATACTGCGTCTCCTCGATCGTATTCCGCACGACGCAATCGCATTGCTTTCGCGGCTGTCGATTGCCGCCGTCTTCTGGCAATCGGGCGAAACGAAGGTCGACGGCTGGCATGTCACCGACAATGCCGTCTATCTGTTCGAGACGGAGTACAAGCTGCCTTTCGTCGATCCATGGCTTGCAGCCCACCTGTCGGCATTCGCCGAACATTTTTTCCCCCTGCTGCTGGTGATCGGGTTTGCCAGCCGGCTCTCGGCACTGGCACTGCTGGGGATGACTTTGGTCATCGAGATCTTCGTCTATCCCGACGCTTGGCCAACCCACGGCACATGGGCTGTCTGCTTCCTCGTCATCATCGCCGGCGGACCCGGAAGACTGTCCGTCGATCATCTCATCGCCCGTCGTACAGGCGTCACCATCTGAAGGCAAAACTATCCGTATTCGGGCAAGCCGGTATTTGTTTCTACGAGGTTGCTCGCCATCGCAAGTCAAGGAAATCAGGGACTTGTTAACTAAACTTGGCCCCTGTAAGCTTCTTGTAATAAACACTCGCGATGAAGCTTGCACGGTAATCACCGTGCAAAAAGGAGGACTTGTCGATGAATGTCTTGAAAATGACTTTTGCCACTGTTGCGGCAGTAACTCTGGTCGCCTTTGCTTCGCCCTCATGGGCCGAGACGACGATCAAGGTGGTTGAAACCGGCGAGGGCGGGGGCGCTATGGGTCTCAAGCTCGATCCGATGACCGTCAAGGCCGGCCCGGCTGTCCTTTCTGTTCACAACGATGCAGCGACGGAAAATCACGAGATGATCGTGGTCAAGCTCAAGTCGGCCGACCAGAAGATCCCGTTGAACACCGCCAAGCACCGGGTCGACGAGAAGCAGCTGAAGAGCCTTGGTGAAGTCTCCGACCTGAAGCCAGGCGCCAACGGCGAGCTCAAGGTCAATCTGAAGCCCGGCAGCTACCTTGTGTTCTGCAACATCAAGGGACACTATGAAGCTGGCATGGCTGCAACCTTGACAGTCACGCCCTGAAACCAGCCGAGGTCGCCCCCGCTCGATGGCGCGGCCTCGACCCCTCGTCGTTGACAGCCAGCAGGTTCGCGAAACGCCCGACAGTGCCTTTCCGGCCACCACCTGGACAGAGTTCCTCATGATCGGAGACAAAGCTATGCGCGCCAAAATGATGATGACTACATTCGTCGTTGCAATGGGATTGACTGCCGCCTTCGCTGCTGACGAGGGAACCAAGCCTGCCCGCGAGGCCATGATGAAGAAGATCGGCGGTTCCGTCGGCATCATGGCGGCAATGGCAAAGGGCGACAAGCCATACGATGCAGCGGCAGTGAAAGCTGCTCTCATGACGATTTCGGAAACGGCCAAGGCCTTCCCGGACCAGTTCAAGCCGGATTCGGACAAGACCGACAAGGCTGCAAGCCCGAAGATCTGGGAAAACCCGGCCGACTTCAAGGCGCATGCCGACAAGCTCTCGGCCGATGCCGAGATGATCGCCATGAAACTGCCGGCAGACGCTGCAGCCCTCGGCCCGGCATTGAAGCAGCTCGGCGCGGATTGCAGCAGCTGTCATCAGGTCTACCGGCAGAAGGAGTAGCGCGCCTCCGGTTGCAGCGGCGCGTTGACTGACATCGCCAAATCCGCCGAAACTGAAATGGGAGGAAGACCTTGATCCTGAATTTTCGGCGGGTCCTGGCAATCATTGCTGGCGCCGCCCTTGCTGGCGTGGCGGGATTTTATGTCCTGACCAAGCCAACTCCACTTCCCGATAGCCATTGGGCCAACCTCGGAACTCCGGACGTCAAGAAGGGCGAGATGGTTTTCTGGACGGGCGGCTGTTCGAGCTGCCATGCGGCCAAAGGTGCGGAAGGCGATGCAAAGCTCGTCCTCTCCGGCGGCCTCGCGCTCAAGAGCCCGTTTGGCACGTTTCATGTGCCGAACATCTCCCCGGATGACACCGCAGGTCTTGGCAAGTGGACACTTGCGCAGTTCGGCAACGCCATGAAACGCGGCGTTGGACCCGACGGCGAACATCTTTATCCGGCTTTCCCTTACGGCTCCTACAGCCGCATGAGCGATGCCGATGTGAACGACCTGTTCGGCTACCTGAAGACATTGCCGAAGAGCAGCAACGTCGCACCACCCCACGAGCTGCCGTTTCCTTTCAACATCCGGCTGTTGCTCGGCGGCTGGAAACTCTTGTACTTCAGTGAAAAGCCACGCGTCGTGCTGGACAATCCGAGCGACAAGGTGAAGCGCGGACAATACATCGTCGAGGGACCCGGTCACTGCGGCGAATGCCATACCCCGCGCGATCCGCTGGGTGGCTTCAAGGCCGACAGCTGGCTTGCGGGCGCCCCCAATCCTGAGGGAGAGGGCAACATTCCCGATATCACGCCCGGCTCAAAGTCGATCGGATCCTGGAGCGAAGCCGATATCGCAAGCTATCTGGAAACCGGCATGACTCCGGATTTCGACAGCGTCGGCGGTTCCATGGTGGAGGTCCAGCAGAACCTCGCCCATCTGCCCGCCTCGGACCGCGAAGCGATCGCCGCCTATCTCAAGGCGATACCGTCGAGGTGACGCGGGCGAGACGTCATTTGTCCCAACCGCTTGCTTTGAAACCCGATCATTGCGCTGCCTGGCAACCGCTGGACAGGATATTGCCTGCAGCCCCGGAGACGGCAACGACCGAATAGTCGTCGATGACCCTCGTCCCGGCACGGCGGGCAACGTGCTCGACGGGGCCGGTGGATCGGAAGCATTTCAGATACTGTGCCAGCCGCCCTTCGCCGGTGCGCACCACCAGCAAGGCAGACTTTTCCGCAAGAGAGGCGTCGGGGCTTTCGAATGTGTAGCGCTGCCGATCGACGATCGATTGAACCTTGTCTGCTTGATGCGAATAGAAGGCGATTTCGCCTGTGAGCCCATAGTCGGTCGTGGCGATCCATGCGGCACCGGTTTGCTGCCTGCGGCCTTCCAGCTCCGTCGTCAGGTCTTGCCAGCCGATGACCGTGTCGGCCGGGCTCGTAAACGGAACGCGCTCGCCCATCGGCGTGGCGAGGTAGAGAGGGAGCAGGGACGACAGTCCTATGCCGACCGGCACGACCCAGAGCCGGAGACGCCTCAGATGGACGTTGCCCGAAGCCTCACCTGCCACCGCTGCGGCAATGGCAAGCGCCGGGTAGGCAGGGGCAGGCCAGTTCGGATGCACCCAGTCGTGCAGCGAGTGAATGATCAGATACGCGACCAGGGGGGCGGTCAGTGCGACCAGAAAGATGAAGGGGTCCGACCGGCGATTTTGGCAATGGCGGCAAAACCGCCAGACCGCAATACCCGCGAAGATGGCGATGACCGGGTTCATCAGTCCGAATTGCCCGCCGATGAATGTGGCAAGCGAGTTGAGCGCCGGATGATGATCGCCGAGCCGGCCGAACTGCTTGGCAAAGGACGCCCAGCCATGATCTGCATTCCAGACCAGCACCGGCATGAAGACCGCAAAGGCCGCCAAGCCTCCCAGCAGGATCCATGGGCTAAAGCGCCAGCGTACGGCCCTGGGATCAAGTAAGAGCCACAGCAGGATCCCGGGACCGATGAAGAAGTTGGTGTACTTGCCGACGCAGCCGGCTCCGGCAAGTACACCGACAACGATCCACCAAAGCGGATTTTCCGTGCGTCGCAGGCGCGCCAGGGCCCAGATTGTCAGGGACCAGAACATCACAGACGGCGCATCTGGGGTCGCGAAAATAGCCTCGAGCCCCACCAGGAACATTGCGTTCAGCCAGACCGCAGAACGAAAAGCCAATCGGGTGTCGTCATAGAGTTCGATGACGGTCGCATACACCGCCAGCGATGCCACGGAGACCGACAACACGGGTAAGGCGCGAACGCCGAGCGCGGTATCGCCGAAGACATGGGTGGACAGCCATATCCACCAGGCGATCATCGGCGGATGATCGTAATAACCGGCCGAGGGAACGCGGGACCAAAGCCAGTAATAAGCCTCGTCGGAATTGAGGTCGGTGTGTGCCATGGCAAAGAGCCGAAACGCCGCGAGCACCGCAGCCAGCAGCATGACCGGCCACCAGTTACCGACGCGTATCCCGCCGGCTTTATAGTGCACGCGGAATGACCTTAAGGATTGCGGACGCGCGTGTTCGGACGTCAACAACTGCCGCGGCGGACTTATGCAGACACGTCTTTTTCACCAACACGCAAGCGTTCCCTCGATAGGTCCGGTGGCAGGGTCCATACCAGACCGGATTCCGAAATGCGACGGCCATTGAAGGCCAAAACTTACGCCAGACTTACATAGACAGCTTATCAACCCTTTATTGCATCGTTACGAATTTACAATTTCTCGAATAGTGTTCAGGTCGATGTCAGCTGTTTGGTATCTTAGCTTTCACCAAGCAGATCACCCAACCTGAAAGATCCCGTCTTGGAAAATCACCATTCAAATTCGTTTTCGCTGCCGCAGCGTGTGCTTCACTGGCTGACGGTTCTCCTAGTGTTCTTCAACCTGTTGCTTCCCGATGGCATGAGCGAGTGGAACCGCGCCATCGAGGAGACCGGCTCGGCGAGCGCAGACCAGATCGCAAGCGCCAATATCCACGCCTATGTCGGCATAGCCATATTCTTCATCGTCATCGCACGCCTTTTCCTGCGCTTCACCAGCGGCGCCCCGGCATCGCCTTCGCAGGAACCGAAGATTTTCAGCATCGCTGCCAAGTTCGCGCATGCAACGCTCTACCTCCTGCTGCTTGCCATGCCGCTGACCGGTGGGGCGGCCTACTATTTCGGCATCGACGTCGCAGGCGGTATTCATGCGGATGTGCTGAAGGTTATCCTCTGGGTGCTGATCGGCGGCCATGTGCTCGGAGCGCTGGTCCACCAGTTCTACTGGAAGACAAATGTCCTGCGCCGGATGACCGTAGGCTGACGCTGGCAGCAGCCGTTCCCGCATAGAAAAGCACCACAAAACTTAAACTTCGCCATCTGGAGAACCGTTGGATGCGACTGCTTTTGGTCGAAGACAACAGCCGCCTCGGCAAACTGACCTGCGGTGCGCTGAAGGCGGCAGGCTTTGCAGCCGATCTGTTTTCGAATGCCGAGGAGGCAGAGGCGGCGATGGCTGTCGTCGCCTACGATGTGATTGTGCTCGATCTCGGCCTGCCGGATCGCGACGGCGCGTCGCTGTTGGAGCCCGCCCGGCGGCACGCGCCATCCGCGCCGATCCTCATCCTGACAGCCCGCGACGATAGCTCGTCTGTGATAGACCTGCTCAACCGTGGCGCCGACGACTACCTCTGCAAGCCGTTCGTCATGGATGTTCTGATTGCACGGGTTCGCGCGCTGCTGCGCCGGCCGGGAACCATGCGCACGTCGGTCCTCAGCGAGCGCAACGTGGAGCTCGATCCCGCGCAATATCGCGTCCGGGTCGGCGGGCATGATCTCGACATCAGCCGTCGCGAGCTTTCGGCGCTGGAACTTCTCATGCGACGGTCCTCGCGCGTTATATCGCGCGCCGATTTCGAGGAATCGATGTACGGCTTCGGTGAGGAAGTCAGCTCCAACGCGGTGGAGGTGCTCATCCACCGCCTTCGACGGAAGCTGGAAGGGGCAGGGGCGGAGATCGAGATCCACAATCTGCGCGGCCTCGGCTACATGCTGGCAGAAAAGCGGCCATGAGCTACCGAAAACTATCGCTGTTTTCGCGGCTGGTGCTCTCCATGTCGCTCGTGGCGACGCTTGCGGTCTTCGCCAGCATCGGTTTTCTCTACATCCGCTTCGCATCGGCCAACAATCGCTTTCGCGAGGAGACGCTGCTGACCTTTGCCCGGGGAATGGCCAAGGAACTGCCCTTGCAGCAGGGCGGCTTCAAGTTTGTGGTGAACCGGCTTGGCGAACTGCACGGCCAATACGCCGTGCTGAGCGGTGCGAACGAGTTGCTGAGCGCATCCGACGGTGTTTCCGGACCACTCGTGCCCGCCGACGATGTCGACCAGCGCTATTTCTCACTGCCTGCCCATGACGGCATCCCAAGACTTTTTGGCCTGTCGCTGCGCCTTGCCGACAAAGGCTTGGCTCGCTATGTCCAGGTTGCCTTTCCCAGCAGTCATCTCGTGTTCGACAGCGTCCTAGAAGAATTCGTCGGGGACATAGCCTGGATCTGGCTGCCCTTCGTCGTGGCGATCCTCGTGACAAACATCGTGGTTGCCAAACTCGCGCTCCGGCCACTCACCCGCGCGGCACGCGAGGCGGAAGGGATCAGCCCGGCCAGCATCAGCGTTCGCCTGACCGAAGGCGACATGCCGCCCGATGTGCTGGCCATCGTCAAGGCTGTGAACAACGCGCTCGGCAGGCTGCAGGGCGGCTATCTGGCCCTCGAGCGCTTCTCCGGCAACATCGCCCACGAGCTGCGCACGCCGATGACCATCATCAAGGCGCAGCTTTCGGCATCCGACGGAGCGTTTTCCCGCGATCTCGAACGAGACTTCGATGCGCTGGAGCGGATTGTCACGCAGCTGGTGGACAGGGTGCGGCTCGGCGGCCTTCATTTCGAAACGGACGACTGCGTCGACCTCTGCGAGATCGTCCGTCGCGTCGGCGCCTTCCTCGCCCCGATCATAATCCAGAAGGGGAGGTCGATCGAGATCATCACGCCAGACCACCCTGTTCTCATCAGCGGCGCCAACGACTTCATCTTCCGGGCGCTGCGAAACCTGATCGAGAATGCGGTCGAACACAGTCCTGTCGCCGGCACGGTGACGATCACCGTCAGCAACGAGCGCGAAATCTCAGTCACGGACGAGGGGACAGGGTTTCCGCCCATCAAGCTCGATCCGGTGGCAAGAAGAACCCAGCAGTCCGTCAGCGATCGTTCCGATGGACTGGGCCTCGGCCTCTCCATCGTCGACGAAACAATGATGGCGCATGGGGGATTGCTGATCCTGTCTAACCCGACCGGCGGCGGAGCGTCTGCGCGGATGGTCTTTCCGACACCCTCTTCTCCTCGAGCTCTGTAAGTCGCCTGTAAGCTGCAGCCGCCATAACCGGCGAAGCGATCGATTGGCTCTCATAGCCCGTCGCCAAACGCGGATGGATGAACCGTGCGCTCAATCTGGCTGCCCCCGACGCATGATGCGAAGGCCGGCCAAAGGAGATGCGCCCATGTCTGCAATTTCATCCATCGCCGCCCTTTCCACCACCGCACCCGTCCAGGCACGACCACCGGTTTTGCCAGCTGCATCTGCCAATCCGCCGGACATTTCAAAGCCGACCGTTGGCGCCTCATCGGCCGCCAATGTGCCATCGGCCATCGCAGCACTCTCTCTGCGTGGCGCGTCGGATGGCGATTCAGACGACCGCTAGCACGCATGAAAGTCGCGGCGGGATGGCCTGCTGCCGTGTCGCCGCTATTCCGTAAGTCAGCTGTAATTTCTGCCGCCAATAGCTGTGGCGGCAAATCGGCGAATGTGCCGACAAGAGATCGCAGCGGGTAATGACGACATGCACCGGGTCAATCGCGAGACACTTACCGTCCCTGTCTATCTGATCAATCTGGACAGGGCGCCCGACCGTCTGGAACTGATGACCTCGATGCTTTCGGATCTGTCGTTGCCGTTCGAGAGGGTCTCCGCCATCGATGGGAGGGCAATCCAGTTCCCGACCGCCGAATTTGCCGAGCGCGCCTATGTCCTGCGCCACGGCAGGCGGCGGAACCCGGCCGAGGTCGGATGCTATCTCAGCCACATCGAATGCGCTCGCCGGCTGCTGGCCTCATCGTCGGAGCATGCCCTCGTGCTCGAGGACGACGCGGTTCTTCCCGACGATATCAGCGACCTGATCCAAGGCGCTATCGAAGCCGGCGAGACCTGGGATATTCTGCGGCTATCGAGCGTCAACAGCGGCAAAAAGCATGTTTTCCGCAAGATCACGCCCCGCCGGAGCCTGGCGATCGCGCTGACGCGCGAAAAAGGTTCGGGTGCCTATGTCATCAACCGTCGGGCGGCGGAGTGGTTCGTCACCGGCCTGATGCCTATGCGCCTTCCCTTCGACATTGCCTTCGATCTTGAATATTTCGCAGGCCTGAAGGCAGCCTTCGTCGTTCCCGTACCAGTCATTCAGGATATCGGCCTGATATCACAGATACAGGGCCACCGTCGGGCGTTTCATCTTTCGCGCTGGCATTATCTATCTGTCCAGCCCTACAGGGCATGGCTGGAGATCACGCGTCTGCTCAGCCGGTCTGCGCGGTTGCTATCGGCCCTCGCAAGGGACGACGCCGAACCTGATCGGCACGCCTATGATCGAGCGCTTCTCGGCGAAGACCGATACCTGCCAGACATGGCTGTTTCAACGGACCAGCACAGCAGGCAGCGGCGACCAGGACGCCGACGTGCATGATACCAACGGGATCATCAACCTTTCACACGGGCGCGGTAGGCAGATGCCGGAACGCCGCTGGGTTGGCACAGCAGGGCGAGGGTGCGGGGGGCTGACAGCAGTGTGCAAGGGTGCAGCCAGATTTCCTCTGGCGCTTCAGGCTCCTGTCAGCGTCGAGCGATATCCAGCAGTATAGCTGCAGATGATCGTGGGCGTCGAACGCAGCAAGGCAGGTGGGATAAAACACCGTAAGCGAGAATATTGTGCCGATGTCTGATTTGACGAGCGTTGCTGCCCCGCAAGCCTATACGGCGAGAAGCCGCGTCATATTTATGGTCACGTTCGTTCTCTGGTGGGCAATCCTCGCTCTGTTCAACGCCTTTCCTTCCATCGATATCGCCGTCGCACAGCGGTTCTTCACCGGCACAAATTGCAGCATATTCGACGCCGTCGGCCGGACCTGCGGCAGTTTTGCCTACGATGCCAGCCCGTTTTTCACAGCCGCGCGCAACGTGCTCTTCGTGCTTCCCTACATCGCAGTCGCCGTCTTGATTGCCGACCTTGTCCGCTGCAAATTCACTTCCGCTGCGGACTGGAAGAGCCCGAGGGTGATGCTCAGCCTGACAGCGCTGATGTCTCTCGCGCTCGGTTGCGGCCTGACCGTCAACCTTTTCCTGAAGACGTTTTCAGGCCGCCCACGCCCGCGCGAGACGTCCTGGTTCGGAGGCCAGCTGGATTTTGTCCAGGCGGGTTCGTTCGCAGGGAAATGTCTCAAGAACTGCTCTTTCGTGTCGGGAGAGGCATCGTCGGCGGGATGGCTTTTCTGTCTCATCCTTCTTTTGCCGGCACGCTGGCGCCTGACGCTGGGATTGCCCATGGCCTTTATCTCCCTCGTCATCCCCGTGATGCGCGTGCTCACGGGCGCGCACTATCTCTCGGATGTCATCCTTGGCTGGTTATCGTCCGTGGTGATTTTTGCGGGAGTTCTGGCGGTGGCCGAGGGCATGACCAGCCGCCGCTATCTCTGAGCGTCCACGGTCAAGCCAGAAAATTTTCAATCAAAGTGACTGACGCTCTTCTTTGAAACGCCATTTACCGTGCGCAATCCGCATCCGGCGATCGTCTTCAGCGACGGCCACCAGGGTGAGATCCCCTGAGGCCTGGCAAAACGGCGAATACGGACAAGAGCATCGCCAAGGTCGAAGGGCTTCGTCAGGTAGTCAATCGCACCGTTTTCCAACCCCTCGATCCTGTCGGAAGCTTGGTCGTAAGCGGACAGGATAATGACAGGGATGTGCGGCGACGTCTGCTGCAAGGAACGGAGCAGACAGAGCCCGCTTCCGTCAGGCAGATGCAGATCCAGCAGCACCAGAGCGTACGACCCCTCGTCTGCGGCGACGCGGGCGGCCTCAAGGGTCAGCACCCAGTCCACGTCCCATCCATCCGCTACGATGTGGTCGTGCAGCGCATCGCCGATGAGGAAGTTGTCCTCGACCAAAAGAATACGCAAATCCGCTACCCCCGAAGCATTAGCGTCGGTAGATGCACGTTTATACTGACATTCACCTGAAATTGTTCTCGATCAATGCGCCCCGCCAAATACCGGTGACACTCGACTGGGGCGCGCTGTTTGCCTCCCCGGAACAGGCAGGTTCAGGCGTCTGTCAGCTTTGCGCAAGATAGTGAACGGCAACCGTCATCGGTCCGTCTTGCTGTGGTCGACTTCAAAGTGCCGCCAGCCCAACAGACTGGCCTCAGAGAAAGCCGTACTCCGAACATGACCAGTTTTGCCCGTTTCAACCTGTTGGTCCCCGGTCTGTCGTGCGCGACGTGACGACGCCTGCGATGGTGGCCGGAGGTACCGGCTCAGTTGCCAGGCAAGCGCTCGACATTTCCGTGGAGCAACGATCCGGGCTCGCAGCACGTCCTCTCCTCTGGGTGAGCTTGACGGCCTACGCTATCGACGTGCTGCTCTTCGAGATACTTTTCGGTCTCGGCATCAGCCTGCCGGTGGCATTGGCCGCGAGCTTTGCTGTGGTGTCGACCTTTTCCTACATTCTGCACTCCAGAGCGGCAGCCGGAGGAGGCGTCTGGCATCAGCTTGGCCGCTACGTGGCAATCTGCTTTCTGGGGTTCGGACTACGCGGCGGGGTATTTGCGGACGCGATGGCGTTGCTGACATGGTCGCCGTCAGCCGCAATCGTCCTCGGTGCCGGCGCTTCTGCGATTGCGTGCTATTTCGGCAATCACTTTTTCGTCTTCCGGATGACGTGGCCTTCCTCGGCGCTGGCGCGCTGGCAGTCGGCGGCAGCTGGCGTGTTGTCCTATATGCTGGCGCTGCGTCTCGCATATATCGGCGTCGTCGATCTTCTGCCGGAAGAGGCCTATTATTGGAACTTCTCCCGCCATATCGACATCGGCTACCTGGATCACCCACCGATGTCCGCGTGGATGATCTGGCTTGGGACCGCGCTTTTCGGCGATACCGAATTCGGCGTCCGCATCGGGGCCTACCTTGCGTGGATCGTTACGTGCTTGTTCGTCTACCGCCTGACAGCCCATCTTTTCGACAAGACGACCGCGATTGTCGGGCTTGTCCTCACCGCCGTGCTACCCGTCTTCTTTTACACCGGGTTCCTGATGACACCGGACGTGCCCCTGACTGCGGCCTGGGCAGGGGCGCTGTACTTCCTCGAACGGGCGCTGGTTGCAGACAAGCGCAATGCCTGGTGGGGCGTGGGGGTCTGTGCCGGTCTCGGCATGCTGTCGAAATACACGATTGCGCTGCTCGGCCCCGCAGCCCTGATCTTCATGCTCATCGACCCGCGAGCAAGGCGATGGCTGATGAGGCCGCAACCCTATCTTGCAGCTGCGACGGCGCTTTTCCTGTTCAGCCCTGTCATCTACTGGAATGCGACACATGGCTGGGCGTCTTTCGCCTTCCAGAGCACCCAGCGTCTCGCCGACACGCCGGCTTTTTCCCCCCCGGCGCTGGTCGCAAGCGCGGCATTGCTGCTAACGCCGCTTGGGCTCATCGTCACAATCGCAGCGCTGGCCTCATGTCTTCGCCGCCTCGTCACGGCGCAGAAAACCGATGTGCAGATGAGACGAAGGACGCTGTTCATGCTGGTGTTCACGTTGACGCCCCTGTCGGTTTTTGCAGCGTTCAGTCTCGGGCATGAGGTGAAGCTCAACTGGACGGGACCGGTGTGGCTCGCGATCCTGCCCGCCGTCGCCGCGACCATCATCGACGCCAATTCCGGTTCTTCCAGGATTGCCGCAGCGCTGCGCCGGTCCTGGGCGCCGACGCTGCTTGGTACGCTGGCCATATACGCCGTGTGTCTGCACTATCTGGTCCTCGGGCTGCCGTTCGCGGGCCATCTCGGAAACATCCGCACATTGCCGGTGGCCTGGGACGATCTCGGCCGCGAAGTCGGCCTGATCGAACGGTCTGTCGAGGAGCAGGCGGGCCAGAGCGTGCTTGTGGCAGGCATGGACAAATACTTCGTTGCCAGCGAACTCGCTTTCTACAACAGGCGCGACGGCAACGTTGCGGGCAACTCCGTCGGCGCCGGTCCGCTTGGCAACGATAGTCTCATGTACGGATATTGGTACAGGCCTGCGGAAATGCAGGGCCGCACCATCATGCTGGTCAGCCTGAAAAAGAGCGACGTCGATAAACCCGGCGCGGGACGCTACTTCGATCGCCTCACGGATATCCAGACGCATGGCGTCAGCCGGAATGGCGTTACCATCGGCAAGTTCTACTACCGCATTGGATATGGCTATCGGGACTGCGCCTCGCCGGCGGCACAATGCCCGTCGCAATGAGCACCCCGATCGAATTCGCATGCAGCGCTTCAGTTTGTCGTCAGGGTAAGGGTGCAAGAGTGACATGATCAGACAGTCCGCGTCGCCGACAGAGACTGAGCTTGGTGTTCGTATTCCGGCAGCCGATCCAAAGGCCTGATGCCACCGCCGGATTAACGCTCGAAGGTCGTAAGATTGATGAATGTAAGTGTCTCTGCCGCGCGCCTTGTCGAGGACGATCTCTCGGCCATCAGCGCTCAAATTAGCCTCGATCACATCGGTCCCGAGCTTTCCATCGTCATTCCAACGCTGAATGAGCGCGAAAGCGTCGCCATTCTCGTCGATCGGCTGCGCGCGACGCTGGCCGGTATCGACTGGGAGGTGATTTTCGTCGATGACGATTCCAGCGACGACACCATCGGCCAGGTTCGCGCCCTTTCCGTCAACGACCGGCGCATCCGCGGCTTGCGCCGCGTCGGCAGGCGGGGGCTCGCCGGCGCCTGCATAGAAGGTATCCTATCCAGCTCCGCACCCGTGGTTGCCGTCATGGATGCCGACCTCCAGCACGATGAAACCCGGCTGGCGGAAATGTTCAACGTTCTGCGCACCGGCAACGCTGACCTCGTCGTCGCCAGCCGCTACATTCAAGCGGACGGCGCATCGGACGGGCTTTCGAGAATTCGCCATGCCGGCAGCCGGCTTGCGGTGGGAATGGCGCAGTCCCTGCTGGGAGTGCGGCTCAGCGATCCGATGAGCGGGTTTTTCATGATCCGTCGCGAATTCGTCGAGGCAGTGGCGCCGCGCCTGTCGAACCAAGGCTTCAAGATATTGCTCGACATCGTCGCGTCGTCGCCGAAACAGATGCGAATCGAGGAAGTGTCCTACGCATTCAGCCCGCGCTTGCACGGTGTCAGCAAACTCGATGCATCGGTGGTGTTCGAATATCTCGGGCTTCTCATCTCCAAGGCTTCTGGCGACTTCATCTCTGCGCGCTTCCTGGCCTTCTGCCTGGTCGGCTCCACGGGCCTCGTGGTCAACCTCGCCTTTCTGCGCATACTGCTCGGGGCAGGGCTGGACTTTCCAACGGCGCAGACTGCCGCCATGCTCATCACCATGGTCGTGAACTACACCCTGAACAACGCTCTCACCTACAGGGACAGGCGCCGGCACGGGTGGCGGTTCGTGACCGGGCTCGGCATGTTTGCAGCCCTCTGCAGTTTCGGCGTCTTTGCCGGTGTCGGCGTGTCGACTGCATTCTATAATAGTGAACCACGCTGGTGGTTGGCCGGCCTCGCAGGTGCCGCCATCGGGGCTGCCTGGAACTACTTCACCAACTCAGCCATTACCTGGCGCAAGCGCTAAGCCGGGCCGGAAACCAGGCATTGGTCTGGTTTCCGGATTTTCTCATGACTGCTGGACTGCCAGCCTGCGGCCACGGGCGCGCGGATCAGGTGCGGGAACGGCGGCCAGAAGGGCCTGCGTATAGGCATCCTTCGGCGTCTCGAACACCTGGCGGCGCGTGCCGCTCTCGACGATTTTACCGTAGCGCATGACCACGACATGGTGCGACATCCGCTCGATGACCGCCATGTCGTGCGAAATGAAGAGATAGGCGAGACCCATCGTCTCTTGCAGTTCGAGCAGCAGGTCGAGAACCCGCGCCCGCACGGAAACGTCGAGCGCTGCCACGCTTTCGTCAGCAACGATCAGCTTCGGTTCCAGTGCCAGGGCGCGCGCGATACAGATGCGCTGGCGCTGGCCGCCGGAGAACTCGTGCGGATAGCGGGTTGCGGCATCGGGCGTCAGGCCGACGCGGCGCAGCAGCTCTGCCACCCGGTCGCGACGCTCCGATTTGCTGCCAATGCCGTGGATAATCATCGGCTCGGCAACCGCAGCCCCCACCGCCATGCGAGGATCGAGCGATGCATAGGGGTCCTGGAAGATCATTTGGGCGGAGCGGCGAACCGGCTGCATGTCGCGCTGGCTGAGTCCCCCTATATATTGCGACCGTCGATCACAACGTCGCCCTGGTAGGGAATGAGGCCGAGCACGGCTTTGCCCGTCGTCGACTTTCCCGAGCCGCTTTCGCCGACGAGACCAAGCGTTTTGCCGGGCAGGATGTCGAAGGATACGCCATCGACCGCTGCCGCCGGCTTGGCTGTCTTGAGGAGCCAGCCTGACTGGCTGCCGTAGGTAACGGTCAGATTGCTGACGTTGAGCACCGGCGTCCGGTCGAGCGGCGTCGGTGCGACCAGGCCTCTGGCGGTGACGCGCGGTGGACCGTCCGTGCCGGCATGGGCGCCAAGACGCGGCACGGCCCCCAGCAACTCCTGCGTATAGGCGTGGGTCGGGCGCTCGAAGATATCGATCGCAGCTCCCTTTTCGACCATGCGGCCGTTTTGCATGATCACGACGCGATCCGCCATTTCCGCCACAACCCCCATGTCATGGGTGATGAGGATGATCGAGGTCCCGAACTCCGATTTCAGCTCTCGCATCAAACTCAGGATCTGTGCCTGGACAGTGACATCAAGCGCCGTGGTCGGTTCGTCGGCGATCAGCACCTTGGGGCGGCAGGAGAGCGCCATGGCGATCATCACCCGCTGTCGCATCCCCCCGGAAAGCTCATGGGGAAACTGCTTCAGCCGCCGCGCCGGATCGGTGATCTGGACGGCGTCGAGCATGCGCAGGGCGGAAGCCACAGCGCTTGCGGTGTCGCTGTCCTGATGCTCGCGGATCGCCTCTGTCAGCTGGTCGCCGACTGATATCACCGGGTTCAGCGAGGTCATCGGCTCCTGGAAGACCATGGCGATCTCGCCGCCGCGCACCTTGCGCATCGCCCGCTCCGGCAAGGACAGCAGGTCGCGGCCGGCGAGCATGATCTTGCCGGACGCCACCTGCAAGGATGCTTTCGGGAGCAAGCCCATGACGGCGAGCGAGGTTACCGACTTGCCGGAACCCGATTCGCCGGCAAGGCAGAGGGTCTCGCCGGTCATGAGATCGAAATCGATGTCGTCGAGTACCCGCCGCCGGCCTTCCGGCGTGCGGGCATCGACACACAGGTTTCTCACCGAAAGCGCGGCGGGCGACGAGGCTGTTTCCGTCACGCGAACACGATCCTCGGGAAGTAGAACGACACCACCCAGTTCGGCATGTCGACGATCTCGCTGATCCGGAGGTCGCCGCAGACAGAGCACAGCATGTAGGCATCGACCGGGCTCATGCCATGCTCTTCGCCGAGCAGGTCGATCATCCGCATCAGGGCTTCCCGCGCACCGGTCATCAGGTCCGGCCCGATGCCTGTCGTCACCTCATAGCCAGCGCCGTCGAGATGGCGGGTGACCGGCTCGGTTGTCGTAAAGCGCGGGCTCTTCAGGCGCGCATCCTTGACCAGCTCGATCGTCGCCTCGACATTCATCTGGCTTTCGATAGCCGTGCCACAGACCTCGCCGTCGCCCTGCGCGGCATGGGTATCGCCGATCGAGAACAGCGCACCCTCCACTTCGATCGGCAGGTACAGCGTTACGCCGGCGCTGAGATCCCGGATATCGAGATTGCCGCCGACATTGCGTGGCGGCACGACGGAGTGCAAACCTGGGGCGGCAGGGGCGACACCGATAGTTCCGGCAAAAGGCTTCAGCGGTACGCGACCGCCGGGGCCATAAAGGGCGGGCGTCATGGCGTTGGCATCATAGGACCACATGTGCAAAGCAGGGTCGGGAAACTGGTCGGCCAGAAGTCCAAACCCTGGAATATTGGCGGTCCAGCCGAGGCCCGACGGCACGAAGCGGCGGAGCGTGACCTTCAATGCGTCCCCCGGCATCGCGCCCTCCACATAGACAGGGCCGGAGACCGGATTGATCTTGCCGAAATCGAGTTCCTTCAGCGATGCCAGGGTCGCGTCGGCGCCCAGCTGTCCGCCGGACGAATCCATGCATTCGAAATGGATCGTTTCACCGGGTTTGGCGACGACAGCGGGTTCGAAATCCCGGTTCCAGCCGAAATTATGCTGGGCGCGGTGAATGGTGTGGGTGCAGACGATGCACATGCTTGCCTCCGAAGATTGAGCCTCCCCGGGGCAGTGCCCAGGGAGGTATTGAACCGATCGGCTTACTTCTTGACGAAGATCGCTTCGTAATCGATGACGCGGGTCGGATCGATGTAGATCTCATCCGGTCCGCCCATCCGCTTCGACTTGGCAACAACCCGGCGCTCGTTGAACACGGGGATCCACGGCGCATCCTTTTCCTGGATCTCGGTGAAGATCTTTTTCCAGGCTTCGTTGCGCTCCGCAGCCTTGGCAGGCAGCGGCATGGCGTCGGCCGCCTGGGCGCGCGGTTCGATTTCCTTGTTGCAGTACCACGACCAGTTCCAGCCACCGGCGACGGCACTGCCGCAGCCGAGGATCGGTCCGTAGAAGTCGGAAGGATCCGGGAAGTCGGCGATCCAGCCGAGACCGCCCGACCATGCCATCGGCGCCTGGCCCTGCGTACCGCCGGCAGCGATGACGTTCGGATTGGCAAGCGCCTTGATCTCGACCTTGACGCCGACGGCGGCGAGATCCTGCTGGATCGCCTGGGCGATGCGCGGCTGCGGATCGGTGTTGGAGGTGTAGAGCTGGGTCGTGAAGCCATCCTTCAGGCCGGCCTCGGCCAGCAGTGCCTTGGCTTTCTCGACGCTGTAGGCATAGCCCTTGTAATCCTTGTCGTAGCCCGGCATCAGCGGCGGCAGTACCTGGTTTGCCGGCACGGCGCGACCGTTGATGATGCGAACGATGCGCTCCTTGTTGACAGCCATGTTCAGCGCCTGGCGGACCTTGACGTTGTCGAGCGGCTTTACCTGCGTGTTGAGCGTCACATAGCTCGTTTCCAGCTGCTGACGATCCACGATCATGCCTTCGAAATCCTTCGAGTTCTTCATCTCGAGGTATTTGGCAGGCGGGATACCGTCGCCGGCAACATCGACTTCGCCCTTCTGCAGACGCAGCAGCGCCACGAGCGGCTCCTGGCCGATTTCGACCGTGTAGCCATCGATATGCGGGCGGTCCTTGACGAAGTAGTCAGGGTTCTTCTCGAACACGAGGCGCTGGCCGACCGTCCATTCCTTCAGGATGAAAGCGCCGGAGCCGACCGGCTTCTTGCCGAAGTCGCCGTTCGCCGCCTCGACTGCTTCCTTCGGAACGACGGAAGAGAAGTTGAGGGCGAGCACATTGAGGAACGTCGCGTCCGGCTGCACCAGCGTGAACTTGACGGTGTGGTCGTCAACGACAGTGATGCCATCGAGCGTCTGTGAGGTGCCGGCGGTCATCGCGTCGGAGCCGACAATCGAGTGGAAGAAGCCGGCGCCAGGGCCCTGCGTCTTCGGATTGACGGCGCGCTCGATCGAATATTTGACGTCCGCGGCGGTCACTTCGCGGCCGTTGGTGAATTTAACGCCAGCGCGCAGCTTGAAGGTGTATGTCTTGCCGTCCTCGGACACCGTGTAGCTTTCGGCCAGCGAAGGCTTCAACTCGGTCGTGCCGGGCGTGTAGTCGACAAGGCGCGAGAACATCGCGTTGATCATCGACCAGTTCTGCCAGTCATAGCCAATGGCCGGATCGAGCGTTGCGATGTCGTCCTTGTAGGTGACGACTATCTTTCCGCCGTCGACAGGCTTGTCGGCAGCCTGGACGGCGAGCGCCGGCACCAGGGAGGTGGTCGCGAGCATGGCAGCCAGAGCTGCACGTCGCAGGAAGGTTTTTGTCATTGGTGAACTCCTCTGTTGGTTTTTGCTTGGTTATTGCGCGCGGATACGCGGGTCGATGAACGGAGCGACGATATCGGCGATCAGGTTGCCGATGACGATGGCGAGGGCCGAGACGATGGTGACGCCCATGATGATCGGGATATCGACCTGCTGGATGGCCTGCCATGCGAGCTGGCCGATGCCTGGCCAGCCGTAGACGGCCTCGACCACGACGACACCGCTCATGAACTGGCCGATATCGATGCCGATCATGGCGATGATCGGCAGGATGGCGTTGGGCAGGGCATGACGAAAGATGATCCGCGACGACGACAGGCCCTTAGCGCGCGCCGTGCGCACATAATCCTGGTTGAGCACGTCGATCATCGCCGAGCGCACCATGCGCGCATACCAGCCGGCACCGAGGATGCCGAGCGTGACGGCCGGCAGCACCACATGATTGGGCGTGCCGTAGCCGCTCATTGGGAACCAGCCGAGCGTCGCCGCAAAGACGTAGAGGAGCAGCAGTGCAACGACGAATTGCGGGGCGGACACCCCGACGAAGGACGCCATCATCACCAGCCGGTCGACAAAGCCACCGCGGCGCACGGCGGCAATGGTCCCGAGCGTGATACCGAGGACAACTTCGACCAGGATGCCGGCCGCCATGAGGATCAGCGTCGCCGGTAGGCGGGCGAGGATCAGCGGCAGCACGGATGTCTTCTGCGTATAGGAGCGACCGAGATCGCCATGCAGGATGCCACTGAGATAATGCAGGAACTGCAGCACCAACGGCTGGTCCAGCCCCAGTTCATGGCGAATGGCGGCGACGGTTGCCGGTGTAGCGCTGCGGCCGGCGATCAGTACGGCAGGATCGGCCGGCAGTGCGTAGAGCAGCAGGAAGGTGATGGCGCCGACGCCGAGCAGGATGAGTGCCGCCTGAACAAGTCGGCGGAGAATGAGAAGGGCCATCAGCCGCGCCCTCTCTGGGTCGGATCGAGAATGTCGCGCAGCGCATCGCCGACGAGGTTGAACGACAAAGCGGTCAGCAGGATCACGGCGCCCGGAATGAACACCAACCAGGGGGCGGATTCGAAGTAGCTCTGGCTCTCGAAGATGATATTTCCCCAGGAGGGCTGCGGCGGCTGTACGCCGATGCCGAGGAAGGACAGCGTCGCCTCGAGCAGCACCGTCGTTGCGATACCGAGCGTGCCCCAGACGATCGCCGTCGGCATCAGATGCGGCAGGATGTGCAGAAGCAGGATACGGCCGTGGCCGGCGCCCAGCGAGCGCTCCGCCATCATGAAGTCGCGCTCCACCAATCCGCGCGTCTCGGTATAGACGATGCGCGCGACCTGCACCCAGTTGACGAGCGCGATGACCATCGCCACGATCCACAGGCTAGGGTGCAGCAGGGCCGCCAGCACAATGGCAAGCAGCAGGGCCGGAAATGCCATCATCAGGTCGGTGAAGCGCATCAGCAGATTGCCGAAGAAGCCCCCCACATAACCAGCGACAATACCAATGAAGAGGCCGATGGCGACCGCAATGCCATTAGCAACAAGGCCGATGACCAGCGAGGTGCGAGCGCCGAACAGCAGCCGGGAGAACAGGTCGCGGCCGAGCGTATCGGTGCCGAGCAGATAGGGGCCGCCGGGCGGCAACGGCGCGCCATCCAGCGACAGGCCATCGAACATCTGGTCATCGGGGCTGAAGGGCGCCAGCAGCGGCGCCGCGATCGCCATAACGACAACGGCGATGACGATGATCAACCCGAACAGCGCCGAGGGCTGGCGAAACATCGATTTCAGGACACGCATCAGACGGCCTCCGGCAAGGGTTCGGAGCCGCCGAGAATGAAGGCCGCCAGTTGTTCCATTGGCAATCTACGCTGCATGGCCGAGCCGCGCAGGATCGTATAGGCCTGCTCTTCCCCGACGCCCCGCGCCTCCATGATCTTTTGCACGGCGGCATGAACGAGCGGTCGCATGCGTACGCGCTCCTCCAGACGATCCATCTTCGAGCGCGTCGCCATTCGCTCCTGGTGGATGGAGACCGCCATGACCAGCGCCGGATAGACGGCCGAGCTTGCAACCGGCTTGGCAATGATCGCGCCGGCACCCTGTTCGAGCGCCCAGGCAATGCGGCCCGGTGCTTCCGAACCCAGCAGCGCAATCACAGGCACCGCCGGATGCGCGGGTGCCGAGGCGAGCAGCCCGTCCCAGCCCTGATCGGCATCGACGATCACGAGGTCCGGACGTTCCATGGCAGAGAGCGGCTCCCAGCGCAGCGATGTGCTGAGGCCGAGAAGTGTCAGCTGGCGGATCAAGCGCTCGGTGTTGCTGTCTTCCCTGTGCAGGATCGCGGCGTGCCAGCCAGTGAAATTCGGTGTTTCCCTCATGAAACCACCCGCAACTTCGGCTCCGCAATCGTGTGACGCGCAGTCAGATATGGGTCGGCAGGGATGGCCGAACGCGAGGCGATGACATCGAAACCATTGCCGGCATTGATCCGTCCGAGATGAAATGGGAGGGCCGCGTGGTTGGTCTGCCGGTCGATCGCGAGCGGACCGAACAGGCTCGGCCAAGACGCGCCATGAAGCGCCCGTCGCACTGCCTGCGGCTCGTCGCTACTGGCTGCGATTATGGCCTCGACGCAAAGTTTGACAGCAGTATAGGCGCTGGCAAAAACGCTGGACACGCCGCGCTCCGGCCCGAAAGCCGCCGCCACGCGGCTCTTGAACTCAGCATTTTCGGGCGACACGATGCTGGCGAAATAGGAGGCGGCGCAAAGCTGCCCGACGGCCGCACCTGCGGCGATATCGGCAAGTTCGCACTCCATCAGATCGCAGCTGACGACCGGGCAGTTCTCCGGCAGGAAGGCCGGGTCCCGGTCTGAAAGCCCGCGGATGGCCGCCAGAAATGCATAGCTGGAGGGGCCAATCAAATTGTTGAGGATGAAGCTCGGCCGGCGCTCGGCAATATCCGCGACGATGCGCTCAACCGCAGTCTCCTCGAGCGGCAGATAGCGCTCGCCCAGCACCTCGCCGCCAGCCGTGGAAATCAACTCGCGGGCCAGCCGGTTCATTTCCCAGCCCCACACATAGTTGGCGCCGACGAGGTAGGGGCGCTTGCCGTACCGGGGGATGAGATGCTGGAAGAGCGGCAGCAGGTGCTGGTTCGGGCAGCCGCCGATATAAATGACGTTCTCGTTGGCCTCGAAACCCTCGTAGGGGCACATGTACCAGAGTAGGCCGTCATGCTTTTCGACCAGCGGAATGATTTCCTTGCGCGCCGCCGAGGTGATCGTGCCGACGATATGGCGGCAACCTTCGTTGCGCAGCATATGGCGGGCGCCATCCAGATAGGCGGAAAGATCAGCGCGAGGATCGGCGAAGACGGGCTCTAAGCGCAGCCCGCCGGTGGCAGCAAATTCCTCGATGGCACATTCGGCACCGTCGCGCGCATCCCGACCCATCGACGCATAGGGCCCGGTCGTCGAAAAGAGGATGCCGATCTTTAGTGCGTCGATCATTGTTCAATACCCAAACGCGAAAAACCCCACGACGCGGATCCCATCTTGGATGGGGCATCATGGGGGCGAAACTGCCCGGCGACATCGAAGTCATGTGTTAAGATTTGCCTATTCGGCAGGCCTGAGTAAAATACAGGCATGCCGTCTTTGTCAAGCGTCCTGGCGCGCGTTTAAAAGCAAAGATGCGCGCAACCCCTAAACGTTGCGCTCTATGATGATCTTCAGGGCATTGCGGTTGCCGTCCCAATAGGGAAGGGCCGTTTCAGCGTCGTCGAAGGCTACCACCTTGCTGATCAACGCATCGGCGCTTTCGCCGATTTTTTCGAGATGCGTGGCGACGGCCAGGAAGTCCTGCATCATGGCATTGCGAGACCCCATGATGTCAAGTTCCTTGAGATTGAAGAACTGCGTCTGGTAAGTGACCGGCGCCTTGGAATAACCGACATAGACGACCCGACCACCAAAGCAGGCGATATCGACAGCCTGGGTGAAGGTAGCGGGCAGGCCGACCGCCTCGAACGCGACATCGACGCCATCCTCGTTTGTCCACGCCATGACGCGCGCCACCACGTCCTCGCTGCCGGCATCGATCGTCTCGACGGCGCCGAACTGTATGGCGAGAGCACGTTTCTCCGGGCTGAGGTCGACCGCGATAACTTCAGCACCACGGGCGACGGCGGCGATCAGTACGCCCATGCCGATCATGCCGCAGCCGAGCACTGCGACGCGGTCGCCACGGGCAACGCGGCCGCGCTCGACGGCGTGGAAGCCGACGGACAATGGCTCGACCAAGGCGAGATGGCGGGGCGGCAGCACGTCGTTGAGGATGAGCTTTTCAGCCGGCAGGACGATTTCCTCGGCGAGGCCGCCATCCTGCTGGACTCCCAGCGTCTTGTTGTAACGGCAGGCATTCACCCGGCCTTTTCGGCAAGAGGTACACTTGCCGCAACTGGTATAGGGCATGACAATAACGCGCCGGCCTGCCGCATAGTCGGCGGAGACGCCTTCGCCTACTTCCATGATCACACCGCCAATTTCATGGCCCGGGATGCGCGGAAGCTGGACCAGCGGGTTCAGACCCTTGAAGGTGTTGAGATCGCTGCCGCAAAGGCCGATATGGCGGACGCTGACGCGCACTTGGCCGGGCCCGAGAGGCGCGGCCTCGATCTCCTGAAAACGCGTTACGTTTTCCGCTTCGATACGCAGTGCCTTGATCATGATCCCTCCCTGTCCCGTCACGTCTCCCGAACGGGCATGTCCTCTGAAGCTGTCATAGCGACTTCCTCCCGGAATCGCTACAGCCCGGGAGCGGTCTTTTGACGGCTCCCGGGCTGTGCTTTCAGTCTCGTTTTAGTGGGTCGCTTCCGGCTTCACGTCCGGTGCTGCGACATCCTCTTCAGGCTTCTTGCCCTTGAAGATCCGCCGTGTCGTGACGAACAGCAACGGAATGAAGAATACGCCGAGGATGGTGGCCGCAAGCATGCCGCCCATGACGCCGATACCGATCGAATTCTGGCTGCCGGAACCTGCGCCACTGGCGATGGCAAGCGGCATCACACCGAGGATAAACGCGAGAGACGTCATCAGGATCGGCCGCAAGCGTTGCCGCGAGGCTTCGAGCGTTCCGTCGATCAGGCTCTTGCCATTTTTCTGCTGCTCCAGCGCGAACTCGACGATCAGAATGGCGTTTTTGGCGGCCAGGCCGATCGTCGTCAGCAGGCCGACCTTGAAGTACACGTCATTCGACTGACCGAAGAGGGTCGCCGCCAAAAGGGCCCCGAAGATGCCGACCGGCACCGACAGCATGACAGCGAGCGGGATCGACCAGCTCTCGTACAAGGCTGCAAGCGCCAGGAAGACCACAAGGATCGAGATGGCGTAAAGCTTGCTCGCCTGGCTGCCTGACAACTCTTCCTGCTCGGACAATCCTGTCCATTCCAGGCGGAAGCCAGGTGGCAACTGCGACACCAGCTTGTTGACTTCGTTCATCGCATCACCGGAGCTGACCCCCGGCGCTGCAGCACCTTGGATCTCGACTGCGGAAGAGCCGTTATATCGCTCGAGACGAGGAGAACCGAAGCTCCAGCTTCCCGTGGCAAAAGCTGAGAACGGCACCATGGAGCCTTCGGAATTTCGAACATACCAGCGATCGAAATCCTCAGGCTGCATCCGGAAATCCGCATCGGCCTGAACATAGACCTGTTTGACGCGGCCCCTGTCGATGAAGTCGTTGACGTAGCTGCCGCCCCAGGCGGTTGCCAGCGTGGTGTCGATGTCGGCTAGCGAGATATCCAGTGCGCTCGCCTTTTCCTGGTCGATCTCCACCTGATACTGCGGCTGATCCTCCTGGCCGTTCGGTCGGGTACCGACCAAGAGCGGGCTTTTGGACGCCATGCCGAGCAGCTGGTTGCGGGCTGCCATCAACTTCTCATGGCCTTGGCCGTTGACGTCTTGGAGGTAGAAGTCAAACCCGCTGGAAGAGCCGAAACCGGGAATAGCCGGTGGCGCCAACGCGAAGACGCTACCGTCCTTGATTTTCGAAAACGCCCCCATGGCGCGACCAGCAATTGCCTGGGCCTTGGATTGCGGAGTCGTGCGGGACGCGAAATCCTTCAGCTTGATGAAGGCGAGACCGATGTTCTGCCCCTGGCCACCGAAGCCAAAGCCGGCAACGGCAAAGACGCCGTCCACATAGTCTTTCTCGGTATTCAGATAATAATCGCGCACCTGTCCCAGCACTTCCTTAGCGCGGGCATCGGTGGCTCCCGGTGGCAAGGTGACGCTGGTGATCAGGATGCCCTGGTCTTCGTCCGGCAGGAACGAGCTCGGCAGACGCGTGAACAGAAAGCCGACACCGACGACGATCAGCACGAATACGACGAGGCCGACCCAGCTGCGCCGGATAATGCCGCCGACGCCGCGCTGATAGGCATGGCTGCCGCGATCGAAATTGCGGTTGAACCAGCCAAATACGCCCTTGGTCTTCGAACCGTGCTTCGGCTTGCGCAACAGAGTGGCGCAAAGTGCCGGCGTCAGGATAAGCGCGACGATGACCGAGAGGATCATGGCCGACACGATGGTCACGGAGAACTGGCGGTAGATGACGCCGACGGAGCCCGCGAAGAACGCCATCGGGATGAACACAGCCGATAGCACAGTCGCGATACCGACAAGCGCGCCGGTGATTTCGCCCATCGACTTGATCGTCGCATCGCGTGGGGAAAGGTCTTCCTCTTCCATCACGCGCTCGACGTTTTCAACCACGACGATGGCATCGTCGACGAGCAGGCCGATCGCCAGCACCATCCCGAACATGGTCAAGTTGTTGATCGAGTAGCCGAACAGCGACAGGATGCCGAAGGTTCCGAGCAGCACCACCGGTACAGCAAGCGTCGGGATCAAGGTTGCCCGCAGGTTCTGCAGGAAGACGAACATCACGATGAACACGAGGACGATGGCCTCGATCAGCGTCTTGACCACGTCTTCGATCGACAGCCGCACGAAAGGCGTCGTGTCGTAGGGATAGACGACCTCGACATTGGCCGGCAGCGTCTGCTTCAGGGCGTTGATGGTCGACTCGACCGCTTCAGCGGTGCTGATAGCATTCGCACCGGCTGCAAGCTGGATGGCAAGACCGGCAGACGGATGGCCGTTATATGTGCTCGAGCTTGCGTAGCTCTTTGCGCCGAGTTCGACGCGCGCCACGTCGTTGATGCGGACAAGCGAACCGTTCGGAAGGCTTTTCAGAATGATGTTTTCGAACTGCTGCGGTGTCTGCAGGCGGCTCTTGGCCGTTACAGTTGCGTTCAGTTCCTGGCCCTTGCGCTGCGGCAACGCACCCAGCTGGCCGGCTGCGACCTGGCTGTTCTGGGCTTCGATGGCGGTTGAGACGTCGCTGACCATCAGCTGGTACTTGGCCAGCTTGTCCGGATCGACCCAGATGCGCATGGCGTAGTTAGAACCGAACAGCGTCGTGTCGCCAACGCCCTCTACACGCTTGATCGTATCGTTCAGGGTGCTGTCGACATAGTCGGCCAGATCGTTGGCATTAAGCTTGTCGTCCATCGACACGAAGCCGATAACCATCAGGAAGTTGGAGGTGGATTTCGAGACGGTAATACCGGTGCTGGTAACGGAATTGGGCAGCTGCGACTGGACGAGCGACAGCTTGTTTTGCACCTGAACCTGTGCGGTATCAGGATCGGCGGCATTGGTGAACGTCAGCGAAATCGAGGTCTGACCGGTCGAGGTCGACGTCGAGGTCATGTAGTCCAGGTTATCGATACCTGTCATGCCCTGCTCGATGACCTTGGTCACCGAGTTTTCGACCGTCGACGCATCGGCACCGGTGTAGTTGGCCGTGATGCGCACTGTCGTCGGAGCGATCTGCGGATACTGCGAAATCGACAGTGTCGTGATCGCAAGTGCGCCCGCGAGCATGACGACGATGGCGATGACCCACGCGAAGATGGGGCGGTCGATGAAGAAACGTGACATCGTGCAGCTTACTCCGCGATGCCGCTGGCGGCACCCTTGTCGGTATTTACGAGGCTAGCCTGATCCGTCGACTTTTTCGGGTCAGCCGAAGCCTGCTTGATGTTGCCGGTCGCGTCGTCGATGGTCACCATCGAAACGTTGACGTCCTGCCCATCCTTGACGCGCTGGCCGCCTTCGATGATCACCCGATCGCCGTCCTTCAGGCCTTCGCTGACAAGCCAGCTGTTGCCATAGCTGCGCTGGACGACCAGCGTCCGGGCCTGGACCTTGCCTTCGGGCGTCACGAACATTGCTGTCGGTTCGCCTTTGGTGTTGCGAGCCACGGCGCGCTGCGGAACGAGGAAGCTGTTCGGAGCCACACCCTCTTCGATATTCGCCCGCACGTACATGCCGGGCAGAAGAGTGCGGTCCGGGTTGGGGAAGATAACCCGGACGCTGATCGTGCCGACGGTTTCAGCCACAGTTGCGTTGGCAAACTGGAACTTGCCCGTTTCCTTGTAGGTCGAGCCGTCTTCCAGCGTCAGGTGCACGGCAACATTGTCGCCGCTGGTCTTCAGGCGGCCTTCGTCGACAGCCCGGCGGAATTTCAACAGGTTGGTGCTTGACTGCGTCACATCGACATTCATCGGATCGAGCTTGTTGATCGTCGTCAGCGCTGTCGTCTGGTCGGCAGTCACGAGCGCGCCGACGGTAACGGTGGATGCATCGACGCGACCGTCGATCGGAGCGCGGATCTTCGTATAGTCGAGATTGATGCGGGCGGTTTCAAGTGAGGCCTGGGCCGACGCGACGTCTGCCTTCGCCTGCAACAGTGTCGAGTTGGCGTCGTCGAAATCCTGCTGGCTGACAGCATTCTGCTGGCTCAAACCCTTGTAGCGATCGACCTTCGCCTGCGCGCTGGGAAGTGCACCCTGCGCCTTCTGAAGCGCCGCCACGGCGCTGTCGTAGGATGCCTGATAAGGCCTGGGGTCGATCTCGTACAGGATATCGCCCTGCTTGACTTCGCTGCCTTCCTTGAAGTTTCGGCTGCGAATGATGCCGCCGACCTGCGGGCGCACGTCTGCCGTCAGGTAGGCGGAGGTTCTTCCCGGCAGTTCCGCCGTAATCGCGACGGATTGCGGGTGCAGCACTATCGCGGAAACCTCGGGCTTAACCGCCGGCGCGTTGTTCTGTCCGGATTTCTGCTCGTTGCAACCGGCAACCAACAGGGCCATACCAAGGCCAGCCGCAGCGAGCGCAACTACCCTGCCAATCGACGCGCTCCGGCCCCGGGCCGTCGGAGCAGACGAGCGTTGCGACACATGCGAAGAGGAGGCGGAGTTTTGCACGTTGCGGTTTCCAGTCCTGTTATTTACAGTACGACACGGTATGGCAAATATATCTGTAGCCGTTAATGTCAATTGCTCCCGGAGTTTGTCAATGAAAAATCAGACTCAAGGAACGGTTGCTGCAGAAGCTGTCCGTCGCCCGCGTGGCCGTCCGCAGACTGCAAGCGACGACACACGGCGCAGGATGATCATTGCCGAGGCTCGCAGCACCTTCCACCAGATGGGTTACGCCGGTACGACAATGGATCTGGTCGCAATGCGCTGCAAAGTCTCCAAGCAGACACTCTACAAGCTTTTTTCCAGCAAGACAGAGCTTTTCATGGCGATGATCGACCTTCATCGCGCATCGATGGTGGCACTTCCGCGCGACGAGACAGAGACACTGCCGCTGATGGAAACGCTTGAGCAAATCTTCATGATCGACATCGATGAGGAGGTCGACAGGGATCGCCAGGCGTTCATTCACTTTATCGTGGGAGAGGCGGAGAGGTTTCCGGAAATCGGCGGGCTGCTGCACAAACACGGCCTGCAGCAATCGCGAACCCTCCTTGCGGAATGGCTGCGGATACAAAACGAACGCGGGCGAATCAGCATCCGGAATACCGAAAGCGGTGCCCGTATGCTGCTCAGCATGGTGATGGGAGCGCTGGCTCCCATGCCGGGCAATCTAGACCACTGGCCAAGCCGCGAGGCGAGAAACGAACATCTACGCTGTTGTTTCGAAGTCTTCCTCAAGGGCGCGCTGCCGCGCCCTTGAGGAAGCTATGCGGACGGATCAGTGGCGCTGCGCCATGGCGCAGACCTCGTCGTCCATTTCGCCCATCAGAGACTTTGGATCACGGGCCGCATACATTTCCTGCAGCACGGCGCCAAGCGCCAGATCCAGGCACCAGACTGGAAACTCGGCATTCATTCCCTTGGCGCTCTCGCGGGCATAGGTGATGAGCCGCGCAATCGATGCCAGTTCCTTTAGGGTGTCGGAATCGATCTCTCTGTTTTCATTAGGAAGTATCGTTGTCATTGCTGCCCCACATGCGCTGCCGAAGTTGTTCGCATTCCGCGGTTTCTATAGCGCAGACACTGGACATTGGCGCGTGACAACAGCCGTGACACAGCGTTTGGGTGCGGCTCATTTTTAGTTACAACTTTAAAAGGAATTTATAGATGAGAGACTCGCCAATACGCCTGTAAAGGCATGTGGTGTTATCAAAAAAAACGCACGCCCTGATTTCATAGGGCGCGCGTTCTGGATCAGCTCAGCGGTCAAACGACCGTGCGTTCAATGGTGCAGTGTAATGGGAGCTTCTGTCGTCACAGCGACTGCTGCCGGTGCGGCTTCGGATGCGTCGGCAAGGGATGTCACGAGCGTCAGGATTGACTGGCGAATGCCGGCGTCACCGATTTTCATAAAAGCCTTGTTCAATCCCAGCCCCTCTTTCGAGGTCAGGAATTCGGAGAGGTCGTCGAGGCCGTTCAAGTGCCCGATGCCATCCGTCGTGATGGACTGGGAATTGTCCTGCTGGAAGAAAAAGCTGACCTGGATCGCCAAAACGCCGGCAATTGTCTGCAGCCTGCTGGCACCAATGCGGTTGGTGCCTTTTTCGTATTTCTGGACCTGCTGGAATGTAACGCCGATCTGGTCGGCAAGCCTCTCCTGGCTCATACCCAGCATCAGGCGTCGCATACGAACTCGTGAGCCGACGTAAATGTCGATTGGGTTTGGTACTTTTGCAGTCACTGCACAGTCTCCTGGATCAAAAGGCGATGACAACCCTAACATTCAGCCACTTGGAATGCTCAGGAAAACGCTGCGGTACGATATATGCCAAATTTGTTCGAAAAACGACACCTGTTGCGTAAAAAACGCGCTCTGTATGCAAATTTCACAAACCGCATATATTTTGATCAGCGAGCGCAGCGCCTATCGGGGCTGGATAGCCGAGGATGAGCGGCAGTTTCGAACCGGGCAGCTGGGATTGTCGCTGGTCGGAACATAGGCGCTGGCGGCATAGGATCCGAAGTCGCATTTGGCGCTGTCTGTTACGTAACGATCATAGACCTGTATGTTGCTGCGGCGCGAAGAATAGCGCAGCAGGACTGCCTTTTCCCTGGCAATAATCTGCTGCACGTCGCCGCATGTACGGTCCGTGGAGATGTAGCGCGATATCGCCAGCGCGGGGGAGGCGAGGCAAAGCAGGGCCAAGGCTGCAAGCGCAATTTTCATGTTTGTCCCTCTTCGGTCGTCAGCAATATATTCGGTCTAGCGCTTTCGCGCAGGCATCGCGAGTAAAGATTACGGGATGTGTCGCGTAAGTTTTCCACTGAAAGCGGAATGAAAGGTTGGAGCGCTAAGTTGCAGACGCATCGTGGAGGAGCCCATGCCCGACAAGGGCTGAGAACGGTGCCAACAACAGGAGGAGATATTCCATGCGTTCCAACGCATTTTTTCATTGCGTCGCCCTTTCCGCCATCATGGCCGCTGCATCGCTCGGCGCAACCACCGCTGCAAAGGCTGCTGACAAGATCACCATCATGGTCGGCGGTTTCGAAAAGCAGATCTACCTGCCGGCCAAGCTGACGGAAGCACTCGGCTACTTCAAGGACGAAGGCCTCGATGTGGAGCTGCTGAACGAAGCGGCCGGCGTCGACGCCGAGAACCAGCTGCTGGCCGGCGCCGTTCAGGGCGTGGTCGGTTTCTACGACCATTGCGTCGACCTGCAGGCGAAGGGCAAGTTCGTGGAATCCCTCGTGCAGTTCAGCCAGGCGCCCGGCGAAGTCGAGCTCGTGTCGACCAAGCATCCCGAAATCAAGTCGCCAGCCGATTTCAAGGGCAAGAACCTCGGCGTCACCGGCCTCGGCTCGTCGACCAATTTCCTGACGCTGTACATGGCATCCAAGGCAGGCCTGAAGCCGGGCGACGTTGTCACCATTCCTGTCGGCGCCGGCGGCACGTTTATCGCCGCGATGCAGCAGGACCAGATCCAGGCCGGCATGACCACCGAGCCGACAATTTCGCGCATGCTTAAGACAGACGAGGCGAAGATCCTTGTCGACATGCGTACCGTCGAATCGACTCGCGCCGCCCTAGGCGGCACCTATCCGGCAGCCTCGTTTTATATGGAGAATGCGTGGATCGACAGCCACAAGGAAGAGGCCCAGAAGCTGGCCAACGCCTTCGTCAAGACGCTGCGTTTCATCAACACCCATTCTGCAGCCGAGATCGCCGACAAGATGCCGAAGGATTTCTACGTCGGCGACAAGGACGGCTACATCAAGGCGCTCGAGGCCGGCAAGGGCATGTTCACGCCTGATGGCGTGATGCCGGAAGATGGTCCGAAGACAGTCCTGACCGTGCTCTCGGAGTTCTCGAAGAACGTCAAGGGCAAGCAGATCGACCTGTCGAAGACGTACACGACGGAATACGTCAAGAACGTCAAGTAAACGCTTTTGCCCGCTTCCGGCAGACATCGGAAGCGGTCCATCGATCGTCCGGGGCAAGGCGTGCACGCCCCTAGACAGGCACGCACCAGGTATGAAAATGCAACAGGATAACGCCCAGGGACCGGCGATCGAGCTGATCAATGTCAGCCGGCGCTTCGTCTCGCCGACCGGCAAGTCGCTGACGGCACTTCGCGATTTCAACATGACCGTGGAACGCGGCGAATTCGTCGCCGTCGTCGGCCCGACAGGCTGCGGAAAGTCAACGACCCTCAATCTCGTAACCGGCCTTAACAAGCCGAGCGCCGGCGAAGTCCGCCTGATGGGCGGTCCGGTCGACGGCATCGATCCGCGCGTCGGCTTCGTCTTCCAGACGGATGCGCTGTTTCCGTGGAAGAACGTCATAGACAACGTCATGGCCGGGCCGCTGTTTCGCGGCAAGTCGAAGGCGGAAGCCGAGCGCCTCGCCAAGGACTGGCTGGCACGCGTCGGTCTCACCCGCTTCCTGCACCATTATCCCCACCAGCTTTCAGGCGGCATGCGCAAGCGCGTCTCGCTGGCCCAGACCTTCATCAACGAGCCGGAAATCCTGTTGATGGACGAGCCCTTCTCGGCGCTCGACGTGCAGACACGCACCGTCATGCATGAAGAACTGCTGAAGCTTTGGGCCGAACGCAAGGCGTCCGTCGTCTTCGTCACCCACGATCTCGAGGAGGCCGTGGCGCTGGCCGACAAGGTCTACGTGCTGACAGCAGGACCGGCGACGGTCAAGTCGGTCTACAAGATCGATCTGCCGCGTCCCCGCGTCGTCTCGGAAATCCGCTACGAGCAGACCTTCATCGATTATTGCAAGACCATCTGGGAGGATCTCCGCCAGGAGGTCGAGACCAGCTATAGCCGCGCCAGCGAAGCAGCCTGAGGGAGGATCGGATCATGTCAATCACCACACTCGAAACCGGCATCGCGCCGATTTTCCGCGCCGGCACCTCGGATGCCGAGATCGAAGCAGCAGCGCTGAAGCTAATCGCCCGGCGCAAGCAGCTTGTCCTCTTCTGGCAGATCGCCATTCTCGTCATAACGATCGCGCTCTGGGAACTGACGTCACGTTTCAACATAATTGACCCGTTCTTCTATTCCAGTCCGAGCTCCATCGCCTCGCGCCTCTACGAATGGGCGACCGAGGGCACGACCGAAGGTTCGCTCTGGTACAATCTCTGGGTCACCATGGAAGAAGCCCTTATCGGCTTCTTCGCAGGCTCGATCACCGGCGTCCTCGTCGGCGTCGGCCTTGGCCGCAACCGGTTCCTGGCCGACATCTTCTCGGTCTATATCAAGGCGATCAACTCGATCCCACGCGTCGTGCTTGCCCCGATCTTCATCATGATCATGGGCCTCGGCCTTGCGTCGAAGGTAGCGCTCGCATTCATCATGGTGTTTTTCGTAGTTTTCGCCAACGCCTTCCAGGGCGTGCGTGAAGCCGACCGCAACATGATTGCCAATGCCCGCATCCTCGGCGCCTCCGACTGGCAGGTAACACGGGAAGTGATCGTGCCATCGGCGATGAGCTGGATCTTCGCCAGCCTGCATGTGTCCTTCGGCTTCGCGATCATCGGCGCCATCGTCGGCGAATTCGTCGGTGCGCGCTACGGCATCGGCCAGTTGATCTCGATTGCCAAGGGCACCTTCGATGCCGCCGGCATGTTTGCTGCAATCATCCTCGTTATGTTCGTCACACTGATTGCCGAGTTCATCATGACGATGGTCGAGAACCGACTGGCCAAGTGGCGGCCACAGCAACATATGGATGCCCAATAGGCATCAGATCTTCCTATCTATCCAGAAAGGGCCGGGCTCCAACCCGGCCTTTTCTATGGCAGGACGACTGCCAGCGGCAGGCGAATGGTGACCAGCAGACCACCCGCCGAAGCCTCGCTGAGTTCGACCGTGCCGCCAGCGCCGTCAACGACCTCGCGCACGATGGCCAGGCCGAGACCGCTTCCTTCCGATTCAGTGCCCATCACCCTGTAAAACCTTTCGAACACCGGTCCACGCTCCGATTCCGCGATGCCTGGACCGTCGTCCTCGACCGTCAGGATCGCCGTCGCACCATCGCGCTGCACGCAAACGGTGACGACGCCGCCCTCGCGACAGCCGTAACGCAACGCATTGTCGACCAGATTGACCAGCATCTCGCGCAGCATCGTGCCGTCGCCCTCGACATGCACTGGCCCTTCGGCCTCCAGGCCCAGATCGATGTGACGGCGCAGCGCTTCCTCCGCCTGGCTTTCCAGCACCTGACGAGCAGTGGCGGCGAGATCGATGACATCGCTGCGTGGGCGTCGACTGCCGGGCTCGGCGCGCGACAGCGTCAGCAGCTGGCTGGCAAGGCGCGTTACCTGTCGGGTGCTCAAACGCAACGCCTGCAGCGCCTCGTCGCGCTTCGTCTGGTCGCCTTCACGCGCGGCGACGCTTGCCTGCGTCGAAATCAGCGCCAACGGCGTGCGCAGCTGGTGCGCGGCATTGGAGACAAACCGGCGCTGGGCCGCCATCTGGTTCTGTACCCGCTCCATATGGTCGTTGAGCGCATGGACGAGGGGTTGCAGCTCGCTCTGCACCATATCGGGCGACAGCGGATCTAGCCGATTGCGACCGCGTTCCCTGACTGCATCGCGCAGCCTGAGCACCGGCGCCAGCCCCCGCTGCAGGCCGATGATCGTTACCAGGCTGGCGATCACCACCAGCGCCAGCTGCTTGGTGAAATCCGAAAGCCAAAGGCGGCGGCGCATGGCGTATTGGCTGTTATGGGTGACGGCCACCGTCACCGAAATGGTCCCGTCCTCGCCGAGACCGACGATCGGGTGGATCAAGGTCATGGCCCGCACCGGATCGCCGCGGAAGACGCCGTCCTCGGCCAGCTGCGGGGCCTTCGGCTGCGGCAGGTCCGGCAGGCCGGCCACAAGGCCGCCCCAGGCGGTGATGACCTGATAGAACACCCGGTCGCCGAAACCGGTATCGAACATCTCGAGTGCTGCCGGCGGGATGTTGGCCTCGACCGTGCCTGATGCATCGACCCGCATCGCCTCGGCGATCACCCGCGTCGCGGCAAGCAGCGTGTGATCGGTGACGAGATCGGCCGTGGCCTCCGCCGACTTGTAGCTTAGATAGAGATTGACGCAGATAACGCCGGCGAGCGTCAGCAACACCCATGTCAGCAGCTGGACGCGCAGACTGTCGCGCAATCTTGCGAATACTCGGGTTGGCCTTGCAAAGAAGCCGGTGTCGCCCTCACTCCGCATGGCGCAACATATAGCCGAGGCCGCGCAGGGTGGCGATCTGGACGCTGCTGCCCTCCAGCTTCTTGCGGACGCGATGCACATAGATCTCGATGGCGCTCGGATCGGCAGCGTCATCAAACCCGAAGACGCTTTCCGACAAGCGGTCCTTGCTGACTGTCACGCCGACCCGCATCACAAGATGCTCCAGAACGGAGTGTTCGCGCGGCGTCAGTGCAAGGAGATCGCCCGCCAGCTTGAACTGGCGCGTCCCGCCGTCGAAGAACAGATCTCCGACGACAATCTCGGGTGCTGCCCGGTCGTGACCGCGGCGCACCAGCGCGCGGATGCGGGCTTCGAGCTCCGGCATCTCAAAGGGCTTTGCGAGGTAGTCGTCAGCGCCGCTATCCAATCCGGCAACGCGACCGTCGAGGCTTGCGTTCGCCGTCAGGATAATGACGGGCACCTTGTTGCCGCCCTGCCGCAGGCGCTTGAGCAGCGTCAAACCATCGAGCTTCGGCAATGAAAGATCGAGAACGACGGCGGCATAAAAGGCAACTTTCAGCGAATGCTCGGCATCTTCGCCATCATGGACGATGTCGACGGCATAATGCGCCTGTCTCAGCGCCTTGCCGAGCCAGGATGCGAGTTCGCGATTGTCTTCGACCAGGAGAATCCTCATCCGGCGACTATAAGGCCAAGCTCGCCATATGACGAGAGCCGGCACCGCTGGCCTGCCTGCCGTCCGAGTTCTAGGACGACACGGCGGGCAGGCTGTCGGCACCGTTGTGAAGCCGGAGCGCCAGCCGCAGCATGAAGGGCATGGGCGTCCACCATCCCGTGGTGAGACCCGCGCGCCGCAGCATGGCCGCAGTCCATGTATTGCAGCCCGCAATCACATTGAAATACCCGTTGGCCTCGTAAAACGCGTCGTAGGGACCGTAGGCGAAGCCATTCAAAACGGAAGGGGCGCCGGCGCTTTCAGCAAAGCTCCGACGTACCGCCTTGCGCAGCTCTGCCATGCCGGCGTCATCGAGATTGACCGTCATGGCATAGGGGCTGCCCACCGGAATTTCTCCGCCGAGTTCCACATGCATGACGGAGCGATCAAGGGTCAGGCTTTTCAGCACTGGAATGGTCTTCAGCTCCGACCATGTCGGCGTCTCCGTGTAGAACGCCCGCCCGCCCCATCCGAAGATGACATAGCGGACACCATCGAGTTTAAAATCGAGACCGGCGGATGGCAGGAAGTCGAACTCGCTGCGAAGTTCGTCATCGACTGGAATGGCGATATCGGTGTGGATAGGGTTGCTGAGGATCAGTATGCGATGGTTTCTGGATGCGTCGGCGACATCTCGGGCAGGCGGGTGGGGTACGAGCACGCCGAGTATGCCGCAAGCAACGACCACACCGGCCAGGATTGCGACGACCCGCAAAAATTTCAAAAGCAAACGCATGACCGTCTCTATCCAGCCCACTCGTCCCGTCAGCGAAACGCTTGTTGCACAGGCGCTCGATAACCTCCAGCACCCTTGGCAGGAGCGCCTTCACCGCAATGAAAAGCCCCGCTCGTGAAAGCGGGGCTGAAGCGGTTGGTATATTTTTCGATCAGGTTTCCGGGCAACCGGGGCGATTGGCGAAGGTGATGCGGTCGAGACCCTCTTCCGTCATGCCTTCGACCACCACGCGGCGATCGGTGACGCGAACGATGCGCGGATGACGGTATCCTTCGTCGCGCGCAGCGGCCATGGCTTCGCGGGGGCTGCACTCGCCGCGTGGGCCGTGGTCGCGGTCCTGGTCACGGATGACCGGACGTATGCCGTTCGGGCCAACCTGGATGTCGAGGTTCTGGGCGCTTGCAATGGTCGCCGAGCCGACGAGAATGCTGCCGGCGAGAGCCAGGCCGAGGCCGGCGATAGAAAGCATCTTGGACATGTTTGAACTCCCTATGCGTATATCGAGCCGATTTCGGCTGAGTATCACAGGGTCTGTAACCCGCCGTTGGAACAAAGGTTCCGATGCAAGGTCACACTTGTTCACTAATTCGTGACTGCAAGGGAGCCTTATTAAATGTCGAAAAGTCGTTCGCGGCCGAGTGGCAGGTCTGCGTCAAGAAATCCGCCCAATCGCTTGCCCTAGCGACGCTGTCGTTGACAACAAGGCGCGCTGCTGCACTGTAGACAGAGGATGATTCAAGGAGACGCTCGTGACCTATAAAGCCAATTCCGTCGAGGCGCGCGATGCCGCCTACCACATGCATTCCTATACGAACGCGCGGAAGAACGAGGCCGAAGGGCCACTGGTCATCGAGCGCGGCGAAGGCATCTATGTCTACGACAACGAGGGCAAGAAATACATCGAAGGCATGTCCGGCCTCTGGTGCGTCGGCGTCGGCTTTGGCGAAAAGCGACTTGTCGAGGCTGCGGCCCGGCAGATGGAGAAGCTGCCCTACTATCACACCTTCACGCAGAAGAGCCACGCACCCTCCGTCGACCTGGCCGAAAAGCTGATCAGCATGGCGCCTGTGCCGATGTCGAAGGCGTACTTCACGAATTCAGGCTCTGAAGCCAACGATACCGTCGTCAAGATGATCCGCTATCGCGCCAATGCGCTGGGCCTTCCCGCCAAGAAGAAGATCATCTCCCGCGTCAAAGGCTATCACGGCGTAACGCTTGCGAGCGCCAGCCTGACGGGACTGCCGAACAACCATCGCTCGTTCGACCTGCCGATGCCGGGTATCCTGCATACGGGCTGCCCGCACTACCGCGTCTTTGCCAAGCCCGGCGAAAGCGAGCTGGCCTTTTCGGCGCGGCTGGCCGCAGAGCTCGAAGAAATCATCATGGCCGAAGGGCCGGAAACGATCGCAGCCTTCATCGGCGAACCGCTGATGGGCGCCGGTGGCGTCATCGTGCCGCCGGAAGGCTACTGGAGCGCCATTCAGGCAGTGCTTGCCAAGCATGACATCCTGCTGATCGCCGACGAGGTGATCTGCGGTTTCGGACGTACCGGCAACATGTTCGGATCGATCACATACGATATGCGCCCCGACATCATGACCCTGTCGAAGCAGCTTTCCTCATCTTACCTGCCGATCTCGGCATTGCTGATCAACGACCGGGTCTACCAGCCGATAGCCGACGAATCCAAAGTCATCGGCACCTTCGGTCATGGCGTGACGGCCGCCGGCCATCCCGTTGCTGCGGCGGTGGCGCTGGAGAACCTGGCGATCATCGAGGAGCGCGATCTGGTTGGCAACGTCCGCGATCTCAGCGGCAACTTCCTGTCGCGCCTCAAGGGCCTGGCCGAACACCCACTGGCAATCGAAGCCCGTGGCGCCGGCCTGATCGGTGCGCTGGAGCTTGCGCCCCGCGAAGGCTTTGCACCCGGCATGCTCGGACCGAAACTGTTTGCCATCCTGCAGAACAACGGACTGATTGCCAGGGCCATCGGCGATTCGCTGGCGCTGTGCCCGCCGATGATCACCACGCAGAGCCAGATCAACGATATCTTCGACATCTTCGAGCGCTCGATCGAAGAGTTCCAGACGGAACTGTCGACCCACTGATTTAGCCTCCGTACCCTCTCTTTCTGTCGACGATCGCCCTGATGGTCGACAGAAGGGCGAGCGCGTGCGCACGGACAGCAGCCAAGACCAGGATGGAATGATGAAACGCCTACTGATTGCCGAAGGCAGCGAAGAGCTGGCTGCCCTCTTCAAAGCGGCACTTCCCGCCCACGAGATCCTCATCGACATGCCGCAGCTGGGCGAAGCGCCGATCGACTATCTCGTCGTCGGCCGTCCGAAGGCCGGCCTGATGGTCGCATTGCCGGAGGTGAAGCTTATCCTCAGCCTTAACGCAGGCATCGAGCACCTGCTGCGTTCCGGCGAAATCGCCGAGAAGACGCCGATCGTGCGGATGGTGGACGATGGGCTGGCGGAAGGGATGACGGAATGGGTACTGGCAGAGGCGCTGTCCTGGCACCGCAACATCCGCCTCTACGAACGGTTCCAGCGCGAATTGCGCTGGCAGCCGCAAGCCGAAAAGCTGGCCCATGAGCGCATCGTGACCATCCTCGGCGCCGGTGCATTGGGAACACCCGTTGCGAGGCACTTCGTCGCCTTCGGGTTCAAGACGCGCGTCTGGAGCCGCAGCGGCCGCACTGTCGAGGGTGCGCAATCCTTTGCCGGCAGGGATAGCCTGGTGGCTGCAGTCACCGGCGCCGATGTTCTCGTCAATCTTTTACCCCTGACGTCAGAGACGGAAAACATCGTCGGTTCCGACCTGTTCAACGCCCAGGCCAGAGGTGGCTTTTTCATCAACGGCGCGCGAGGCGGCCATGTCGTCGATGCCGACCTGGTTGCTGCCGTCGACAGCGGCCAGCTCAGCGGCGCCGTCCTCGACGTCTTCCGCATCGAGCCGTTGCCCGAGAGCGATCCATTCTGGCGACATCCCGATATCCGGGTCAGCCCGCATGTGGCGGCGCCCACCCATCCGCGCATCGCCGTACTGGAAATAGCCCGCAACGTCATGCGTTTCGAGCGCGGCGAGGCCATTCCGCACCTGGTCGACAAGACGCGCGGCTACTGACGCGCCGGAGCAATGCGGGCCGGAAATAGCGCTGCAGCATACCCATCCCGTTTATGTGGATGAATGAGCAATATTTTCCAAGTCGCGGCCAGCGATGCCAATCCATACCTCGTATCGCGAGGTGGGTTGGCATAATTTTGCGGCATAGTTCAGAATTTCCCGGGGGTTTTCATGTATCGGTCCTTGATGTTCGGCGCAGCCTTGGCTGCTGCTCTTTCCGGCGCGGCTATGGCCGAAACGCCGGACAAGATCCTCAACGCATCCTACGATGTTTCCCGCGAGCTTTTCGTCGCGGTCAACAAGGCATTCGTCGCCAAATACAAGGCCGACACCGGCCGGGACATCACGGTCAAGCAGTCCCATGCCGGATCTTCCGCACAAGCGCGTGCCGTCATCGAGGGACTGGATGCCGACGTGGTGACGTTCAACCAGGTGACCGATATTGACCACCTCGCCGAAAAGGGCGCTGTATCCGCGGATTGGAAGCAGCAGTTTCCGAACGGCGCCTCGCCCTTCTACTCCTTTCCGTCCTTCCTGGTGCGGGCCGGCAACCCGAAGAACATCAAGAACTGGGACGATCTGGTGCGTGACGACGTCAAGGTCGTCTTTCCCAACCCGAAGACATCGGGCAATGCCCGCTACACCTATCTTGCCGCCGTCGCCTTCGCCAAGCAGGCCTATGGCAACGATGATGCGAAGGTGGCTGCCTTCGCCAAGAAGCTGTTCAGCAACGTACCGGTCTTCGACACCGGCGGTCGCGCTGCAACAACCACCTTCGTCGAACGCGACATCGGCGACGTGCTGGTGACATTCGAGGCGGAGACGCGCGGTATCGCCAAACAGTTCGGCGCCGACAAGGTCGCCGTGGTGACGCCCGCAGTCAGCCTGCTGGCGGAATTCCCGGTCGCCATCGTCAACAAGGTCGTCGACAAGCGTGGCTCCCGCGACGTAGCCAAATCCTACCTCGACTTTCTCTACACAGGCGATGGCCAGCGGATCCTGGCGCAAAACGGCAACCGCGTGAACGATCCCGCCGTCACCGCCGAGTTCAAGGCCGATTTCCCCGACGTCAAGCTGCTGAAGGTCGAAGACGTCTTTGGCTCATGGGACAAGGTTCAGAAAGAATATTTCGCGGACGGCGGCCTGCTCGACCAGTCGTTCGGCAAGCACTGATAGACCTCCAGAACGAACAAACCCGCCGGGCGACCGGCGGGTTTGTCATGACTGCCTGCAGTAGCCGATCAAGGAATGATCTGCATTACCTTGCGGCTTGAGGGCTCAACGATCACCCGCTGGTTGTTGACGATCGCATAGGCGTAATTCGCATTGTCCGGCACCGGCACCAGGATCACATGCGACGAGAGCGCCTGCCCAACGACCACGGGCTCCTCGACAAGTGCTGTCAACACCGGGTTAGGCTGCCCCTCGACAAACGAGACCACCGCACCCGGAGGCGCAGCCATCGTCTCGACACCAGCCGCACCCGCACCGGATGCACTCGCTGCGTAGCCGATAACGGTAAGAGTTGTAAGCGCAAGAGCGCCTGAGACTATCAAGGCCTTAACCATCGTATGCTCTCCAAAATGGAATTGTCATAACGAGAACGGTTGTGGAGCCCTGTACGTTCCACCCCGGACGCTCAGGAGCCATCACGCTTTGCGATGGCTGTTATGGGAGGTGAAGGAGGGGGTGGCGCGGGAGTCTCGGGTGAGCGCGATCGGCCAACAGCGGCCATTAGCCCGTCCCATCAGGGAAATGGACTCCCCGATCCATGTTCGAGAACCGAGATGTGGCTAACCATAGTGCCAATGCCCCAAGGCTAAACGTTGCTCCCAGCGCGCTGACACCTGACCAATCAAAACGGGCATAGATCGCTGTCGTTGCAATTGCCCCGACCGCACTGCCGACTGAGTAGAAGACCATGTAGCCTCCGATCAGACGACCGCTCTTTTGCAAATTCAAGGCTACGATGATGCTCAGGCTGGTGACATGCACCGCCTGAACTGCCAGATCGAGTAAAACCACTCCAATCAGCAGTATTGGAATTGAAACTGGAAGAAAGGCGATCCAGCCCCAGGATATCAGCAGGAGCAACAGGGAAATTCCCGTTGTCCAATGGGCATGTCCTCGGTCGGCCAGCTTGCCCGCATATGTCGAAGCAACCGCGCCTGCCAGCCCGACGAGGCCGAACAGACCGACTTGGGTATGGCTGTAGGAGAAAGGTTGATTTGTAAGGGGAAGAACGAGCGCTGTCCAAAACGTGCTGAACGCAGCAAAAATGAGCAGTGCGAGGATGCCTCGGATAAGCAGTACCGGTTCACGCAGGATCATGATCGGCACCGAGCTGACCGCAGAAATGTAGGTTTCTGACCTCTGTTCAGGATGATGTGAAGGCAAGGCCCGCAAGAGAAGGCAGACCATCAACAGGGTAAGCGTTGCAGACAGCATGTAGACCGCACGCCAACCGCCGAGGTCGGCCACCGAACCAGCAATGGATCGTGCGGCAAGAATGCCCATCACGATGCCACTTGTGACCGTACCGATAACCTTGCCTCGCTGGGCAACCGTTGCCAACGCGGCGGCGTATCCGACAAGAACCTGTGCGACCACAGCCAGAAGCCCCATGGCGGCCATGCCAGAAAACAGGATTGTCTCCGTCCGGGCTGTCGCCACGACCATCAGGACAATTGCTGAAAGGACGCCCTGGCCGACGATAAGGCATCGACGGTCAAAAAGATCGCCAATCGGTACGATGAAGATTAAGCCCAGTCCGTAGCCAATCTGCGTGAGCGTGACGATAGATCCAGTGGCCGCGGATGACATCCCAAAATCAAGTGCCATGATATCGAGCAGTGGCTGGGCATAATAGACATTCGCCACGCTTAGACCCGCGGATGCTGCGACGATCAATGTCTGCGTGGTTGACAAGCCCTTAACCTGTTGTCCGAGTGCCGCGTAGGTCGATCCGTCTTCCATCTTGCAATCCTCTGCATGAATTCAATCCTGTTGTTCATGAGACCCGCTGGATTGCGTTATTTCTAGTTCTAAGTTAGAACCAGAATGATTGCATGGAGTGAGAGCCGATGGTCAAGCGCGTCAGTCTTTGGAATTCAGGGTGCCCGGTAGCGCGTTCCTTGGATGTGATAGGGGATTGGTGGTCTTTGCTCATTATTCGCGACGCATTTGATGGCGCCCGCCGTTTTAGCGAATTCCAGACCGGATTGGGTATCGGCAAGGGCGTATTAGCGAGCAGGTTGCGCGACCTCGTGAAGCGTGGAATCTTTGAAACTGCGCCTGCCTCGGATGGCACAGCCTATCGGGAATACGTGCTGACAACCAAGGGAAGCAGATTGTTCCCCGTCATCGTGGCTCTTCGCCAGTGGGGTGAAGAAAATCTGTTCGCTCCCGAGGAAGAGCGATCTTCACTGGTGGACAAGAAGAACGGTGCTCTTGTTTCCCGCCTCGAAGTGACATCGGTGGATGGTCGAGAACTCATCTGGAGCGACACCCAGGTCCAGAACCCTGTTATTCCAAAGCCTAGCAAGGTTCACTTTTCGAACACGCGATGATCGCCTCTGGTGCAGCACGGCTGCCGAGGCGATGCTGTCTCCTGTGAACGACTGTCTATTCGGCAAGATTCTTGCCCATTGGCAATATCCGGCACCACCTCCCGCCACCAACCTCACCTCACCCGCATATGGTTCCTCTTGGCGAGCTGTCTCGTTACCGCCTCAATCTCGGCTGACACCCGCGTCTCATCCCAGGCGCGCATCACGGCTACGGTGGCTGCGATCCGTTGCAGGTCGTTCAGCGTCAGCGATCCGGTGATGGCGAGCGTCGTGCGGCGCATGACGATGTCGGAGAGGTGCTCTACACCCTCGTTCTGGAGGATGTAGTCGATTTCCGCGAGGCTGTGATCCGTCGAATCCGGCAAGCGGTCACGGTCCGTCCATTTGCCGCGGTGGCGGGCGATCTCCCGGGCCTTGGTGCCGTAGCGCGTCAGGAGCTGGTCGAGGCGAGGGATATCGAGGCCGGTCTCGGCGCTTTCCCGCTTCAACCATTCGGCACGGGCCGCAGCGGTGGTGGGAAAGTCTTTACCGCCGCCTATCGGCATGGCGCGCGTCGTGGTCTTGCGGCTGGCGCCCATGCGCTTGAGGATGGTGTCGGTCACCTCTTCGGCAAAACCACGAAAGGTCGTCCATTTGCCGCCGATCAGCGAGATGATCGGGAAGGGGCGGGCCTTATCGGGTTCGGCGACAGGTGCGGAATGGTCGCGGCTGATCAGACCGGGGATGGATGCGTTCGAGGCCGGCAGCGGGCGAATACCGCTATAGGCGTAGACGATCTGGCTGTGATCGAAGGTCATGCCCGGCAACAGTCCACGGAGGCTGTTGATCATATAGTCGATTTCCTGCGGCTCCGAGACGACACTGTCGGGGTTGTCTGCGGGGATATCGGTCGAACCGACCAGCGCAAGTCCGAGATAGTCGTAGACGAGGCAGATACGCCCGTCATCGGCCTCGAAGTAGATCATCCGGCCGTTCAGCGCCTTCAGCAGTTCGTCGTGCTTCAGGAGGATATGCGATCCCTTGGTGCCGCCGATCATTTTCGACGGCGCGCCGAGGGCGGCGTTAACATGGTCGATCCACGGCCCGGCGGCGTTGACGACGAACTTCGGCCGCATTGAAAAGGCTGGGCCGTTCTCCGGCTGGAAGGTCAGGACACCGTCTTTGGCGGATGTCAGCGTCGTGTAGTTCGCCATGGCGGAACGCGGATTGGCATCGAGGCCATCGGTCACCAGCTCCAGCACCAGCCGTTCCGGGTGGCTGATCTTGGCGTCGTAGTAAGTGCCGGTGGCGACGATTGACTTTGTCATGGCCGGAATGTCGCGCAGGGCCTGCTTGCGGCCGATAAGCTTGTGGCGTGGCATGACCCGGTCGCGCGAGCCGTAATAGTCGTAGATGGAAAGGCCGATCTTGATGAGGATCGCGCCTCGGCTGCGGGGTGCGCTGGTGGAGCCGAACAGGGTGCGCAGCGCCGCGAAGATGCCCTTGGTCCAGGAGAAGATCGGAATGATCGTGGGCAGCGCGGTGACGCAATGGGGAGCGTTCTTCAAAAGCAGATTGCGCTCGAGAGTCGATTGCGCCACCAGGCCGAATTCACCGGTTTCGAGATATTTGAGCCCGCCATGGATCAGCCTCGAAGGTGCGGCGCTGGTGCCTGCGCCGAAATCCGTCTTTTCGACGATCAGGCAGCTGATACCCTGGGCGCAGAGATCGCGGAAGAGACCGGCGCCGTTGATGCCGGCGCCAAGGATGACGACATCGACACTGCCATCGGCGGTCATCGTCGCAAGGCGGCTGGCGAAATCGACCGATGCTGTTTCCGGGGAAGTCATGATGCCATCCTTACGATTTTCAGCCGTACACCGGCCTGTTCAAGCTTTTGCGTTGTTGCGTCGGCGATGCCGTCGGTGACCAGCACGGCGTCGAATGCCGTCAGCTCGTCAAACACGTGCAGCGCCATCCTGTCGAATTTGCCATGGTCGACGAGAAGCAGGCGGCGGCGGGAGGCGGCCATCATCGCCTGCTTGACCCGCACGACCTGCTGGTCCTGGATGAACCCGGTCGTGCCGGTGATGGCCGAGGTGGAGCAGATCAGGATGTCGGCGCGCAGCCGCGAGATGGCATTCTCGGTGACGAGGCCGATAAAGGCGTTGTAGGTGCGGTGATACTGGCCGCCGAGGGAGATGAAATCCATGTCCTCGACATGGATCAGCATTTCGGCCGTCGACACGCTGTTGGTGATGACCGTCAGCGGCTTGATCTCGGCCAGCAGCGGCGCCACGGCGCTGGCCGTGGTGGAATCATCGAGCATCACCACTTGTCCGGCCTCGACATATTCCAGCGCGGCGCGGGCCAGTGCATCCTTCTCGGCCCGCCCGACTGTCATGCGGTAGCGGAACGTGCTTTCATAGATGCCGGAGGGCTGCACGGTGACGGCTCCATGCAGCTTTCGCAACACCCCCTGCTGGGCCAGCTGCTCGATATGTCGGTGAATGGTCATCCGCGACACGCCGAAATGCGTCACGAGATCATCGATGCGCACCTGACCGCACTTTATGACATAGTTGGCGATTTCCTCGCGCCGTTCGTCGGCCTTGATCACGCGACGGTCTCCGTCGGCATGCCCAGCCGCTCGATAGCCGGCCATTCCGATTTCAGGGCTTCGGCGAGGCGCGAGTAAAGGCTAAAGCGCTCGTTGAACACGGCGCTGCGGGCGGCATCCGGCTGATAGGTCCGGCTGGTGGCGCCGACGGTCAGATGCGGTTGCTGCGGAGAGGCGTAGACGCCGATGGCAGTGCCGGCACAAAGCGCGGCGCCGAAGGCCGCCGGCTCGTCCGTCGAGGTGACCGTCACCGGCAGGTTCAGGATATCCGCAAACATCTGGGCGAAGGCGGGTTTGCGCGAGGCCCCTCCGGTCAGCCGCACCTGGGTGAAGGAGAAGCCGTCACGGAGCGCATCCACATGGGTGCGGTGATTGAAGGCGATCCCTTCCAGCACCGCCTTCAGGATGTCGCCCCGGTCGTGCCAGCCGTGCAGGCCGAGGAAGCTGCCGCTGGCAAGATTGCCGTAGGGCGAACCGAACAGATAGGGGTGGAAGAGGATCGTCGAGCGCCGCTGCAGCGCCGCGTCGATCTCGGTTGCCAGCAGCGCATGAATGGAGCCACCCTCAGTGGCGGCGGCGTCCTGCTCCTTCCGGCAGAAGGTGTCGAGAAACCAGTCGTAATTGGCCGTCGAGGCCGGAGAAATCGACATGGCGTTCCACTGGCCCGGCGCAATGGCGTTGCGGCAGAACCAGCGGGGATCGGTGAGCGGTTCCGCCGAGACGACCTCGTTGATCGAATAGGTGCCAGCAACGATGCTGATCACACCTTCGACATGGCCGCCGATGCCGAGCGCAGAAGCAGTGACATCGTGCAGGCCACAGGCAACGGGGGTGCCCTCGACGAGCCCGGTAAGAGCTGCGGCCGCGGCCGTGACATGGCCGACGATATCACTGGAATCTGCGACGGGCGGCAGGGCACTTTCCACCTGCTCCAGCCCGTAGATGCGCAAGGCCTCGGCCGAATAGGCTTGCGTCCTGACATCGGTGAAGGACGTGCTTGCCTCGGTCCGGTCCGTGCCGATCGTGCCGGAGAGGCAGAAGCGCAGCCAGTCCTTGCAGGCGAGAACATGGCCGATGCGGCCGAACCGCTCCGGATCGTTTTCCTTCAACCAGGCAAGCAAGGCCGATGGCGCAGATGCATGCGGCACCTGGCCGGTCAGGGCCAGCGCTTCGTCAAACAGCGATCCTTCCGACCAGCGGTCGACAATACCGCCGGCGCGACTATCAAGCGAAAGGATGCCGGGGCCGAGCGGCTGGAGAGCGTGGTCCAGAAGATATATCCCGTCGCCGTGGGCAGTGGCGGCAACGGCCTTGATGTCGTCGGCCGGCCGGCCGGAAAGGGCTATCGCCTCCGATATCGCCTCTGCTGTCGCCTGCCAGAGGCCTGCCATGTCGCGCTCGACAAAGCGCGCCCGGGGTATCGACTGCGGCACCCGGCGTCGCGCCACCGAAAGCTGCGTCCCGTCGATATCGAAGATGACCGCCTTGGTGACAGTCAGGCCGTTGTCGATCCCTAGCAGGCTGGGCATGGTTTTCGCTCCCTTTTACGACCGGGTGCGGGAGCGTCAAGACGAGCGCTCGTACCACAGCTGCAACATCACTGGATCATATAAACATGGTAAGTTCACGTCAAGTGATGTTACATTTAGCAAAGGGTAAAAAGGTGCTTCAACCGCCTTGTTTCAGTGACGTGACAGAGAGCTATCGGGCCTGGGGATCGTATCGCTTCAGCGCGGATGCATGGCTTGAGCCGCGCGTCGGAGCCACAACAACATTGATGCCCTTGTCGCGCATGCGGGCGATATGGACCGGCGGCGTACCGTCGTCGACGATAACGATGTCGAAATCGGTAAGCGGCGAGAACACGTGCAGGGCACGTCGGTCGAATTTCGTATTGTCGGCGAGAAGGATGCGGGTGGAGGCGGAATCGAACATCGCCCGCTTGGTATCGACCATCTCGAGAAACTGGTGAAAGACGATATCGTCGGTGATCGCAGACATCGACATGAACAACGTGTCGGCCCGCAGCTGCGAGATCTCATGGGTGGTCATGCGGCCCATGAAGGCATTGCACCAGTTGTAGTACTGGCCCCCAAGGCCGAGCAACGTCAGGTCGCGGATACCCTTGAGATCGTTCATCAGCGTCAGCGAGTTGGTGATGACGGTAAGCGGCACGGCGGAGGGCAGGAATTGCGCCATCTGCAGCACAGTGGTGGAATCGTCGAAGAAGATCGCCTGTCCGGGCTCGACGAAGCGCATTGCCGCAAGCGCCAGCGCACGCTTTTCGACCGACTGGCGACTGGAGCGGTAGACATCGCTGGATTCGATCAGGCTTGTCGGCGCCGCCGAGGCAATGCCCCGCGTCTTGCGCAGGATACCACGGCTGACGAGTTCGTCGAGATCCCTGTGGGCAGTCATCAGGCTGATACCGAAGCGTTCGGCCAGATCCTCGATGCGTACCGAGCCTTCCGCCATGACGGTCTCGGTCATCTGCTGGCGGCGGGCCAGCTGGCGCGCCAGCCGCGTGTCGCTCGGAACCTGCTCCTGCATCAGTGGATTGTCCGCAGCTTCGCCGGTATCGTCGTGGTCAGCCATGATCACCGGCCCACGCCTGCCACGCCGTCGGATGCGACCACGAGCAACGTCGCAGAGGCATCATGTACATCACCCGTCGTCTTCAGCAGCTGCGAGGACAGTATCATCACGTTCGGGCCGGCATGCTCGAGTTCACTTGGGCGGTTGTCCCGCCCGGCGTCCATCATCTATGACGCGAACAGGGCGTCGTCACAAACGGTAATGCGTCGCGACTGACATGCCAACGGTCTAGAGTGTGGACAAGTCGGGCTATCCCGGGCTTTCGTCATGAAGAGAGGAGGCGGCCCGAAGGCCGCCCCCAAAGTCGGATTATTCGGACAGAGTAAACGGTGCCGTATACTTGGCAATGTTGTCCTTGTTGATGATCAGGCAATCGAAGAGCTGCTTCTCGGTGTCGACACCGGTCTTGCCCGTCTTCAGGAACGAATCTGCCTGGTCGACAGCCTTTGCCGAGAACACGGCGACAGGCTGCAGAACGGTGTACTGCAGTTCTCCGGCCTTGATGGCAGCCACAGCATCCGGCGAACCGTCGAAGCCGCCGACCTTGATGCCCTTGAGCTTGCCGGCTTCCTTCAGCGCAGCGATAGCGCCCAGTGCCATTTCATCGTTGCCGCTGATGACGCCGGTGATGTCCGGATGGGCCTGCAGCAGGTTCTGCATCTTGTCGTGACCCTGGGTACGATCCCAGTTGCCAACGTCGGAACCGACCTTTTCGAGGTCCGGATACTGGGTCAGCACGGTCTCGTAGCCGTTAGAACGGGTTGCGGCGTTGTTGTCGGAAGGCGCGCCGAGCAGTTCGACGTATTTGCCCTTGTCGCCGACAGACTTGATCCACTCCTGCGCACCGAGGGCAGCGCCCTGGGCGTTGTTCGACACGAGCTGTGCCTTGGCAAGACCGGCCTGGTTGATTTCAGCATTGACCAGAAACACCGGAATGTTAGCGGCAACGGCCTTCTTGACGGCACCGACGGAACCGCTGGCATTGGCCGGATCGAGAATGATCGCGACCGACTTGTTGGTGATCGCGGTGTCGATCAGGTTACTCTCGGTGTTGGTATCACCCTTGTGGGCGCCGACATTCGAGGTATAGCCGAGCTTCTTGGCTTCGGCAGCAGCAACGTTGCCTTCGGTCAGCCAGTAGGGGTTGGCCGGGTCGTTGACGATGATCGAGATCAGGCCGTCGGCAAATGCCGAGGTGGACGATGCGGCCATAAGCGGTCCGGCGAGAACGACAGCCGACAGCATGAGAAGTCTTGTCTTGTTGAACATGGAAACTTTCCTCCTTGGTTGATGGTAGTGCCCGGTTACCCGGTATTCTTCTCGGCTGCGGAACAAGCCTTCACGCTTTACCTCCCAGTTGCGGAGAAGTGGTCTGGCCGCCCGTCGAGACGGGTTTCTTGGCGCGGCGGCTATACTGGATGGCATTGAGCAACACCGCGAGCACGATGACCGCGCCGGTGAAAACCGTCTGCCAGTAGGACGAGATGCCGATGATCACCAGACCGTCGGACAGGAAGCCGATAACGAAGGCGCCGAGCAGCGTGCCGCGGATATTACCGCGTCCACCGGTGAGCGCCGCGCCGCCGATGACGACGGCAGCAATCGCAGTCAATTCGTAGGACGTACCGGCCGTCGGTCCTGCCGACGTCAGCTGCGAGGACAGGATCAGGCCGGCAATCGAGGCGCAGACGCCGGAGAGCACGTAGACCAGGATCTGCACGCGCTTGACCGGAACGCCCGAAAGTTCGGCAGCCCGCTCGTTACCGCCGGAAGCGTAGAGCCAGCGGCCGAAGGCAGAGCGGTTGAGCATGACGCTGACAAGGAACGCGATGAAGACGAGCACGACGACGCCGAGCGGCACGCCGGCCAACCGGTTGAAGCCGAGCCAATCGAAGCCGGTATTGCCGAGTTCGGGCTTGCCGCCGAGGTTGTTGTAGGTGAGGCCGTTGGTCATCAGCAATGCGACGCCGCGCACCATGTACATGACGCCGAGCGTCGCCACGAAGGCTGGAACCTTGAAGCGAGCAATCAACACGCCGTTGACCAGCCCGACGAGCGCGCCAAGGCAGCAGGCCAGCACGGCGACAACCCAGACCGGCGGAAACAGGATGACGCCGAACACCTTCAGCGTGATGCCCTGCATCATGAAGCCGGCGATGCAGCCGGACAGGCCGAGCGTCGAGCCCACAGACAGATCGATGCCGCCGTTAAGGATCACCAGCAGCATGCCGACCGCGAGGATGCCGAAGATGGCGACGTGCGAGGCCATCGTCAGGAAGTTGGCGGTCGAGAAGTAGTAGGGCGATAGCATCGAGAAGACGACGATGATGAGGATCAGCGCGAAGAAGGCGCGCCCCTCGAGCAGCAGGCGGCCGAGATCGAAGCCGCCGCTGAAGAGGCTAGGCTTGGTGGTTGTGCGGGATGGACCAGCTTCGCTCATGGTCATGGCTCCGTTCTTCTTCGTCATTGTTCGATCACGGCTTCGCCCGAGGCGGCCATGATCTGCTCTTTTGTTGCGTCGGACCCGAACTGCGCCGAGATCCTGCCCTTGCTCATCACGATGATGCGGTGGGCGATGCTCAGGCATTCCGAGACTTCCGATGTCGAAAACACCACCGCAAGCCCCTGCGCTGCCCGTTCGGCGAGCAACTTGAAGACCTCGGCCTTGGCACCGATATCGATGCCACGGCTGGGCTCATCGAGGAGAATGACGCGGGGATGGGTGGCGAGAATCTTGCCGATGACGACCTTCTGCTGGTTGCCGCCAGACAACGACCCGATTGGCGCGCCGCCGCCCGCCGTCTTGATGTGGACATTGCGGATGGAGTCGTCGATCAGCGCCTTTTCGCGGCTGTGCGACAGCAGCATGCCCTTGACGAAAGTGCCGATGCTGGCGAGCGACAGGTTTGTACCGACCGACATCGTCTGGACGAGCCCGTCCCGCTGGCGATCTTCGGGAACAAGCGCCAGCCCGCGACCGATGCGATCTGCGATGCTGAGCTTCGACACGTCCTGGCCTTCGAGCATCACCTTGCCGCCGGTCGACGGGACACGACCTGCAACGCATTCGAGCAGCTCGGTACGACCGGCGCCCATCAATCCGTAGATGCAAACGATCTCGCCGGCGCGCACGTCCAACGACAGGTTATCGACGACGGAGTAGCCGGTGCCCGTGGCATCGGCGACACTGACGCCGCTGACCGACAACGCGACATCGCCAAACTCGTAGCCCGATGGCGGCGAGCCGAGATCGAAGTTTTCGCCGACCATGTTGCGGACGATCCACTCGAGATCGATGTCCTTGACGTCGGCCTTGGCCGTCATGGCTCCATCGCGCAGGACCACCGCATAGTCGGTGATCTGCAGCGCTTCTTCGAGATGGTGGGAGATATAGACGATGGATACGCCGCGGCTGGTGAGATCGCGGATGACCTTGAACAGCACCTCGACCTCGGTAGCGCTCAGCGCCGATGTCGGCTCGTCCATGATCAGGATGCGGGAATCGACCGAAAGGGCGCGGGCGATCTCGACGATCTGCTGCTGCCCGAGCCTGAGCTCCTCGACGCGGGTCATCGGATCGATGACCTCGTTGAGATCGGCCATCAGCGCCTTGACCTGGCGGGCTTCCTCGGCGAAATCGACGCCCATCGGGCCCCTGATCTCGCGACCCATGAAGATATTGTCACGGATGCTCAGGTTGGGCGCCAGGCTGAGTTCCTGGTGGATGATGGAGATGCCACGATCGCGGGCATCCGTCGATGAATTGAACACCACGCGTTCGCCATCGAGCACGATATCCCCGGAGGTCGGCGTCACCACACCAGACAAAATCTTCATCAGCGTCGACTTGCCGGCGCCGTTTTCACCAAACAGCGTCGTCACCTTGCCGCGCCTGATATCGAAATTGACGCCCTTCAGGGCATGAACGTTGCCGTAGGACTTGGCGACGTTATGAGCCGAAAGAACGATGTCGCCGTTCTGCGGTGCGGGCTTGAGGGCGGCGCTCATTGGACATCCAGCTTGGCCGGCGTGACAAGCCAGCTGTTCGGGTTGATGAGCTGGAAGACGCCTACGACCGACACGGTCTTGCCGGTGAGGTTGGCAGTGTCGATCTTGGAGAGCACCTGCGCCTTCATTTCCTTGTTCAGGGCCGAGCCGGCATTCTGGTATTCGATCTGGTTGGTGAATTGGTCGAAAGTCACGGTGCCGGTCGAATCACGCAGGTCGGTGCCGTTGATCGCCGGCCCAGTCTGGACACGGATCGTCACCGTGCTCGGAACGCCGGGAACTGCTACCGTGTAGATGCCGGACTTGGCCGCACCGACGACGCCGGTGAACTTGACCGAAATTTCGGGCCCTACACCACCGGGTACGCCGTACTGCTTAGCCGCCGCGTCCTTGTTCGCTGCAATCGCCGTTGCCAAGGTGTCCGCGCTGACTGCGCGCTTCTCGATAGCCGCCTGGATCTTCGGAAACTCGGTCGAACCGAATGTTTCGGGCGAGAACGCATTGGGCTGCGCGCCCGCCTCCGAACCGATCTTCACCACCTTGGTATCGAGCGCCATGGCAGCGACCAGCACGACGATGGCGACGGAACCGATGATCAGGCCGAGGCGGGGCTTGGGAGGATTGGGTATCGAGGTACCGACCAGATTGCTCATGGTGTGACCACCTTTGACTTGACGATGCGGGAAGGGGAGAGGCTGCCGCGCCAGAGCGCACTGCCAATGGCGACAGGGGCAGCGAAACGATGAAGACGAACGGGGTGAGGCGCTGAAACTTGCATGGTCGCCCCTCCTCCAAGCGGCGGATTGCGTCAGGCTCCAAATGGAAAACCCTCTGCATTATGAATGTCACTTGAAGCGGAGTTTCCTCAACCCGCCGATACCGGCTGTGGTATATTTATGTTATCAGCCACTTTCAATATGTGATATACCCAGGATGTTGTCAATTACCTCGGAACCCTTACAGAGCACAAAAAACAAAGTTCCGGGCCGAGCGTGCAACACGAGAGCGTGATGCGGAGGCTCAGGATACACTGGACTTATACCGCATTGCGCACGAGATGCGTCTATTCGGTATGCAAAATTCGTCAATCCATGGCAATTTTCCGCTTCAAATGCCCAGTATTTATGCATTTATTGGCAAATTCGGGTTAGTAAGACCTGATTGAGCATTCAGACTACCGCGTGATGGAAGGGAGACTTGCAAGAGCGGGACCGCTCGCAGCCCATCCGAAATTCCCCCAAATACGACATGTGATAATGTTGACTTATGTTATAAAAACGTGCAAAAAATTACGCTAAGCGACAATAATTTCAGTTGAACCCGGAGGCGTCGGAAAGCACATGGCGCGATTTGCCGACAAGCGCGACAATGAAGACAGCCTCGCCGTGCGCGCGGCCTGGCTTCATTACGCTGCCGGCCTGACGCAATCCGAAGTCGCCAACCGCCTCGGCATCACCAGCGTCAAGGCGCACCGCTTGATCGCCCGCGCAAACCAGAATGGTGCCGTGAAGGTGACGATCGAAGGCGACATCGCGGAGTGCGTGACACTCGAGCGCCGGTTGGAGAGCGACTACGGCCTCACCTACGCGGAAGTGGTTCCTGATCTCCATGAACAGGGGTTGCCTCTCAAGGCACTCGGCATGGCCGGGGCCGGCTTTCTGCAGCGCGAGATCGAGAACTTCCACGGCGGCGTGATAGGCATCGGCCATGGCCGGACGCTGGCGGCGGCCGTCAAGGAAATGGCCCGCCTCGATGCCGGCCGGGTACGGTTCGTATCGTTGCTCGGCGGGGTAACACGAAACTATGCGGCAAACCCGCATGATGTGATGCATCGCCTCACCGAGAAGACGGGGGCAGCCGCCTACGTCATGCCGATCCCGCTGTTTGCCAACACCGTGGAGGATCGCGAGGTTCTCCTGTCGCAACGCGGCGTGCGCGAGATTTTCGAACTTGCGGCAGGCGCCGATCCGATGATCGTCGGCATCGGCACCGTCGAGCCGGACGCGCAGCTGGTGGCGTCGCATATGATAGAGGCGGCGGAGATCGCCGAAGTCCGCGAACTTGGAGGCGTCGGCGAAGTGCTCGGGCATTTCTTCGACAAGACCGGCAAGGCAGTCGAGACATCGCTGTCGGCGCGAACATTGTCGCCGGGTCTCGATGCTATGAAAGGCCGGCGCATCGTTGCGATTGCCGGCGGCAAGAACAAGGTCGGGGCGATCGCTGCGGTGATGAAAAGCGGATTGCTGAGCGGACTGATCACTGACGAACGCACCGCGCAAGCGCTGCTGCGAGATGACCTGGCCTGAGGGACGGGCGAGGGGGGAGAGTTCTATGGACGACAGCATGATATCGAGCCGCACCGAAACGGGAACCAAGTTCCATGGCTGATGCCGGACAGGACATCCTCGTCGGCATCGATGCCGGCACCTCGGTGATCAAGGCCGTGGCATTCGATCTTGCCGGACGGCAGATCGCCTCGGCATCGGTGGCAAACCGCTATAATTCGGGACAGGACGGTTCGGCGACGCAACCGCTTGCCCGAACCTGGGATGAATGTGCCGCCGCACTCCGGGGACTTGGCGAAAAGGTGCCGGGGCTTGCCGCGCGGACTGCCGCTGTCGCCGTAACGGCACAGGGTGATGGCACTTGGCTGGTGGGCGCCGGCGATACCCCGGTCGGAGATGCCTGGATCTGGCTCGATGCGCGCGCAGCGCCAACGGTCAGAAAGCTGGTCGGCGCATCCGGCGAGCGCGCGCGCTTCGAGACCACTGGAACCGGCCTCAATACCTGCCAGCAGGGCGCACAGATTGCGCACATGTCTGCCACCGCGCCCGAACTGCTCGACCGCGCCGAAGTGGCGCTGCATTGCAAGGACTGGCTCTATCTCAATCTCACCGGGGTTCGTGCCACGGACCCATCCGAAGCGTGCTGGACCTTCGGCGATTTTCGCAGCCGCGCCTATGACGACGGTGTAATTGCGGCGCTGGGGCTTTCATCACGCCGGCACCTGCTTCCGGAAATCATCGACGGAACCGAGGTAACGCATCCGCTAACGGCAGCCGCCGCTGCCGCAACTGGCCTCAAGCAGGGCACGCCTGTCAGCCTCGGCTATGTCGACATGGTGATGACCGGCATGGGGGCAGGCGTCTGGACCGGTGACCTCAATGCCGCCTGCACCGTCATCGGCTCGACCGGCGTTCACATGCGTCCGGTCGCAACAGCCGATGCGCAACTGAATGCCGAGGGAACGGGCTATATCATGGCTCTGCCGGTGCCAGGCATGGTGACGCAGATGCAGACCAACATGGCAGCGACACTTAATCTCGACTGGATCCTGCACGTGGCCGCCGATCTGATCGGCGAGGGTGGCACTGCACCTTCCCACGCAGAGATGGTCGCCCGCATCGACAACTGGATGGCGGCGAGCCGGCCTGGCGCCGTTCTCTATCACCCCTACATCTCCGAAGCCGGAGAACGAGGCCCGTTCGTCAACGCCAGCGCGCGCGCCGGTTTCATCGGGCTGAATGCCGGCCATCGTTATCCCGATCTCCTGCGCAGCGTTATCGAGGGTCTCGGCATGGCAGCGCGGGATTGCTACGTGGCGATGGGTGCACTGCCGCGCGAACTGCGGCTGACGGGCGGTGCTGCCCGTTCCAAGGCACTGGGCGGCGTGCTTGCTGCGGCTACCGGCGCCAGTGTCCGCGTCTCGGCGCGCGAGGAGGCGGGGGCTGCCGGTGCGGCGATGATGGCGGCAGTGGCCGTCGGCGTCTACCCCGACATGAACGCCTGCATCGCCGAATGGGTCACGCCCTTGCTCGGCGCGGGTACAGCACCGGACCCGTCGCTGGTGCCGGTCTACGACCGGACGTTTCCAGCCTACAGGCAGGCGCGCGAGGCACTCGAGCCCATATGGGACCTGCTCGCGGCTCAGCAGGTGCCGGCTGCATGATCCTCACGAGAATGACCCCGATCGACAATCACATCCGGCAGAACCGGAACAAGACACTGGCACGTGCCGCAGGAGAATGCAGATGAGCGATATTCAAACGGTAGACATGTTCATCATCGGTGGCGGCATCAATGGCGCAGGCATCGCGCGCGATGCTGCAGGCCGTGGATTGTCGGTGATCCTCTGCGAAAAGGACGACCTGGCACAGGGCACGTCGTCGCGCTCCGGCAAGCTGGTGCATGGTGGGTTGCGCTACCTCGAATATTACGAATTCCGACTGGTCCGCGAAGCCCTGATCGAGCGCGAAGTGCTCCTGAATTCGGCGAGCCACATCATCTGGCCGATGCGTTTCGTGCTGCCGCACAGCCCCAATGACCGGCCAGCTTGGCTGGTACGCCTCGGCCTGTTTCTCTACGACCATCTCGGCGGCCGCAAGAAACTGCCGGCAACCCGTACGCTCGACCTCAGGCGCGATCCGGAAGGCGCGCCGATCAAGGACGAATATACCAGGGGCTTCGAGTATTCCGACTGCTGGGTCGACGATGCCCGACTGGTCGTGCTGAACGCCAAGGACGCCGCCGAACACGGCGCCGAAGTGCTGACGCGCACCGTCTGCAACTCCGCCCGGCGCGAGGGCGATCTGTGGCGGGTTCAGATGACCGACACGCGCACCGGCGCCAAGCGCGTCGTCATGGCACGGGCTCTGGTCAATGCCGGGGGCCCCTGGGTCAACGACATCATCGGCCGCGTCGCCGGCACCAATTCCAGCCGCAACGTTCGCCTGGTCAAGGGCAGCCACATCATCACACCGAAATTCTGGGACGGACCGCAAGCCTATCTGGTGCAGAACCACGACAAGCGCGTGATCTTCATAAACCCCTACGAGGGCGACAAGGCCCTGATCGGCACCACCGACATCCCCTACGAAGGTGCGCCTGAAGCCGTTTCGGCCGACGAGAGCGAGATCGAATACCTGCTCAACGCCGTCAATCGCTACTTCAAGCAGACGCTCCGCCGCGAGGATGTGCTGCAGACGTTCTCCGGCGTCCGGCCGCTCTACGACGACGGCAAGGGTAACCCTTCCGCCGTTACCCGCGACTACGTCTTCGACCTAGACACGACGGGCGGCGCGCCCTTGCTGAATGTCTTCGGCGGCAAGATCACCACGTTCCGCAAGCTCGCCGAGCACGCGATCCAGAAGTTGCAGGCGACCTTCCCAAAGATGGGACCTGACTGGACGGCCAAGGGTATCCTGCCGGGTGGCGACATCGAGGGCGCCGACGTGCCGCGCTTTCTCGAAAAGCTGCAGCGCGATTATGCCTGGCTGCCACGCGGGCTCGCCCGCCACTATGCCCGCCTTTATGGCGCCCGCACATCGAAGCTGATCGGCGGTGCCACATCGGTGGCAGCCCTCGGCCAATGTTTCGGGCCCAACTTCTATGAGGCAGAAGTGCGCTACGTGATCGAGCAGGAATGGGCCGAAACGGCGGAAGATATCCTGACGCGCCGCACCAAGCACGGCCTGCACATGAGTGCCGACGAAAAGGCCGCTTTCGGCGCCTGGTTCGATGGGCAGATGGCGCGCTCGGCCTGAGCGCTTCGATTTTTTACAGGCGTGGTCGACGAGATCGGCCACGCGCCGTTTACAGGAGCTACCGATGGGGCTGACGCTGTCGCTCAACACCAACCCGCTGGTCAACCGCTACGCCGAGCCGGCCGACCTGATCGGCACAATCGCACATGACCTGAAGATCCGCGATGTGCAGTTGACGCATGAGTTCATCAACCCATCCTGGCCAGCTGCCGTCATCAGGCGCCTGACGCGCGACATGCGCGCCGCCCTGACCCGTACCGGCGTATGCATCACCTCCGGCATGACAGGGCCCTATGGCCGCCTCAACCATTTCGGCCATCCGGATGCGGATGTCCGGCGCTACTATGTCGAATGGTTCAAGACCTTCGCCGACATCACCGCAGATCTCGGCGGCAGCTCCGTCGGCACGCAGTTTGCCATTTTCACCTATCGCGATTTCGACGATGCGGCGCGGCGCGAAGAGCTGATTCAGATCGCCATCGATTGCTGGGCCGAAGTGGCCGAGCATGCCAAGGCAGCGGGTCTGAGCTACGTGTTCTGGGAGCCGATGTCGATCGGCCGCGAGTTCGGCGAAACCATCGCCGCCAGCTTTGCCCTTCAGGATCGCCTGACCGCCGCCAACATGGCGGTGCCGATGTGGATGATGGCCGATATCGACCACGGCGATGTCACCAGCAGCAATCCGGACGATATCGACCCCTATGCCTGGGCACGCGCGGCGCCGCCGGTGTCGCCGATCATCCACATCAAGCAATCGCTGATGGACAAGGGCGGCCACCGTCCGTTCACGGCGGAATTCAACGCCAAGGGGCGTGTGCAGCCGGAGCCGCTGCTGGCCGCTTTCGCCGAGGGTGGCGCGAAAGACAATGAAATCTGCCTGGAGCTGTCGTTCAAGGAGCGCGAGCCCAACGACCGGCAGGTAATCGAGCAGATCGCCGAGTCGATCGCCTTCTGGGCACCGCACATCGACACCGGGATTGCCGACCTCAACCTCTAGCCGGTCACCGCCTTGACGGCGCCGGTTGTCACCTTAGCAGCATGAATTTGGGCGCAACCTTTAGCGCCGGGAGAGAAGACCATGACCGAGACGCCTTTCTGGATCGGCACGAGCTGGAAGATGAACAAGACGCTCGCAGAGGCGCGCAGCTTTGCCGAGGGGCTTGCCAGCGCCGAGATCGTCAACGATCCGCGCCTGCAATGTTTCGTCATCCCGCCGTTCACTTCTATCCGCGAAGTCAAGGCGATGCTGAAGGACAGTGCAGTGAAGGTCGGTGCCCAGAACATGCACTGGGCTGAATCCGGCGCCTGGACAGGCGAGATTTCGCCGCTGATGCTGGTCGACTGCGGCATGGATGTCGTCGAACTCGGCCACTCCGAGCGACGCGAATTCTTTGGCGAAACCGACGAGACGGTCGGCCTCAAGGTCGAGGCGACCGTGCGGCACGGGATGATCCCGCTGATCTGCATCGGCGAAACGTTGGCCGACCGCGAGAGCGGCCGCGCCGACGAGGTTCTGGCCGCCGAAGTGCGCGGCGCGCTGGGCAAGCTCAGCGCCGAACAGCGGACAGCACCGCTGCTGCTCGCCTACGAACCCGTCTGGGCCATCGGTGAAAATGGCATCCCCGCGAAAGCCGATTATGCAGACGCCCGCCAGGCCGAGATCATCAAGGTCGCGGAGGGCATCCTCGGGCGCCGCGTGCCGTGCCTCTACGGCGGCTCCGTCAATCCCGGCAACTGCGCCGAACTCGCGGCCTGCGACCATATCGACGGCCTCTTCATCGGCCGCTCGGCCTGGAATGTCACCGGCTATCTCGACATCCTGGTCCGTGTTTGCGCCGTTCTCTGATCAACCCCATATCCAGTTCACACACGAAGGAGAAAACCCATGAAACTCGCAATCGCTGGCGATAGCGCCGGAAACGGGCTCGCCCACGTCCTCGCCGAATACCTGAAGGACCGCCACGAGGTCTCCGAAGTCTCCAAGCCCACCGATGGCTCGGACGAATTCTACGCCAATCTGTCGGCTCGCGTCGCCGCCGATGTGCTGGCCGGCAAATACGACCGCGCCATCCTCGTCTGCGGCACCGGCATCGGCGTGTCGATCTCCGCCAACAAGGTCCCCGGCATCCGCGCCGCCCTTTGCCACGACACCTATTCGGCGGAACGCGCAGCCCTCTCCAACAACGCCCAGATTATCACCATGGGCTCGCGCGTCATCGGCAGCGAAGTCGCAAAATCCATCGCCGATGCCTACCTCGCCCAGACCTTCGACGAAAACGGCCGCAGCGCCTCCAACGTCGCCGCCATCAACGAACTCGACAGCAAGTTCCGCGACTAAAGCACAACCTCCACGGCCTCAGCCAACTGAGGCCGTGGATGCTTGTCCGGGCGTTAGTTGAACCAATTCCTTTCGAATGCGTTAACGAGCGCAATCGTAAGGATTTACAGATGGAACTCCAGGACAGAACGCTCGAGGAGAGCACGTCGGAAACACCGATGGACACAGCGCCGCTGCTGCATGCCGGTCATATCGTCCGCGAGTTTCTCGTCTACCTGAAAGCCAACCCGATTGCCGAGACAAGGCTTGTAGACCTGGAAGAACTGCCCTCACCGAAGGGCACCTTGGTGAACGCCTTCCGGCTGCTGATCGCCAATGAACGCCGGATGCAGCAGCGCTCCCAGTTGCAGAAAATCGGCCTCCTGATCGCCCAGTTCCAGCCGATCGACGACCCTTCCGACCAGGAACAACCACGCGACCCCCTCGCGTCATGGATAGACGATGCTGCGGAAGCAAAGGCTGCCAGCGAGCAAAACTGGCTGTCGGCCTACCGCGAGCATCAGGAACTGACGGAGCTCTTCGATCTCTCCGCGCGCATGGCTGAGCAGGGTACAGCTTCCACGGACGCAACGGCGTCTGCGGAGCAATCGACGGAACTGCGGGCGCACTGATCGCGCCAAGCGTCAGGCTTTATACTTTGATATTGCGCAAGAAGCCTTATCGCGTCGGCCCACAACCTTGACTTGATCACTACCATGCGATTTTCCCCGCATATCGTTCAACCATAAGGCTGGCACAAGCTGCAGCCCCTCCAATGACCTCGACAGCGCGACTCATGGCTTTGCTGTGGCGCGGCCATGCAGCGATAGCATGTGCCGATCGGTGATCTCGGGCAGGGGCGGTAGAATGGGCACGATTGCCAGAAGCAGCATCCTTGCTCATCGCGGCAGCTGGAATGACAACGTCGCGAAAAATTCGCGTACCGCCCTTTGCAGTGCCCTTCTCGCCGGGTTCGGCCTGGAAACCGACATTCGCGATCTCGATGGCGCACTCGTCATCTCCCACGATCCGCCAACCCGTTCCGACGACATCATCACCTTCGACTGGCTACTCGATTTCTACGCCGTCAATGGCTGCACGGGAACGCTGGCGCTGAACATCAAGGCCGACGGTCTTGCCGAAATGACCCACCGCGCATTGCGCGCCCACGGCGTCACTTCCTATTTCGTCTTCGATATGTCGATCCCGGACATGCTGGCGTACATCAGGGCTGGAATGCCGGTCTACACGCGCGTCAGCGAATACGAGCCGACGCCCGCGCTGGCGGCAGAATCGGCCGGTATCTGGCTCGACAATTTTACCGGCGATTTTCCCCAGGTCGACGTGGCAGAGCGACTGTCCACGAATGGCAAGCCGATCGCGCTGGTTTCGCCAGAGCTGCACAAGCGCCCGTACGAAACCTTCTGGTCTTCCCTTCGGGATCGACCAAACCTGGATCTTACCTCCATGCTGCTCTGCACGGATTTTCCCGATGCCGCAGCTGTTTATTTCGGGAGTGAAGCAGCATGATCAAAGCCGTTCTATTCGACATGGATGGTGTCCTGATCGACGCCAAGGACTGGCATTACGAGGCGCTGAACCGCGCGCTCGAGCTGTTCGGCTATACGATCAGCCGCGAATCCCATCTGTCCACCTTCGATGGACTGCCGACACGTCGCAAGCTTGAGATTTTAACGGCGGCTCATGGCCTGCCGCGCGGGCTGCACGATCTGCTGAACGGGCTGAAGCAGAATTACACCATCGAGCTCACCCATCTGCGGTGCAAGCCGGTCTTCCACCACCAGAAGGCGCTCTCACGCCTGCACAAGTCGGGGCGCAAGATTGCCGTCTGCTCAAATTCGATCTGCAATTCCATCGAAGTCATGATGCGCCTCGCAGCGCTGTCGCCGTTCATCGATGCCATCGTCTCCAACGAGGATGTCGCAAAGGCAAAGCCCGATCCGGAAATGTACCTCTCGGCAATGCAGCGCTTCGGCGTCGAGCCGCATGAGTGCCTGATCCTCGAGGACAACGAGCACGGCATCCGGGCGGCGCGCGCAAGCGGCGGTCATGTGCTCGTCGTCGGCACGCCCGCCGACGTGACCTATGAGCGGATCATGCAGCGCATCAATGAAATCGAGCTTGCAGACATGGGCCGCATGCTGGGGCAGGGCGCCGCCGATCTCAACCCAGCAAGGCCTGAAGCGGCAAATGCCGGCACATCCGCAATTTCCCATCGCAAGACAGCGTAACACCGAGCAGGATTCTCCATGCAGATTCTCATGCCGATCGCCAGCCGCTCGCAGTTCTTTCCAGAGCAGGAGTATTTCTTTCCCAAGCCGCTGATCGAGATCGCCGGCAAGCCGATGATCGACTGCGTCGTCTCGGCGCTGCGCACGACGATTGCCGACGCCCGCTTCTGCTTCATCATTTCAGCCGACGATGCACGACGCTTTTCGCTCGATGAGACCCTGATGATTGTCGGCGGGCAGGGGACCAAGGTCATCCAGCGGGTCGGCGAGACCAGGGGCGGCCTCTGCTCTGCGCTGCTGGCCGGCGACGAACTGGATCTGGAGGCGCCTCTCGTCATCTGCAACAGCGACCAGATCATCGATGCGCCGCTGATGGAAATCCTGGAGAAGTTTCGCCAAGACGACGTTGCCTCTGGCGTCGTCACCTTCCGCTCCGTCCATCCGCGCTGGTGTTATATCGTGCCCGAAGGCGACGGACGTGTTGCCCAGGCGGCAGAAAAGCGCGTCGTCTCCGATATCGCCGTTGCCGGCTTCTATTACTTTCGGAGGGCAGGTGACTTCTTCGCAGCGGCACGCCGCGCGATCCTCAACGGCGATGACGTCGAGGGCCAATATTACTTCTCCGCCGCCCTTAACCAGATCATCCTCAGCGACGAACAGGTCGCCTATGTGAAGATCGAGGCCTCCAGATATTACAGCTTCTATTCGCCGGAAAAGATTGCCGAATTCGCCGCCACCGAGCTCGCCGCAAGCCTGCGCGACCAGTCACGGGATGACCGGCCGATCAACGTGCTCATCCCGGCGGCCGGCGAGGGCAGCCGCTTTGCCCGGCAGAACTGGCGCAAGCCTAAACCGTTCATCGATGTCGATGGAAGGATGATGCTCGAACATGTCATCGGCAATGTATGCCCGCCGAACGCCACCCCCACCGTGCTTCTGCGTGCCGAGCACATGAAGGCATGCGATGGAGACGTCCAGCTCTTGCGGGCAATGGGCACCACGATCAGGCCCGTAGACCGCCTGACGGAGGGCACCGCCTGCACGGTGCTGCTTGCCCGCAGCAGCTTCGACAACGACCGGCCGCTGCTGATTGCCAACTCGGATCAGTGGGTCGATTTCGATTGCAGCGCCTTCATCAAGGATTGCCTGCAGCGCAAGCTCGACGGCTCGATCCTGGTTTTTCGCGATGCGCAGATGGACCCGAAATGGTCCTTCGCCAAGGTTGACGACCGGGGCCTGGTCACCGAGGTGGCAGAGAAAAAGCCGATCTCCGATCTCGCCACCGTCGGCATCTATCTCTTCCGTCGGGGCTCCGATTTCGTCCGCGCCGCCGTCGACATGATCGCTTGTAACGACCGGGTGAACAACGAGTTCTACACCTGCCCGGCCTACAACTACATGATCCGCAACGGCGCCAGGATCGGCGTCTACAAGGTCAGCCCGGATGCCATGAAGGGCCTCGGCACCCCGGAGGATCTCAACGCATACCTCGCCGCAAGCGGCTTGCCGTCTTCGGCCGATGCGCCCCTCGCCATGGCCTCGTAACGCCGATGAACATCTCCGGCCTCAATATCGTCGTGCCCCTGGCCGGTCCGGACTTCGTATCCGCCGACGGCAGTCTCAAGGCACTCATGGATATCGGGCAAGCCGACCCCTTCCTCCTCGCGACGTTGAAGCAGCGGCCGTGGGCGAGGGGCACCGCCCCCTCCAGCTACGCATTCGTGCTCCATGATCGGGCGGAAACACGGGCCTTTGCAAGCGACTACCTCCAAGCCTGGTTTCCCGGTTGCCGCGTCGTCTTCCTGTCGCACTTCACGACCGGCGCAGCCTTCAGCAGCCTTGCCGGTGCAGCCCTGCAACTCGGCGCCCACAACAATCCTGTCGTCATCGATCTCGCCGACATCCTCTACTCGACCGCCCTCGATCCAGCACTCCACTTTGCCCGGCACGCTGACGTTGGCGGCCTCGCGCTGACCTTCCAGAGCCAAAATCCGCTCTACAGCTATCTCCGCAAAAACGACGACGGCAACGTTGTCGAGGCGGCCGAGAAAAAGGTCATCTCCAGCGAAGCCTCGGCTGGAACCTACGCGTTCCGTTCCGGATCCGTCCTCCTGAAAGCGCTCGCCCACGCCCTCGAAAACGCCCCAACCCAAACCCACCGCGACCTCTTCTTCGTCTGCCCCCTATTCAACGGCATCCTCGCCCAATCCCTCGCCGTAACAACCACCAAGGTCGAAAACGTGAAGGATATGAAGTAGATGGGCATTTGAAGGTTTACGGGCGAGGCGGCGGCAAGTCGCACTTCATCCTTGAACCCACCCGGTGGAGAAGCTAACCCAAGTGCATCATGCCTGCTTTGCAGGATAGGGGATCACCTGTCTTCGTGCAAATGCGCCATAAACACCTCGGTCGGCGTCCGGTATCCGAGACATTTGCGCGGTTGATTGTTGATATGGCGTGCAAGGTAGAGAAGGTCGCGTTGTGAAACTTCTGCCAGATCTGTGGTACCAGGCAGATAGCGTCGAATGCGCTTATTGGTGTTCTCGACTGTGCCTTTTTGCCAAGGTGCACTTGGGTCGCAAAACCAACTGCACGCACCGATCCCATCTTCCAAAGCCCTGAATCCGGCAAACTCGGTACCACGATCAAATGTGAAGCTTTGACGCGCGAATGCCGGTAAAGGCGAAAACGCTCTGATGATCTTGTCCATGATCGGGCGCGAGTGTCGGCTCGGGTTCTTGATGAGAACGGTATAGCGGCTCCTGCGCTCCACGAGAGTAGTGACATTCGCATGGCCGAGTGGGCGTTCGAAGATGAGCAGGTCGCCCTCCCAATGCCCAAACTGTGATCTATCTCCAACGAAATCAGGTCGTTGGGATATGCGGTGCGTGGCCGGAAACGCACCGTCGCGTGGCTTTCTTGATCGCATAGGACGACGTTTGCGGCGTGCCTCTGGTAGATATTGATAGAGACCGAGCCCATAATCTTCTTTGCTGTAGATGAAGCGATAGATCGTCTCCTTACAAACGCGAATGAGACTGAGGCCGTCCGACAGCAGGCGTCCGGCAATTTGTTCCGGCGACCAGCGAGCCTCCAGCTGGCTGACAATCTCTGTGCGCAAAGTCGGGTGGCGCTGCAGCTTTCTCAACCGGCGGCGCCGCTCCTTGGCAATACCGTCGGCAACCGTACTGTAGTAGCCGTCGTAGTCCGGCAGTTCGCGATCGTGAAACGTATTGCGCCTGATCTCGCGGTATATGGTCGAGCGATGACGCCCGAGCTGACGGGCCATCTCGTTGATGGGAACGCTTGACGCCACCAGGTGATGCAGGCGTCGGCGATCGGCGAGGGTGATCTGCGTGTAGCATCGAGACATACCAAAATCTCCAAAGTGAAACCCTTGAAATCATTGGCATGTCGCACTTGAAAATAGAATGTACCCGGCTACACCACAAAAATGCGTAATCAATCTTATGGAACTTCTATATTGTAACGATGCCGGTTCTGGCTGAAACATATCAAAGCAGCCCCGACAGTCCTTTGACAAGCGACAATCTCAGCCACCTGTCAGAACTGGACGCTTGCCGACAATACCGCGCTGAAAGGCTCGCCGATCTGGTTTCCCAATGCTGTCGTGCCGATCGATGAAGTGTAATAGGTTTTGTTGAATATATTCTTGAGGTTGAGCTGGAGCGTCAACGGGCGGTCGTTCTTCCAGGTGTAGGCTGCAAATGCGTCAGCCACCATATAGCCCGGCAGGTAATAGGCGTTCGTGTTGATCCCGGCACGCCGTCCAACAGCACGAACACCGCCTCCAAGCTTCAGTGAATCACCACGGCTGTCGATCTCGCCAAAATCGTAGGTGAGGTAGAGCGAGCCTGTATGATGCGGTACATTGACCGGCTCGTTTCCGGCGTAGTCGGGGTCCTCGAGGATCCGCGCGTGCGTGTAGCCGTAGCTTGCAATGAAACTCATCTCATCGGTGATTTCGCCCGCCATATCGGCTTCGATGCCGCTTGCCCGCACGAGGCCTGCCGTCTTCACGACCGTATCGCCCGTCACCGGATCGAGGCTGGAATAAGCGACATTCTTCTTGTCGCTGGTGTAGAGCGCGACGTTCGCGGTAATGCCGTCAAGCACGTCGAATTTGGCACCGACCTCGTAGGCCACGCCTTCTTCAGGATCGAGATTGCCGTAGTAGCTGGCGATGGAAGACTGCGGACGGAACGTCTTGGCAGCGTTCGCATAGAGCGAGAAGTCCGGGGTCACTTTGTAGACAATACCACCGCGTGGGACGAAAGCAGTGCCAAAGCTGTCGGTATTCTCGTTGAAAGGGCGCCCTTTGCCGGCCATCAGGTCATAATATTGATAGCGAAAACCGCCGACCAGTATCCATTGATCGTTGAGATGCAAAGCGTCCTGAGCGTAGAAGGAAGCTGTCGAGATCTGCTCTGTCTGGTCACTGTCGGCAGCCGATACGGTGGTGCACTCCGGTAGCGTGCCGTAAGTCGGGTTATTGATATTGAACCCGGTGCGATTGGCGCAGCGGATCAGTTTGGTCCGGAGCGTATCCGCATAGTCGTAGGACGTCCCGAACAGCAGCTCATTTCGGAAACCGGCAATATCGACGTCACCGGACAGATCGGTGCGAACGGCGTGATTGTAGATCGTCGAGCCCTGCGTGGCATCCGCCCGTCGCGTCAGGATCCCCGTCGCTGCGTTATAGGAGATGAGGCGTGCCTGGTTATCCGAATAGGTATTGATGCTGTAGGTGTAATCGAATGTCAGCTTCCAGTCGTCGCCAAGGTCGCGCTTGACGTGGACAGACGCAAGGTTCGATTGCCCCTTGCTGATGTTATAGGGTTCGTCGAAGCGGATCTTCGGGTCGACATCGACGGCATGGCCGGTGGCGAGATCAAAGATCGTCCCGCGGTCGAAGGGGACACTATAGTCTTCATGCGTGTAGGAGACCGTCACTTCGGTATCTTCACCGGACCATGTCAGCGATGGCGAGAGTACCCAATCCTTGTTGACGCCGAAATTGCGCCAGTAGTCGACGTGTTTGTAGTCTCCGACGACACGATAGCTCAAATCTGTACCTTCGATCGGGCCTGTGAAATCAAACCCTGCAGATCCACCGCCGAAGCTTGAAACGCTGGTATAGGTCTTGCCGCTGAAAGTCTGCTCCGGCTTCTTCGTCACCACGTTGATCATGCCGCCGGGATCGAGGATGCCGTAAAGTGTCGACGCCGGGCCTTTCAGAACTTCGACACGATCGGTCGTCGCATTGAAGCTGCGAGACATCGCGGTTTTCATGCCATCGATGAGGATCGAACCGTCCCTGTTGTCCCCGAAACCGCGCCGGATGATGGATTCTTGCGTGCCGCCAAGCGTATTCGACTGCGCAACACCGCTGATATTCGCAAGTGCGTCGTCCAGCGACCGCGCATTCTGGTCTCTCAGGACGTCCTGGCTGACAACGTTCACGGCCTGCGGGATATCGAGCAGAGGTGTATCCGTACGCGTCGCGGTTACGGTGGAGATCGGTTGATAGCCCTGCGTCGCGGCATTGCTGCCTTTACCGACGACGATCGGCTTCAGCACGGTGTCGTCCTTTATCCGGCTTTCCTTGGGAAACACATCGGTCGCCGCCGTTGCAGCCGGTTGAGCGTCTTCGCCGAATGCCGGATAGGCGGCGCAGGCAGCCAGCGCCAAGGCAGTAGCCCTCAGGATATTGGGACCGTAGCGCCCTGCGGCTCGCCGTTCAATCATGTCGTACCCCCATATCCTTGCGGATATCTTCGTCAGAAATTACCCCTTGCCCGCCTGCGAGCCGATGGCAGGTATGATTTCATGAATGTAGTAGTCAACTTTAATTGGTGGAATATCCGCAATTTTATGCCCGGCGTGCTCGCCTGCGTTCCCGTTGCCGTCAAGCTCTCGACCCTGAGATACCCCTAATATATAAATAGAAGCAATGTGTTGAGCGTGCGCCTACGGGAGAGGTGAGCCGCGATATGGCTGTCACGCAGGCACAACCAACAACGGCAATCGCATCTTTTCGAATTTAAAATTGACTACTACACTCAAGAATTCTCTTTCTCGTGCGGTTTCCAGACGGTAGGAGAGGTCGGATTTTTAAAACAGGACTGCCGCGGGCATGACGGACAGATTGAACTCGAAAGCTCGAGGAGCCGAGCGAGGGCATCCCCTCTCCGCACGCGACGTCTCTGCCGGCTACGGACGGCAGACAGTCTTATCCGGAATATCGCTCGACATCGGTGCAGGCAAGTTGACCGCGCTGGTTGGCCCCAATGGCTGTGGCAAATCGACGATGCTGGCGACCATCGCCCGCCTGATGAAGCCCAGCGCTGGCAATGTGCTTCTGGAAGGACACGACATTCACGTTTTGCCGACGCGGTCGGTGGCGAGGAAGCTGGGCCTTCTGCCGCAAAGCCCCGTGGTTCCGGAAGGTTTGACGGTCTATGACCTCGTGTCGCGCGGCCGCCATCCGCACCAGGGTTTCCTGAAACAGTGGACCGACAAGGACGAGCAAGCGGTCAGGCAAGCACTCGAGGTTACAGACCTTTCCGATCTCCTCCACCGGCCGGTGGACAGTCTTTCCGGCGGTCAGCGGCAGCGGTGCTGGATCGCCATGGCTCTCGCGCAGCAAACCCCGGTTATCCTGCTGGATGAACCGACGACCTATCTGGACCTCCACTATCAGGTGGAGGTCATGGAACTGCTGAGGGATCTGGCCCGGGATCACGACCGGACGATCGTCGTCGTGCTGCACGACCTGAATTTCGCCGTCCAGTATGCCGATTGCGTCGTCTTCCTGAAAAACGGGTCCATTCGGCACATTGCGGAGGAGCCGGGCACCTGCACCGCCGAACTCATAGAGGACGTCTTCAGCGTGCAGGTCATTCGACTAACCCATCCGCAGACTGACAAACCGGTTTTCGTTCCTGCCCATGGCGCGGGGCCGATCACGTGAATTATGTCATGTCCTCGGATACCAGGCGCCAGCCCTCGAGCGGGATTCGCGTTGGCCTTGTAACGGGCGCGCTTCTCCTGGCGATCCTCACACTGGCCTGCATCCATATCAGCATCGGTGCCAGAGCGGTTTCACCGCTGACCCTTTTTCAAGCGGTCTTCCATTTCGATCCCGCTAATTTCGATCATCAACTGCTGGTCAAGTTGCGATTTGCGCGCCTGGCAGCCGCCCTCCTCGTCGGTGCGGCACTCGGCGTCTCCGGGCTTCTCCTGCAGGGGCTGCTGCACAATCCGCTGGGCGAGCCTCATATTCTCGGCCTCAATGCCGGTGCCGCATTGGCGGTCACGGCGACAAGCAGCGTGCCTTTCCTGTCTGGTGGTCTCAGTCGCCCACTGATCGCGTCCGTTGGCGCAGCCACCCTGTTTATTCTTGTGCTGGCAGTGTCTTCCGCTGGTCGGTCCGGCCCGACGATGCTCAAGGTTACCTTCTGCGGCATCGCGCTGTCTTCGCTGGCCTCGTCCATCACCTCGGCCATACTGCTTTTCGACGAGGAGACGCTGCAATCCTTGCGCTTCTGGCTCGCGGGCGATCTGGCCGGCGTCAGCTACGGCACTATTGCCGCAGCGCTCGGGCCGATAGCTGTTGGCCTCCTGCTTGCGTTTTTCATTGGCCCACGACTCAACGCGCTGGCACTCGGCGATACCGTGGCGACGGCGCTCGGCGTTCCGATCTGGACAACGCGGTTCGTTGGCCTCTGCGCAACGGCAATTCTCGCGGGAACTGCTGTCTCCATCGCAGGACCGATCGGGTTTGTCGGCCTGATCGTGCCTGCAATCGCACGATGGTCTGCCGGCGGAGATGCCCGCATCGCCCTGCCGCTTGCCGCACTCCTGGGTGCCGCCTTGCTCGTCGCCGCCGACATAGGCGCACGCACGCTGTTTACGCCGTACGAGTTGGCAACCGGCATCATGACCGCCATGCTGGGAGCGCCTCTCTTCGTCGCCATCGCCTCGCGGGCTCTCAAATGACCGGTTACGACACTCCGAAGCCGCACCTAGTCGTCAGCGGTCCGTTTTTCTCGAGACGCATTCATGTGGCCACCTCGATCACTATTCTGGGCCTGGCATTCGGCACACTTTGCCTGACCCTGTTTGCCATCCTCGCCGGAAGCCAACCGATAAACCTCAGGGATGCCTTCAATCTCGTCGTGGATCCGGGGCGCCTCAGCAATCAGACCATGCGCATCTTGTGGGATCTGCGCCTGCCACGTGTCTTCCTGGCACTTATGGTCGGCGCCATGCTCGGGCTTGCCGGCACGGCAATGCAGACGCTGACGCGCAACGGACTTGCTGATCCGAGCCTGCTTGGCGTCAAGGAAGGTGCCAGCGCCGCAGCGATCGTCTTTTCGCTTTACGCCCCTTTTGCCGGGCTTTACGGGCGGACTGCTGCCGGCATGGCGGGCGGGCTTGCCATTGCGCTCATTGTTGTTCTCATCGCCCGCGGCGTGACCCGCATGCGCTTCGTGATGGTCGGCATCGGCACGTCCTGGCTTGCAGCCGCAGTCGTCTCCGTCATCGTCACGACTGCCGATATCCGCGATGTCCAGGCGGCCCTGGTATGGCTTGCCGGAAGCCTGAACGGCGCTTCATGGGAAGCTGTGCCGATCGCCTTTGCCGCGATGTTCATGGGTGCGTGCCTGCTCTTCCTGACTGCAGGCGCAGCCGATGCCGCGATGCTCGGCCCTCAGGCAGCAGCGGGCCTCGGCGTGTCGCTGAAAACACTCGCAATAATAAGATTCACGGCACCTGTGCTGCTGACGTCTGCCTGCGTTGCGCTGGTTGGAAGTCTTGGCTTCGTGGGTTTGATCGCCCCCCACCTCGCCCGGCTTTCGGTTCGTGGCAGCCAGGGCGCGTTGCTGGGCGCAAGCGCGCTCTGTGGCGCGGCACTGGTTCTGGCCGCAGACACGATCGGGCGCGCCGCATTTGCTCCACACCAGTTGCCGGCCGGCATCGTCATGTCGATCGTCGGCGTCCCCGTTCTCTTGACGCTTCTCTGGAAACGCCGCGATCAGCTTTAGGATGACAGAATGAAAAGATCTACCGCATTTGCCGCCGCCATCATCGCTCTGTCGATGGCCTCGTTTACTGCAGCCCACGCGGCAGAGATGCGCTCCTTTACCGACGACGCCGGCAGGGTCGTCGAAGTGCCGAAGCGCCCGCTTCGGATCGTCTCGATGCACGACCTCGATATCACCATACCGCTGATTGAACTCGGCGCACCCCCTGTCGCCAGCCATGGCCGCGCCGGCGTCGACGGCAAGCCATATCTGCGCTCGAGCCCGATCCTGACAGGTGTGGATTTCGACAATTCCGGCATTCAGTACATTGGCGCTGTCACCGCCGACATGGAGGCTGTGGTCGCGGCAGGACCAGACCTTATCATCACCGAACCGGGGCGCACGACGCCCGTCGAACAACTCGCTAAAATAGCCCCGACAGTCGTCATCGACGATACCTCGGGCGGGGCGCCGCACATATACGAGAAACTTGCCGACCTGACGGGAACTCAAGGCCGCCTTGCGGTGCTCGACCGGCGCTACAAGGTCCAGATAGAGCAACTGAAAAAGCTGGTGGATACCTCCAAGGTCACCGTCTCCGTAATGCAGGCGCAGAATGGCAAGGTGAGCATCTACCACACCTATCGTTCGCTTGGTCGTGTCCTTCGAGATGCCGGTTTCAGGTTCCCCGAGATCATCGACAGCATTCCGGAGGGCGGCCGCGTGGAAGTCAGTGCCGAACGACTGCCGGAGCTCGATGCCGACTATATCTTCGATACATATCGGTCGGATATCGGCGGCACGCCTGCAGACGAGATCGCTGCCATGAACAAGATACTGCCGGACTATTGCCGCTTCCTCGCAGCCTGCCGCGAAGGCCGTTATATTGTCCTGCCCAGGGAGGAAGCGATCTCCAATTCATACGCGGCACTTTCGCTGATGGTCTCCGTCGTCCAGTCTCAAATTTCAGGCCGGCAGCCACCGATGCCGTCGAAATAGAACCGTGTGGGGCAAGACGACGCTTTGGCCTTAAAACTTTGGGAATAGACGATGCCAAAAGAACCAGATGGCGCGCCTGGCGGGACACGGCGGCCCCGACGCATCGATCGCTTTGGCGAGAGACTGAAGAGCCGCCGGGGGTCTCTTTCGCCAAGCCTGATCAGCGTTGTGGACTACATCGATCAGCACCGGCATGCGGTCCTTGGAAAATCTGCGCTCGAAATTGCCGCTGACACCGTGACCTCGGATGCAACCGTCATTCGCGCGATTCAGGCGCTCGGCTTCGAAGGCCTCATCGACCTCAAGGATACGCTCGAGGCTCATATCGGCGAAACGGACTCGCCTTCCGAAAAGATGGCCGCGACGACGGAGGCACTCGACAGCGGCGCGGATGCCGCGATCGATTTTGTCATCGACGATCATCGAAAGGCGATGGCGGCACTAGCGGAACCTTCCAGTCGCGACGCCCTGAAATTGGCGGTGCCCCTGCTTCTCGAGGCACGATCCATCGGGGTCTTCGGGATAGGCGCTTCCGGCATCATCGCAAGCTACGCTTCCCGTCTTTTCCAGAGAAACGGCTACCGGTCCTATACGCTGAACGCTACAGGGATCGCTCTTGCCGAGCAGTTGCTGTCGATGGAAAGCGGTGACGCGCTCATTATGATGGCATATGGCCGACCACATCGCGAGGCCATGGCCACGATCGGCGAAGCCAAGCGTCTCGGCATCCCCATCGTCATGCTGGTAGGACAGCCCGACACCGTGTTGCGCCGGTATGCGGACGCATCGATCGTCATTCCCCGGGCGAAGACGGAACACGTCGCTCTGCACGGCTCCACCATGGTTTGCATCGAAGCGCTGATGCTGGCGCTGGCCACAGTTGCGCGCGACAGGACACTGCAATCGCTTGATCGCCTCATCGAGTTGCGCAGCGCCGTCAGGCCGAGCAAGAAATAACGCCGCGATACGATCGGCTCCGGAAGCTTGCGGTTTGCGCTCAATGGACTAACCGCTTCACCACTCCTACCACTGGGCATGGAAATGGTGCACCGGACCCCGGCCCTTTCCGATCCGCAGATCCTGTGAAGCGGCCAGGGCTGCGTGCACGTATTCCTTTGCCATTCCAACAGCAGTCGGCAGATCGTGGCCGTGTGCGAGTTGGGCGGCAATGGCTGCTGACAGGGTGCAGCCGGTTCCGTGACCGTTGAGTGTTTCCAGACGAGGGGATCTGAAGGTATGGACCGCTCCGTCGATGGTCAAAAGGGTGTCGACGCATTCGCTACCCTTGCCATGACCCCCTTTGATCAGCACCGCACGTGCGCCCTCGTTGCGTAACTGCAGTGCCTGCCGTGCAACGTCTTCAGGCGTGTCCGCGACAGGCAGGCCTGTCAGGATTGCCGCCTCGAAGAGGTTCGGCGTTATGATATCGGCTCGCGGCATCAGTGCTCGTTTCAACGCAGCCACCGCATCGTCGCGGAGCAACCTGTCTCCGGATGTTGCCACCATGACGGGATCGAGCACGACAGGTCCGTCGAAGCCCCGCAAGCCCTCGGCAACGGTCCGGATCGTGTCCTCGCGCGACAGCATGCCTATCTTGATCGCGTTGACGACGAGATCAGCGAGCACCGCCTGCATCTGGGCTGCAACCATGGAAACAGAGATATCCTCTATGGCCGAAACGCCCAACGTGTTCTGCGCAGTGACGGCGGTCAGCACGCTTGCGCCGTAAACGCCGAGGGCGGAGAATGTCTTGAGGTCCGCCTGGATACCGGCGCCGCCGCCGCTGTCCGATCCGGCGATGGTAAGGGCTATCAGCGTCATTTCTCGATTTCCCCAAGTCTCCACGGTGCCGTTGCTGCAAGCCATTGCCGTGTCCGGCCTTCCGGGTCTTCATGAAGGGTGATGTCGGTAACGACAGCTGCGCACGCAGCCCCATGCTCCAACACCAGCGGTGCCCGCTCGGCAGTGATGCCGCCGATGGCAACGAGGGGAAGATCGCCGATACGACGCTTCCACTCGGCAACCCGTTCGATCCCCTGTGGTTGCCATTTCATCTTTTTGAGGATGGTCGGCCAGACCGGCCCAAGCGCGACGTAATCCGGTCGAGCGTCAAGCGCCGTGTCGAGTTCGGCGACATCATGGGTGGAAAGCCCGAGCTTCAATCCGGCCGCGCGAATGGCGGCAAGGTCTGCCCCGGCAAGGTCCTCCTGTCCGAGATGGACGAAGTCACATCCTTCGTCGATCGCCAGTTGCCAGTAGTCGTTGACGATAAGCTGGCATCCGTGAGCCAGGCACACGGCACTGGCGCGCCGGATTTCCCGCCGCAACTCGGTCTCAGACTTGTCCTTGACGCGCAACTGCACGAGTTTCACGCCGAGCGGCACCAGGCGCTCGATCCAGTCGGCACTGTCGACGATGAGGTAGAAGGGATCGAACTTCATTGAAACACCGCCTTGCCGATGACGGGCGTCGAGGGAACGGCCATGTCACGCGGCTCCAGCATACCGGACAGATAGGCAAGCCGCCCCGCATCGACTGCTTTCGCAAACGCCTCGGCCATGACAGGCGGATCGCCGGCCATGGCGACAGCGGTGTTGAGCAGAACGGCGTCGTAACCCAGTTCCATGACCGCGGCCGCATGCGACGGCCGCCCGAGGCCGGCATCGACGATCAGCGGGATCGCGGGGAAGGCCGCCCTGAAGGCAACGAGCGCCGACGCATTGCGCGGACCCGCCGCCGAACCGATCGGCGCGCACCAGGGCATCAGCACCTGACAACCAGCGGCCAGCAGTTTTTCCGCAACGACGAGATCGTCCGTCGTGTAGGGAAAGACGCAAAACCCTTCGCCTGCGAGGATCCGCGCTGCTTCGACAAGCTCGAACACATCCGGCTGCAGACTGTCGTGATTGCCGATGACTTCCAGCTTGATCCAGTCTGTCGCGAAGATCTCCCTTGCCATCCTGGCAGTCAGAATGGCCTCCGAGGCACTATGGCATCCGGCCGTGTTGGGCAGGACACGCACCCCGAGTTGGCGGATGAGTTCGAAAAATGCACCGCCTGCCCTGCCGCCGGAGGTTTCGCGGCGAAGCGACACGGTGACGATCTCGGCACCCGACCGCCTGACCGCCTCGCCAAGCACCGCCGGAGACGGGTAACGCGCCGTTCCGAGCAGCAGGCGCGACGACAGTTCGGTATCGTAAAGTTTCAGCATTGATCAGCCCCCCTGCATGGGCGACAGGATTTCGATCCGATCGCCGTCTTCGAGGCGCCTGTCCGCCCTATCCTCGCGGTGCACGAGATCGCCATTGACTGCTGTGGCCAGCCACTCGCCTTCGTATTCCAGCACGGCAAGTAGCTCCGCCAGCGTTGCCGCCTGCAGAGCCTGGGTTTCACCATTGACGATGAGTTGTTTCATCGGGAAAACTCCTTCCTGGTGGACGTTCCATTGGAGAGGTGTGTTGCGGCCTTCACGGCCATGGCGGGCGCCAGCAGAAAGCCGTGGCGGTGCATGCCGGCAATCGCCAGCCCCTCCCCGGTTTCAACCACGCGCGGGACATTATCCGAGAAGGCCGGACGGATGCCGACACCAGTTTCCACCAGCCGCGCCTCGCCGAAGGCCGGGTGAAGCGCATAGGCCGCATTGAGCAGCTCCATCAGCGAACGTGCCGAAATCGGCCCGTCATCCTCCGTCTCGATCATCGTCGCGCCAACCATAAAACGGTGGTTGGCGCGCGGCACGACATAGATGGGATGGCGCGGATGCAGCATCCGCACCGGACGCGACAAACTGATCTCATCGGTTTCCAGATGCAGCATCTCGCCCCGTACGCCACGCAGCCCGGTAATGTGGGGGATAGCCGCCGGTCCGGTGCAATCGATTGTGGAAGTGTAGTGCCGTTCCGGCGGTTGGCTGGCACCGAAGTGAAACCGGCTGCCACCCCGGACGAGAGCTTCGGCCAGGCAGGTCAGCGCCCGCCGCGGATCGAGATGGGCTTCAGACGAAGAGAACAGCGCCCTTTCGAAGCGACCGCCAAGCGATGGCTCGAGTTCGGCTATACCATCCCGGTCGAGCCAGACGTGGCCTGTCGTGCGGGAGGCGAACCGGACGAGATCCGGCAGGTCGCGCGGCTGCGCCACCACCAGCGTGCCGTTGCGCACGACCTCGCCCGGAACGGCGTCGCTCCACCAATCGGCCGCCCCGCGACCCAGTGTCAGAACGCTCTCGTCCGCCGCCTCGCTTTCGCAATAGGGCGCGAGCATTCCGCCGGCGAAGGACGATGCCCCGAGCCCTGCCGCATCCCGGCAATCGACAATATCGACCTCATGGCCGCGCTTGCGCAGCTCATAGGCGACAGCCAGTCCGGCGACACCGGCGCCCCTGACGAGCACCCCTGCCATCAGGCTTCACCTACCACGTGTTCGGCCGCGTTTTCCACGGGCATGTAGAGATCGCCGCCATCGCGATAACGGGCGGCCATCGCCTCCAGCCCCTCCTTCTGCGCTTCGGCTCGGATATCGTGCGAAATCCGCATCGAACAGAATTTGGGTCCGCACATGGAGCAGAAATGCGCCACCTTATGCGCCTCCTTAGGCAGCGTCTGGTCGTGGAAGCTGCGCGCCGTATCCGGGTCGAGCGAAAGATTGAACTGGTCCTCCCAGCGGAATTCGAACCGGGCGCGAGACAGGGCATCGTCGCGCAGGCGTGCGCCCGGATGTCCCTTGGCGAGATCGGCGGCGTGGGCGGCGATCTTGTAGGTGATGACGCCGGTCTTGACGTCGTCGCGGTCGGGCAGGCCCAGATGTTCCTTCGGTGTCACGTAGCAGAGCATAGCGGTGCCGAACCAGCCGATCATCGCGGCGCCGATTGCCGACGTGATGTGGTCGTAGCCGGGGGCGATATCGGTGGTCAGCGGTCCAAGCGTGTAGAACGGCGCCTCGCCACAGGTCTCCAGCTGCTTGTCCATGTTCTCCTTGATCTTGTGCATCGGAACATGGCCCGGTCCTTCGATCATCACCTGGCAATCCTTTGCCCAGGCGATTTTCGTCAGTTCGCCCAGCGTCTCCAGCTCCGCGAACTGGGCGGCATCGTTGGCGTCGGCAATCGAGCCCGGACGAAGTCCGTCGCCCAGCGAAAACGTCACGTCGTAGGCGCGGGCGATATCGCAGATCTCGTCGAAGTGCTCGTAGAGAAAGCTTTCGCGGTGGTGGTGCAGACACCACTTGGCCATGATGGACCCGCCGCGCGACACGATGCCGGTCACGCGGTTCACGGTGAGGTGGATATAGGCGAGACGGACGCCGGCATGGATGGTGAAATAATCGACGCCCTGTTCGGCCTGCTCGATGAGTGTGTCGCGATAGACCTCCCAGGAAAGATCCTCGGCAATGCCACCCACCTTTTCCAAAGCCTGATAGAGCGGCACGGTGCCGATCGGCACGGGCGAATTGCGGACGATCCAGTCGCGGATATTGTGGATGTTGCGGCCGGTCGACAGGTCCATCACCGTATCGGCGCCCCAGCGGATCGCCCAGACCATCTTCTCGACCTCCTCCTCCATGGACGAGGTGACAGCAGAGTTGCCGATGTTGGCGTTGATCTTCACCAGAAAATTACGGCCGATGATCATCGGCTCGCTTTCGGGATGGTTGATATTGGCCGGAATGACGGCGCGGCCCTCGGCCACCTCGCGGCGCACGAATTCCGGCGTTACGAAATCCGGGATGTGAGCGCCAAAACTTTCGCCATCCCGCAACGAGGCTTCACGGACAGCCTGGCGTCCGAGATTTTCGCGGATGGCAATGAATTCCATCTCGGGCGTGATGATGCCGGCGCGAGCATAGGCAAGCTGGGTGACGGCCCGGCCGGGAGCGGCCTTCAGAGGCGCATTGCGAACGGGAAATTCCGGCGTCAATCGCTCGCCGGTGGCAAAGCCGTTATCCTCCGGCATGACGTGGCGGCCTTCGTAACGCTCAACATCGCCGCGCGCCAGGATCCAGTTTTCCCGCAGGCGCGAAAGACCGCGATCGATCGCAACGATATGGCCTGGATCGGTATACGGGCCCGAGCTGTCATACACGATGACAGGCGGCTCCCCCGCAGTCGGATGCAGGGAGATTTCGCGCATCGGCACGCGAATGTGGGGATATCGCTGGCCTTCGACATGGATTTTGCGGGAGGCCGGGAATGCGCCCGAGGTGACCGTCGGGCTCTGGTTTTTAGCGGCAATATTCATCGTGAGGCTCCAAGTTTGCGTTTGGAGACCCAGTCCTAGAGCCGGAATGATGGAAGAACGCCGACACGGAATCCGGGATGCGGATCTGTAACTGCAGCAGCGCTTTGCACCGTCCCTACGCCAGTATGAACTGGATCAGGTTCAACGGGTCACTGCGCGCGATAGCAGAATCTCAGCCCCTTGACGGGACACCCCTGGTGAATACGACAAAGCCTATGGCAGCCCGACGAAGGCGTCAAGGGGATGAAAGATGATGTCATTGCCACAGTGCGAAACACAGCCGCGGGGCTTGATGAGAGCTGAACCGGTGGAAGTTGGAACTCCTGATGCGGGCAGAGATATGCGCTGGCCGGGCGCTGCGTTTTAGGTGCGCGCGCATCAAGGCCCATTGCGACCAAACGGCCACTACACCCGCACACGCATCCTGGCGTGGTTGCGAAGTGTCATACAAGTGAACCGGAAGGCACTATTTCTGCGACGAAGGGCGTACAATATTGCCCTGACATAGGATATAATCTGACGAAATGCCTCGGCTCGGCCGGGCGTTCTTCAGATAGAGGCTGTGCCATGCTTTCTACCATTCGACGGGACCTGAAAGACAATATCGGTGACCAGTTTCGGGGCTTCCGGCATCTCATCCACACGTTGAGCTCCGAGGCACCCGCCATCAGCGTCGCCAACCAGCCATTGCCACCCCTTCCGGCAGAGCTAAGCCGTCTTGTCGGCGGCACTTTGCAGACGGTGGATGGGGTGATGACAACGTTGCAATCGCTCGTCACGCCTTTGCGGGATCTGCGGGCGCCGGAGGCAGGGTTCCGGGAGTTCTCCTTCTACTTCGGTGCAGCGGGCGGAGCAATCTCTGGCGACGAGGACGAACTCACCGACGACCTTTACGCGGCGCTCAAGCTCATCACCAAGGGCGTCGGCCCGGCCCGGCTCATCCTGAAAGCGCGTGTCACGGCAGCGGCAAGGCAAGTCATGACGATGTCCAGAAGCGAGCGATGGACCGTGGACGACCTCGGCACCTGCTGCGCAACAGTTTTCATCGCGTTCGTAAAGCACGAGCCAATCGCGAGCGTCGGTAATGCCCATGACAGCGAAACCTGGAAACTCTACGCGGCCCTGTCGCTTGCGTTCGCACTTTCGATTTCAGATCGCCTCACGGGAAGCGAGTTTCAGTCGTTTACGCCGGATGCGATCACGGTTTGCAATCTCCGCAGCGAGGTCTTTCAGGAAGCCATCAGGTCCGGCTCGCGAACCGAAGCGCTGATTAAAACCTGCACGAGCCTTCTCAGACACCTTCCCTGAAGCTGTGCGCTGAACATTTGACAGTTTCTTATGCATATTGTACAAATTAAGCGCAACATTCGGGATAATTTGTCCTGCCGGAGTTACGCGCTTGGATCTGCTCACCCAGAATGAGATTGCAGCAGAGCCTGATTTCGGACATCGGCTCCGCCAACTCAGATGGTTTCGAAAGTCATTTCGCAGCAGTGCGCAGACGCTATCTGCGCGTTACGGACTGTCTGTCACCATCGACGAGGACAAGCTTGCAAAGGTATTCATCGACTGGGTCGAGGTGCTGGATGCGAAGAAGAGCCTGGCGACTGTGAACCGTGCGGATTTCATCGTTTTTGCCGGCGGTCTCGCATTGAAAGAACTGATCAAGGCGCGGCCTGCGAAAGTCGATCTGGTAGAGGCAAAAAGTGCCGTTCCGGTCCCCGGGATTGTGGCCTTCTGGCCCGAGGGTTTTCTTTATACCAACTATTGCATCAGTGCGGTCATAGCGGTGCATCAGCAGGAATTCCAGTCGACATTACCCCTGTCGGGCGGTGTGGATGATCTGCGGACCTGGTGGTCGTTCAAGGAGAACACCAGCGAGATGCCTGCCTATGCGGTCGCATTTCTCGATAAGTTTTTTGGCGGCGAGCCCAACTGGGCGACACCTGATCTGCCAGAGATGCGCGTCGGCATGCTCGCCCGGCAAAATGCGGAAAACAAGCTCGATCGGGCCCCGAGCACAGAACGGCTGGTAGCGCCGACAATTTGAGCGCCGCGGCGATCGGCCTTCATGATCGCTCAGGCATGGAAGTTAGACTTTTCCTCCAGGCTATCTTCGCAAAGAGACTTTGGGGCATCCGGGTGAATCTGATCCACCCGGACTTGCACTATATGATCATCGCCATCGGCGTTTCGATGTATGTCCTGAAAGCTCCGATCAACTCTGCCGCGAGCGCGCCATCCACTGCACGGTGATCGGTCGATAGCGTCACGGTCATCAGCGTCGCGGGTACCACGGCCTCCCCGGAGATCACGGCGCGTCTTTCTCCGGCGCCGACGGCAAGGATGGTGGCGTGCGGCGGATTGACGATGGCTGCGAATTCGCGAATGCCGAACATGCCAAGATTGGAGATCGCGGCGGTCCCCCCCTGGTACTCCTCGGGCTTCAGCTTGCCTTCCTTGGCGCGGGCACCGAGGTCCTTCATCTCGGTCGAAATGACAGACAAGGTCTTTGTCTCGGCATTTCGCACGATCGGCGTGATAAGCCCGCCGGGTACGGATACGGCAACGCCGATATCTACATGCCGATGGACGATCAGGCTGTCGTCAGTCCATGACACGTTGGCATCAGGAACTGCGGCGAGTGCCATTGCGTAGGCCTTGATGACCATGTCGTTGACGGAAAGCTTGTTGGCTGGCTTGCCGCCGATCGGAAGCGTCGAGGAATTCACCTCGGCCCGCAGTTTCAAAAGAGCGTCGATGTTGCAATCGATCGTCAGATAGAAATGCGGTACGGTGCTCTTTGCCTCGACGAGCCTGCGCGCAATCGTCCGGCGCATGTTGCTATGGGCGACCTGATCGTAGCTTCCCTCGGCAAAGAGCTTGCGGGTCTGCTCGCTCGACGGTCCGGCAACCACAGGCTTCGGAGCAGCGGTAGGCGCGGCAACGGGTTCTTCCTGCTGAACAGGCGGTGTGTAGCCTTCCACGTCGGCGCGTGTCACCCGGCCATTTGGTCCGGATCCGGTTATGCGGCTGATGTCTATCCCGGCATTGCGCGCCAATCGCCGGGCAAGCGGGGTGGCCCGGATGCCCTCGCCCGTTTCCACGGTGCTTGCAGGGGCTTCAACGGATGCCGGCTGCTCCGGAACGGCCTCAGTTTTTGTTGCCTGGGGCGCGGCGGGTGCAGCGCTGGAGCCCGGCGAATAAGCCTCGCCGTCTTCGTAGATCCACGCCACCGGCGCTCCGACGGCGATATCGACACCCTCGGCGCCTACCACGTCGCGCAGGATGCCGCTTGCCGGGGCATCGATTTCCATGGCTGCCTTGTCGGTCTCGATCTCGAAAAGCACATCGCCTTTCTTAACCGTGGCGCCGCTTTCAAAAAACCACTTGGATATCCGGCCGGTTGCCATGTCCATGTCAACCTTCGGAAGAATGACTTCGATTGCCATGGCTCAGCGCACTCCCTTCACCAGATCGCGTGCCGCCGCGAGAATGCCGGCGACTTGCGGCACGGCTGCCTTCTCCAGCTCGGGATTGTAAGGAATGGGTGTCTCGGCGCCCCCAAGCCGCACGATGGGTGCATCGAGGTAATCGAAGGCATCGCTTTCAGCGATCATCGCACTGACCTCGGCACCGACACCGAGGGTCTTGACGCCCTCGTAGACACACATCAGCCGGGAAGTCTTCTTGACGCTGGCGATGACGGTTTCCCGGTCCATCGGGCGAATGGTGCGAAGATCCACGACTTCGACATCGATACCCTCGGCCGCCAGCGTATCGGCAGCCTCCAGCGCCTTGTGCACCATGATCGACGTCGCAACGATCGTCAGGTCGCGGCCTTCGCGCGCGATGGCAGCCTTACCGATCGGCACGATATAGTGGCCTTCGGGAACGGGTCCCTTCATCTTGTAAAGCAGCTTGTGCTCGAAGATCATCACCGGGTCCGGGTCTTCGATGGCCGCCAGCAGCATGCCCTTCACATCGTGCGGCGTGGCCGGCTGGATGACCTTCAGGCCGGGAACGTGACCGAGCCATGCCTCGAGGCTCTGGCTGTGCTGTGCTGCCGCACCGGTTCCCGAGCCTGCCGGAAAGCGCATGACCAGCGGTACGGAAACCGCTCCACCCAGCATGTAGCGAATTTTCGCCGCCTGGTTGACGATCTGCTCCATGGCCAGGGCCGCGAAGTCGGAAAACTGGAATTCGAAAATCGGACGCATACCGGTCAGGGCAGCGCCCACCGCCACGCCCGCGCCGCCGAGTTCGGAGATCGGTGTGTCCATGACCCTGTCGGGGCCAAACCGCTCGATCAGATCGCCGGTCACCTGGAAGGCGCCACCGTACACGCCGATATCCTCGCCCATGAGAAACACGCGCTCATCGGCTTCCATGGCAATCGCCATCGCCTCCTGAATAGCCTGGGAATAGCTCAGCTCTCTCACTGCCGCATCCATTACGACTGCTCCGTATATACGTTCTGTCCGAGATCAGCCGTTTCGGGCGATGGGCTGGACTTGGCAAATTCGATGGCTGCTTCAATCTCCTCGCGAACGCTGTCGCGAATGCCTGCCAGCGTCGCCTCGTCCGCTATGCCGAATTCGGCCAGCTGCTTCTCGAACATGTCTATCGGGTCGCGATTGGTCATCCAGTCGTCTATCTCGTCCTTCGTCCGGTAGCGGTTGCGGTCGCTCTTGGAATGGCCACGATGCCGGTAAGTCTTGCACTCGATGAGCGATGGCCCCAGACCGGATCGCGCCCGCTCGACGGCAGCCTGCGAGGCTTCCGCGACATCCGACAGGATGTTGCCGTCTACGATGACACCCGGCATCGAATAGCCGGCCGCGCGATCGGCAATGTTCGGGACGGCGGTCGAGCGCTCGGTCGAAGTCGACATGCCGTATTTGTTGTTCTCGCAGACGAAGACGACCGGCAGCTTCCAGACCGCCGCCATGTTCAGCGCCTCATGGAATGCGCCTTCGTTGTTGGCGCCGTCGCCAAAGAAACAGACGACGACCTTGCCGGTTTTCATCCGCTTCGATGTCAGCGCAGCGCCGACCGCAATCGGAATGCCGCCGCCGACGATGCCGTTGGCACCGAGGTTTCCAGTCGTCACATCGGCGATGTGCATCGATCCACCGCGACCGGCACAATAGCCGGTCGTCTTGCCGAAGAACTCCGCGAACATGCGCTTCACATCCGCACCCTTGGCAATGCAATGGCCATGACCGCGATGCGTCGAGGTGATCTGGTCTTCGTTGGTCAGCGCCAGGCAGATGCCCATGGCGCTCGCTTCCTGACCGATGGAAAGATGCATGGTGCCATGAATCAGACCACGCGTATAACTCTCCTCGGCGCCTTCCTCGAACTTCCGGATCAGATGCATCTTCCGCAAGGCTTCCAAGAGCTGCTCGCGGCTGAAATTCCTGTAGAGAAAAGGCATGTTGCCTGTTTCAGCAACAATTGCCTCGGCTGTCGGACTGTTTGGCATCCTTAAGCTCCTGCCCCGTAAACAAGCTTGTCCTGACGCGCCCGCAGCGCTGCGATCTTCGAGCCCGGCGCCACTGCCGCGTTGGCATAGGTGATCAGCTCACCCTTTTTGATGGCGGCCGTCACAGTGCCGCCCTGCAGCAAGCCGCAGGGAATGGCCGACGCGCTGCGCGCCTCTGGCGCCGTCATAATCCAGGCGCGGTAGCAATATTCGCCGATTGCATCGAGTTTTTCGCCCGGCTTCATATCCTTCTTGGCGACAGCACAGACCTCTGCGACCGGCTTCGACAGGGGCACCATGTCGGCCTTGCCGTAAAGCACGACGCGCGCGCAGGTCAGCGGCACTTCGAGAGACGTCAGGTGGTAGGGCCGATGGAATGTGAAGTACGGGCCCTTGCCCATCTTCAGGTCTTCCATTCGCTCCGAAATCCGCGGATGCGACATGTCGGCAACGACGAAAACGCCGGGCGCCACACCCTTGCCGATGGAATAATCGACGACTCCGATGCGCGACAGCACGCCACCGTCCTTTTCAGGCACAAGCGTCTTTGCAAGCTGGTCGAGCGTTGCTGCCGGGCCGTGCATGCCGGGTTTGTCAGGAACCAGCCCGGTCGCATTGGCGATTGCCGCCATCTCGACCATCGTCTTCGATCCATCGACGAATTCGACGAGCATACGGACATTCATGTGTCGGCGCGCGGCCTCCTCTGCATAGTCGTCCGGTATGGCATCGATGTTCAGGGGATTGTTCTTTCCCTTGCCGGCCGCAACGATCGGATGCCCCATCGCCGAGACGAATTCGATCAGCTCCATGCAGGAAGACGGTTCATCGCCGGCGCCCAGCGAGTAGGTAACGCCAAGGCGCTCGGCCTCGCTCTTCAGGAAAGCCCCTATCGTCACGTCGGCTTCGACGTTCATCATGACGAGGTGCTTGCCATTTTCCATGGCGGAGAGGCCGATTTCAGCGCCAACGGCGGGCACGCCGGTCGCATCGATCACGACGTCGATCAGGCCATTCTGCAGGATGAGATTGGCATCGCTGGTGACGGCGATCTTGCCGCTTTCCATCGCCGCCGTCAGCGCGCTTGCGCTGTCGGCTTCGCGTGCATGTCCGGTTTCCTGGTAGGCAATGTCGACCGCGCGTGACGCGGCGGGAAGATTGAGATCGCAGATTGCACCGATCTCGATGCCCGTCATGTGGGCTACGCGAGTAACGATGTCGGTTCCCATTTCGCCTGAGCCGATCAAGCCGATACGAACCGGACGTCCTGTTTCAGCGCGTGCAATGAGGTCACGCGCCAAGCCCGTTGGCGCGACGTTGATAGCCATAGAAACTCCTCCCAAGTTAATTAATGACCGTGTCTTTCAGTACGACTGTATTCGTACATTTGTCTTTCTGTCAACGCGAATGTTCATTTCGAGACCTCAAAGATGCGCTGCTCCGATCAGGCAACAGCGTACGCATGCCACCGATGTGGGATCGGCCGGCTCTCGAATTTCACGGATAAATGGGTAGTTCAGGCGAGGTTTATGGCGCTTCTGCTGCCAGGAAATCATCTGCGCCCTGCAACAGGCGCCGTGCACTTTCCTCATCGGTGATGAGGACCGTTGGCTGGACAAGGCGCATGGCGCCGAGCATCGATTCGCGCTTGTCTATTCCGCCCGAAGCGAGGATCCGCAAGGGAGTTCGGCGGATACGATCGACCTCGACCGACATGATGAGATTGTTGATCGGATGATTCAGCACATCGCCATTTCGATCGTAAAAATGGAATAGCAGGTCGCCAACCGCGCCCAGCTTTTCCAGTTCGCTTCTCTGCTTCTCGGTAAGAAAGCCGCCGCGATAAAAGGTTGTTGCAGAATCGATGCCGCCGACACTGACAACCACCGCATCCATATTGTCGGCCATGTCCAAAATATCCTGGAGACCGCATCGCTTGATCAGCGCTTCCTTCGTTTCCAGGCTGTCGACCATCGCTGGCGCCGGAATGAGGTAGCCGTCGCCTTGGAACACCTGGGCAAAGCGCCAGGCAAATTCGGCAGGATTGAATCGGCGCGCCTGGCTGACACCGCCCAGAAGCGAAATCACCTTGAAATCCTGAAGATTACGGGCATTGATCGACGAAAGACAGGCAAACAACGTCCTGCCCCAGCCGACACCGACCGTCATTCCCGGCTTCATCGCGTTAGACAGAAACGCACCGGTTGCTGCACTGATCGTCGGGATGGGGTCCGCTTCCGGATCGGACAAAGGTGCCACGACCACCTGCTCTATTCCGAAGGCGATCTCGAGCGATCGCTCGAGCCCGACGATTTCCGCAAGCTCTCCCTCAATGGCGATTTTTACTTCGTTGCGAATTCGCGCCTCCGCCAGCATGCGAACGACGGTGACGCGCCCGACGCCCAGAATATCCGCGATGTCGTTCTGGGTCATTTGCTCGACGAAATACATCCAGGCAGCCCGAATGCGCATTCTGTCAGCCCGGTTGCCCGAAGTCTGGCCGGCCGATGGGGCCTGATCTTCTGCGCCTTCGGATTTTGAGATGTCTTTCTTCGAACGTGCCAAGTTGGCTCCCGCGTCTTAGGAAGTAAAAAACTACCCTTAACAACAGTAGGCGCAATTGGAAATCGTCATTACGGTTTCGATATCCGGCTCCGGCAGATCAACCGGCGCTTGCGGAGCCGAGTTCCGAAATGCATTTCTTCGCGCGCGGAATGGAGGCGGAGCTCATGCTGAGTTCGGTCAAACCGAATTTCAGGAACAACGGGATCAGGTCCGGGCGGGCAGCGGCCTCCCCGCACATGCCGACCATGATACCAGCCTCCTTGCCGGCCCTCGCTGCCATCTCGATTGCCGTCAGGACTGCCGCATTGCCGACGTCATTGAGTGCCGCCACCTGCGGGTTCATCCGGTCGGCCGCCATGATGTATTGCGTCAGATCGTTTGTGCCGATCGAGAAGAAATCGACCTCTCTTGCCAGCGACGGCGCAATCATCACCGCTGCGGGCGTCTCGATCATCACGCCGAGAGCGAAGCTCGCAAAAGGCTTTCCTTCCGCGGCAAGTTCGCGCGTGCATTCGCCGATCAGATCCCGCGTGCGCTTGACCTCTTCGATGGTGGATACCATCGGCAACATCACCTTGATATTGCCTTGCGTTGCGGCGCGCAGCAGTGCCCGCAGTTGCGGCTTGAAGATATCCGGCCTGTCGAGACACATGCGCACACCACGCCAACCCAGGAACGGGTTCTGCTCCTCGGGAAACACGATGCCCGACACTGGCTTGTCGCCACCGATGTCGAGCGTCCGGATGATGACCGGATCGGGTGCCATTCCCCGCGCTGCCTGAGAATAGATATCGAACTGCATGTCCTCGCTCGGCAATCCGCCGTGCTTCATGAACAGGAGTTCGGTACGGAACAGGCCGATGCCCATCGCACCGGCTTCCTTGGCGGCTTCGAGTTCCTCGATGGAGCCTATGTTTGCGGCAACCTCGATCGGCGTGCCGTCCGCGAGATGCGGCCGCACATCCTTGAATGCACGCAGACGAACTTCCTCATTCGCCGCCGCGTCAAGACGCCGGGCGAACGTCTCGCGTAACGCCGCATCCGGATCGGGATAGATAAGTCCCTTGCCGCCATCGATGGCAACGTCCGTGGCCGCGACGAGGGCGTCGATACCATTGCCGAGACCGAGGACAGCCGGAATGCCGTGCGCCCTTGCAATGATGGCGATATGCGACGTGGCGCCACCGTGGGCGCAGATAACGCCCTTGATCAGTTTAACCGGTGCGCGCGCCAGGTCCCAGGCGCCGATGTCTTCCGCCAGCACAATGGATGGCTCCGTGATTTCATCGAGACCGATATCTCGCTCGCCGGCAAGCGCCAGACAGATCTGTCGCGCAATGGCTTTTACGTCGTCGGCTCTTGCATTCAGATAGGCATCGGAAACGCGACCGAAGGAGGCTGCCGTTTCGTCCGTAACCTTCAAGACGGCATCGGTCGCATCGAGGCCCTCGCCGATCGCAACCACGACGCCGTCGATGATCTCAGGATCGCCGGCAATCTCGACAAGCGCGGAAATGATGCTGCTGTCCGTTTCAGACAATCCCTTGGCAGCGAGGGCTGCCTCCATCTGCTGTCTGACAGACGAGATCGCCTTCTCGAATCGCTCGATTTCGAAGAGGATTTCATCGTCCCGCAACCGGCGTTGCATAGGTTTGAATTTCTTCGGAAAATAGCGAAATATCTTCGCCAGCCCGACGCCCTCGCTGGCGGCGATCCCCTGAAGCACGCCGGCGCGCTCAGGCGCTGCATTGCCGGTAGCGTCACTTGCAGCTGGGGCCGCAGAGGCATTTGTGACGCCGTCGAGACCCGACTCCGGATTCTCCAGGAACTCCACCAGTGCATCCAGCGCTTCCAGTGCGTCGGCGCCAGTCGCTCGCAGCGCCACAGAGTCATTTTCCTTGACCGCTAGCAGCATCAATTTTACCGAGCTTTTCGCACTGACGACCTTCGCATCCTTGACGATCTCCACTTCGCTCGCAAAGCTCTTCGCCAGCTTGACGAAGCGAGTTGCCGGACGAGCATGAAGACCTTCCTTCACGCGCACAATTGTTGAGCGTTCCATAAAAACATCCATTCACTAGATAATCAGCAACAGTCGAGATCAATCACCGATGGTGATCGTCGTCCCGACGGAAAGCGCGCTTTTCAACACATCCGCGTCGATTGCCGCAGCGCAGATGGCACCCGGGCTGTCGACGGTCGTAGCGTCGTTGAAGTTGATGACGACGTGGCCGATTTCCAGCACCTTGTTCCAGGCAATCGGCCCGATCGCCGTGATCCGACTGCTGGCAGAACCCACCATGATCGGCGAGCCCACGGAAGGCTCCTGTTCGGTGGGCCCGACATCGGGCAGATGGAGGACGGACACTTCGGCCAGTTCGGGCGGAGCGCCGTCGGCAAACAGAATGAGGACCCCGCCATCGGCCAGATCGGCCACGTCGGGACCGACGGCGGTAATCTGCGTCTTGAGGTGCAGTGCCATGGACAAATCCTTCTCTATAGAAATAGCTCGGCCTGGTGTTGTAGCATTGGGCGTGCGGGCAGTCTGCTGGACGTCCGCACGCGTTGGCTTAGAACACGATCAGGCTGGTAACCCAGGCAATGAGCACAGAAACCGGGGCCATGATCTGGCGACTGATGAGGACTGCGGGAACGCCGATCTCGATCGTCTTGGGTTTTGCCTCACCCAGCGCCAGGCCCACAGGCACGAAGTCGCAACCGACCTGCGCATTGTAGGCAAAGAGTGCCGGGAGGGCCATTGCGGGCGCAATGGTGCCGTTTGCGATCTGCGGGCCGATGATCGCCACGCCAATGACCTGGGCGATAACCGCACCTGGGCCGAGAATAGGCGACAGGAACGGCAGGCCGCAGATGGCGGAGATGATCAGAAGGCCGACGATATTGTTGGCAAGCGGCCCCATCGGCTCGGCAAGCACATCGCCAACGCCGGTATACAGAATGAAGCCTATCAGCATGGTCACAAATGCCATGAACGGCAGCACGTTGCGGATGACCTGGTCGATCGTACGGCGTCCGGCATTGAAGAAGATGCCGACGACGCGGCCCATGACGCGACCGATGCCAGCAATCAGGTTGATGAAACCACCACCGCCGGTCTCGACAGGTATCGTCTTGGGGGCGGCGGTTGCCTTCGGAGCCCCTCCGGCCGCTGCCACGGTAACCGGCTGGGAACCGTCGGCCATGGTGATGTTCTGCTCCTTCACCCCGGAGACATAGATGTCTTCGGTAATGAATTGCGCCAGAGGTCCCGACTGTCCGACAGGCGTGATGTTGACGGTGGGGATGCGCTTGCGCGGATAGACCCCGCATCGCGCAGTACCGCCGCAATCGACGACGACAACGGCCATTTCGCCCTCGACCGGTGGCGCCCGGAAACCGTCGACGGCTTCGCCGCCGGTCAGTTCCGCGATCCGCCGCGCGACGGGGTGAATACCGCCGCCGGTGACCGAGACGATCTTGTTGCGCTGCATGGTCGGCTGGATAACCAGCGGGCCACCCCAGCCCTGGGGACCCCTCGAAATATTTACTGCCTTGTATTCAGTTGCCATAATAGCCCCTCCTCCCAAGTGGCAATCAGAGTTCCACGCCTTGACGGCGGGCCATGATCATTGTGATACGTTCCGTCAGCATGCCCTTCAGCAGGATCACCACGAGGCCAACAATGGCGTACCAGATGGCCATCTTGATGTGGTATCCGCCCGGGACGACGCCGCGCTTTTCCAGCTCCTGCAGCGCCACGAGAACGCCGCCCCAGACGAAGTATTCGCCGGGATTGATATGCGGAAACAAGCCGAGCGGCGGATGAACGTAGGACACAGCTGCATCGTAAAAGGCAGGCTTGTGCTTTTCTTCCAGGAACGCGCCGAAGGTATAGGCCATCGGGTTGGTCAGGAAGAACACCGACAGCAGCGGCAGCACGGTATAGCGCGTCAAGGCAATGCGCCCGGCGCCGCGAGCAATGCCGTGCACGCGCTCCTCGCCGACCATTTCGGTCAGGGCATAGAAGGCGGTCATCAGCACGACCAGCGTCGGGATAATTCCTGTCACGAAGCCTGCGAAGACCTCGCCGCCCTTCTGGAAAATGCCGATGAAATACTTGCCGATATTCGCCAGTCCGCCGAGCTGCTCTTCTTTGTTGACGCTGTTCAGCTTTTCCTTGAATTGCTCGACGGAAATGTCGGAATTTGCCTGGGCCAGAACGATAAGCTTATCGGCGGCTCCCTTGGCAACCATCTTTCCGTGCAAGGCAGCATCGGAAAACGTCGACCCTAAATCGTGTATAGTGAGATGGCCATGATCGGCCAGCACTGACGCGAATAACATTCTCTCCTCCTTGAATGCAGTTCGGTTGATCTGAAATAGCTTTGGTTTTTATGCCGAGGCCAGCCTGAGGCGCGGCGCTGCCGGCCCCTTGCCCTCTCGAACGTGCTCGACCTGCTCGATTGCCTTGGAAATGGCCGCGTGCGTGTTGTCCGCAGCAGCGACGGCTTGCGCAGCTTTCAATGCATTGAGCGACTGGCCTTCATATTGCTCGTTTCGCTTGAATTTGGCGAAAACGGAACGTCCGGTCATCGTCATGAGGCGTTGCACCTTCATGTCCTGGCCGACGACCAGCAATGCAATCGTGCCTCTTCTGAGGCGACCGCGCGCGTGTCCGGCACCCACGTATCCGTCATTATATTTGCTGGTTATTCCTTTGAAGACGTCTGTGTAGTGCCGCATCTGCAGCCAGACGCCAATCACTTGCAACATCCACACCGCGCCCAAAGCGAGCAGCGCCCATTGCCATATAGCCATCTTCACCCCTCCCGAAAGTGTCGCTGCCCAGTCATTCATCCTCACGTCATAAATGAACATTTGTATTGTGGTATGTCAATATGTATAAATTCGAAGCGGGGAGCGAGACGAACTTTTCTTTAGCAAAAGGCAGTTAGCAGCATCTCCAATGGAATTCCGCACAGTGTCCGGGGAGGGACAGGGATTGGCAAAAGACCGGCTTTTCATATTCGATTGCGATGGCGTTCTTGTCGATAGCGAGCCGTTGGCTGCCTCGGCCTATGTTCGGGTGTATGCAAGGCACGGGCTGACAATCACCCCGGACGTGGTCGGCAAATGCTTTGGAATGAAGCAGGCCGATATCTTCGCCCGCATACATGATCTGACAGGACAAGATTACCCTAGGGACCATGTCGAGGACGTCTGGCTGGAAACCAAAGAGGTCTTCACCGAGCAACTCGAAGCCATGAAGGGCGTGGCGGCTTTTCTGTCCGCTCTCGATGCACGATGCTGCGTCGCCTCGTCTTCCTCGCTGGAAAGAATACAGCATAGCCTGTCGCTGACTGGACTGATTTCGTTTTTCGGCGACGACATTTTCAGTTCGTCCATGGTGAAACACGGCAAGCCCGCCCCGGACCTGTTTCTCTTCGCAGCCAGCAAGATGGGGTTCGCTCCGTCTGATTGTCTCGTCATCGAAGATTCGTTGTTTGGCGCGCAGGCGGGACGTGCGGCCGGCATGACGGTTTTCGGCTTTACCGGCGGAGGCCACTCCTATGCTGAGCACGAGACACATTTGCTTGAAGCGGGCGCCGACAAGGTATTCAGTTCATTCGAGGGGCTTTCAAGGGAAGCCATGATTTGGGCGAACTTGCCGAAAGGACGGTAAATATCCGAGCGCGAAAGCTGTGCGCCGATAGGCAATTGACACAAATTTCTTTTTGAATCATAAACTTTCGTATTGTTGGAGGAACAAATGTTCTGATGCGGCAGAGGAGCCGCCTGGAGCATGGGAGGGGAGAATTCGCATATGGACACTTTTCTGAGTGGCTTGAAGTCGGCCGTCGATACGCTTGGTCCGACTGTTCTTTTGCCTATCGTTATTTTCATCATTGCCGTCATTCTCGGAGCGAAGGTCGGCAAGGCATTTCGCGCGGCGGTGACAATCGGCGTCGCCTTTATCGGGATCAACCTTGTTCTCGGGCTGATGTTCAACTCGATTGGCGCAGTTGCCCAGGCGATCGTCACCAACACCGGCATAAAGCGGGACATCGTCGACGTTGGCTGGCCATCTGCTGCCGCCATCGCGTTTGGTTCGTCGGTCGGCTTGTGGGTCATTCCAGTCGGCATTCTCGTCAACGTCGTCCTGCTGCTGCTGCGCTGGACCCGCACACTGAACGTCGATGTCTGGAATTTCTGGCACTTCGCCTTCATCGGTTCGCTGGTCGTGGCGGCAACCGACAGCCTTGCCTATGGCATCGCCATAGCAGCCCTGGCGGCTGCCCTGTCCTTGCTGTTTGCCGACTGGTCCGCCCGCGCAGTCCAGCAGTTCTATGGCGTCCCCGGCATCTCGGTGCCGCATATTGCCTCGGCACAAATTCTGCCGATCGCAATCGTCCTCAACTGGATCATGGATCGCATCCCGGGCATCAACAAGATCAACATCAGCACCGAAACCATCGAGCGTCGATTTGGCGTTTTCGGCGAGCCGGTCGTGCTGGGCCTCATCATCGGCCTCATACTCGGAACCATCGCCTTCTACAACGCTGGCGATCTCGGGACCGTTCTTTCAAAAATCCTCAGCACGGGCATGACGCTCGCCGCAGTCATGCTGCTCCTGCCACGCATGGTGAAAGTGCTGATGGAAGGCCTGCTTCCGGTTTCAGACGCTGCACAGGCGTTCGTGCGAAAGAGAACCGGAGACCGCGAACTTCTCGTCGGCCTGGACTCCGCCATCCTGATTGGTCATCCGGCGGCGATCTCGTCGTCGCTCATCCTGGTTCCGATTGCGATCATCCTCTCGGTTATCCTGCCGGGTAATCGCGTCATTCTGTTTGCCGATCTCGCGGTCATCCCTTTCATCGTCGCCCTGACGGCACCGCTGCTCAAGGGCAACGTGTTCCGCATGGTCGTGGTTGGAACCGTGACGCTTGCCATCGGCTTCTATGTGGCGAATGCGCTTGCACCGTTGTTTACCAGCGCTGCCGTCTCATCCGGCTTCAAGCTGCCGGCGAACGCTTTGCAAGTCACCTCCGTTGTCGACGGCTTCCTCTGGATCCCCTATGTCATCATCAACGCGATCCAGGGGCTCGGCGTCTTCGGCATCGTCCTGCTCGCGGCCATCATCGCGGCACTCTTCGCCCTTTATCGGCGCAATAGTCTTGCCTGGGAACGGGCCGCCGGGGCGGAAGACGAGCCGGTGGAAGCTTCTGCGGCCTGAGAGAAGGCGTTGGTAAACCAGACCGGCAAAGACGACACTCGCACTCTAAAGTCCTTGTGCGGGTGTGACAGAAACTGGAGAGACGACATGCCTACCCTGTTGGACATACTGGAACCGGAAGCCATCCTGCTCGATGTTCGGGCTACCACGGCGGAAGAGGTAATCCGGCTACTCGCAGCCCGGCTGCAGACGCTCGGATATGTCAAGGCTACCTACGCGGACGCCGTTGTCAGCCGCGAAAAGAATCTGCCGACAGGACTGCCGCTGGAGCGGGACGAAAATGTCGCCGTGCCGCACACCGACCCGGAGCACGTAATCAAGGCAGGCGTTGCCATGGCGACCCTGTCGACGCCGGTTGTGTTCGCCAATATGGAGGAACCGGAAGAACTGCTCCCTGTCGGTACCGTTTTCCTGCTTGCCATCAACGACAAGGACAAGCAGATCGAAACCCTTCAACAAATTATCGAAGCCATTCAAAGCCCGACGACGCTCGATGGATTGAAGCGCGCCAAAACGCTTTATGACGTCAGGGTGCTTCTCGGCTCACCAAAGGAATCCTGAACATGGCCAAGCAGAAAACGATCCTTTTCGCATGCGGTACCGGAATTGCCACGTCGACGGCCGTGAACGCTGCAGTGACCGAAGAAATGAAGAAGCGTGGCCTGTTTTTCAACGCCATGCAGGCGAAGGCGACCGAGGTCCCGTCGCTTGCCGACGGCGTCGACTTTATCGTCTCCACCACGCCCATTTCCGCATCCGTCACGAAACCGGTGATCAAGGGCCTGGCCTTTCTGACCGGGATCGGCAAGGACAAGGTTCTCGACGAGATAGAAATGGCTCTCAGAAAATAATCCCTATGGCATCTGCCCAGACGTAAAATACCGCCAGCTCCATCACGTCGAATGCGGCAGGCGATCGGCACTATCGACGTCCTGACGCGGCAACAAGCCTAGCCCAGCGTATTGGTCGCCCAATCTGCGGCGATGTGCGGATGGGTGGGGGTGGGTTCGAGATCGTTGATCAGGCGCAGGACGCGCGGCGGCGTTAGCGGCAGGCTGGAGACCGGCTTGCCGATTGCGCGCGCAACCGCACAGGCGATGGCCGAGCCGACGGCAAGGATCGGGACTTCACCTGCTCCCTTTGTCCCGAGCGGGCCCATCGACGGCGCGCCCTCATAGAGATCCGCGACGACAGGCACGACATCCCCGGCCAGGGGCACGCGGTAGGTCTCGAAGCCGTCTTCCGCGATCCGGCCGTCAGCGGTGATCGTCACTTCCTCGTGCAGCGCATAGCCGAGGCCCTGGACGACGCCGCCCTGGATCTGGCCCATGATGGCCCGACGGTTGAGCGCGCGTCCAACATCCTGCACCACCCGATAGGCCAGAACCTCGACATGCCCGGTATCCGGATCGACGGCCACTTCAGCCTCGTGGACCACGAAGACGGGAATATCGAGCGCGTCGATAAAGTGGCCCATCGCGCAGCCTGCCATTGCCGGCGTGTTCTTCGCGGTGAAGCTGCCTGTACCGCTGATCGGCCCCGTGGTCGATTGCGCATGGGCGACCACCGTCGGGATGGAGACCCCGGTCCCGGGTCGCCCGGCAATTTCCACCCGCCCTTCGCGCAACACCAGGTCGCTCGCGGCGGTCTGCAACATCTCACTGGCCGTCCGCAGAAGCTTTTCACGGACTTCGGCCGCCGCACCCACACTCGCCGCACCGATGGAGACGGTCGTCCGCCCGCCACCGACCCCGACATCCAGCCCGGCGGAATCCGTATCCGCCTCGCGCACCACGACCTGCTCCGGTCGCAGCCCAAGCTGGCCGGCAACGATCTGCGGCAGCGCCTGCACCATTGTTCCCGAGCCGATCTCGACGCCGGACGTCACCAGCGTGGCGCTGCCGTCGGCATTCAGATTGATGGTCGCAGCAGACGGCCCGACGAAGATGAACCAGGTTCCCACGGTGGTGGCGCGGCCGTAAAGGCGACCGTCGGCCCGGGCTTCCGCCGTTCCCGTATTTTCCCGTAGCACCTCCATCCGCTCCAGCATCGGACGCAGGACATCACCCTCGAACACCTGCCCGGTCGGCCCGAGATCGCCGTCGCCAAGCACATTACGCTTGCGGAACTCCATGGGATCCATGCCGATTGCGGCGCATATCTCGTCGGTATGGCGCTCCAGCGCAAAGCCGTTATAGACGCCGTTGCAGGCCCGGAAGGCGCCGTTCGGTGGCGTGTTGGTGTAGACGGCGCGGCTGACGAGGCGGGCAGCACCCAGCCGGTAGCTACCTCCGAGGGTATGGGAGGTCATGGTGGTGAGAAAGACCTGCTCGCCACCATAGGCCCCGCAATCCATCAGCACGACGGCCTCGCGCCCGACGATCTCGCCCTCTGCCGAAACGGCCGAGCGAATTTTGATCTCTGCATTCTCCCGGCAGAGGCAGGTTGCCATCTCTTCCTGTCGGGTGTTCTCCAGCATGACGCTTCGGCCCGTCATACGAGCCAGCAGAGCTGTGATGGGCTCGATCGACGCATCGAATTTCAAGCCGAATGCACCGCCGACCGGTGGAACGGTGACGCGAACGCGGCCCGGCGGCAATTGCATGACGCGACCGGTCACATTGCGCACGGTCCATGGCACCTGCGTCGATGTCTGGATATGCGCCCGGCCGTCCTCCCAGCTGCCGATTGCGACACGCGGCTCGAAGGGAACATGGCTCTGCCTGCCGACGACGACATTGCTTTCGACGATCGTCACATCGGGGCGGGCAAAGGCGGCATCGACATCGCCTCGTACCGATTTCGCTTCCCAGGCAATGTTGCCGGATCGTGCACCGCCCTCGGTCAGCACTTCATATGTCCGCCAGTCCTCGTGCAGCAATCGCGCTCCGGGCGCCAGCGCCTCCGCCATCGTCAGCACTGGCGCAAGCGGTTCGATCTCCAGAATGATTGCCGCCAGGGCCGCCCGCGCCTCGGCCTCGCTTTCGGCGGCAATCGCGGCGAGCGGCTCGCCATTGTAGCGGATCACATCGACGGCAAAGAGCGGGTGGTCGGCGATACCGATGCCGTAATTGCCGGGCGCATCCGCTGCGGTCGCAATTCCCAGCACACCGGGGCACTCGAGAGCAGCGGACACATCGAGCCGGGTAATGCGGCCGGCGGGCACGGTGGACCGCAACAGGACAGCGTGCAGCATATCCGGACGGGCCCTGTCATTGGTGTATTTCGTTCGTCCACGCAGCTTGTCGCGGGTGTCTCGGCGGGGAAGATCCATCACGGTCGTCGAAACATCAGTCATGGACGTGCTCCTCGGCCTGCTGTCCGAGGACATCCATCACCGCATCGATGATCCGTTCATAGCCCGTGCAGCGACAGATGTTGCCCACCATCGCCGATTTCACATCGTCCCGGCTGGCCGCGGGGTTGTCGCGAAGGAAAGGCGCAAGGCTCATGACCATGCCGGGAAAACACATTCCGCACTGGACCACATCCGCTGCCTCGAAGGCGGCCTGGAGAGGATGCAGCGGTCCATCGCCGGTCGCCATCGCCTCGATCGACACCACGGTGGCGCCATCGAGCAATCCCACCGGGCTGAGACACGACATGATCGCCTCTCCGTCGACGCTCACCGTGCAGGCGCCGCAAAATCCCTCGCGGCAAACGGCCTTGGTACCTGTCAGGAAACGTTCCCGCCGCAGTATATCGACCAGCGGAGTCATCGGATCGCCGTTGAAACGGTAGCGGGAGCCATTGATGTGAAGGGTGACGGTCATCGGGTGGCCTCCGTCTTCAGAAGTGCTGCCATGCATCGGCGGACAAGCGCCGGCAACACCTGCCGCCGGTACCAGCCATCCGCCTCCATTCCGTCGCGGCCCCGGAAGTCGTTGCAACCGGTAGCAAGGGTATAGGCCGTTTCGGCTTCAGCGGGCGATCCGCCCGGCTCGGCTGCAAACGCCTGTTCAAGCGAAAGCCAGCGCCGCGCCACATGCTCGACCGAGCCGACGGCAACGAGAATTCGGCCATCGAGGCGGCGCGCCATCGAAACGATGGCAACCGGATAGTCGCCTGCCCGGCGCAACGGCAGCCTCACATGCGCGCTGGCGGCGCTGTCGCGGTTGATGATCACCCTGACGAGGATGGCATCGGCGAGCAGCCGTTTCCGATCCGTGAGAAACGACACCATCGGGACACGCATTGTCCCTTGGTCGCCGTACAGCTCAACTTCCGCCTCGATGGCCAACAGCGGGGGCAGAAGATCGGCGGCGGCGAAGTCTTGCGTGCAGAGATTGCCGCCGACAGTCGCCACCCGGCGGATTGCCGGGTTGGCAGCACCGGAGGCAGCTTCAGCCACCGCCTCAAGGCCACCTATGCCCGCAAGTGACCGGGCAAGCGCATCATGGGTTACGGCAGCGCCGATCGTCACGCGCCCGGTCTCGATGTCGACGCTGGTCAGCCCGGCAATCCTGTGGAGCGACACTAATGCATCGGGCAACGCGTGGCCCCGACGGGGATCGCGCATCAGCCACGTTCCGCCGGCGAGGATCGCCGCACCCTGCCGGCGCGCGGCAAGCGCCTCATCGATGCTGCCGGCAACGGTCAGGGACCGCCGCAGATTTTCGGACATTGACGTTTACCCCTTCAATCGCCGTCTTTGCGGCTTTCCAGCATCATTTCAGAGGCAAGCCTTCCCGTGAAATAGTAGTTTCCTGAATCTAGTATCGTAAAAAGAGATACAGCTTCCCGAGCTCAACCGAGGCAATGCCGCTGGCGCTCACTTCCAGTGTGCTACGCTGCGCCTCTCGAAGCTCTCGCGGAATTGCCGGGTCGTGTTCTCGAGAACGTTGCCGCTCTCCCAATCGAGAATGACGGCGAAGCGACGAACCGCATCCATGGAGTCGATCTCGCCCGACTTGTAGCGAGCCGATACCATCGCCGGATCCGACCGCGCCCATTCCTTGCGGTTTTGGCGAATCTCGGTGCGGGCAGTTTCTGTTGCGGGGAGATCGATTTCGTACTCGCAGAGATCGCGATCTATGACCTTCAACACGACGCCGTAGTCGACCTTGGCGCGCTCGATGGAGACATAATCGTCGATCACGTCCTCCAGCACATGAAGCGGATCGCGCTCCAGCGGATCGCCGAAGCCGCCGCCACCAGCTGTCGGCCGGGCGAATTGATCGCCCGTGAACACCGGATAGTCGGAAAAGACCGAACCGAGCCAGGTGTCGACCTCCTCGCCCGCGCGGCGGATCGTCAGCCCGTGCGGCATAGAGGGGAGCCCGCCCTCGACACCCCAGACCACGGCGCGCTCGCGATCGCAGATATAGGACATCACGGCATCTTCGGCCGCCAGCAACACCGAGGTCTTCTGCACGCCGACACCACCGCGCCATTTGCCGGGACCGGCGGAATCCTGCTTGATCTGAAACTCCGTCGTCCGCGTCGGGTTGACGCGCTCGTTGCCTTCGTTCGGCTGCGACATCAGGCCGGTTCCAAAGCAGGCAGTCGTCACGTCGGCGCCGTCCTTGCCGTTGCGCCCGCCCCATCCGCCCGGAAGCCACTCGTAGAACATGAAGATCGGCTTTTCCGGTTTGCGCGCGTCGCGACCGCCCGCCAGCAGATATTCGAGATTGAAAGCGCATGCGATGGCGCGTTCCGGCATGATCTGCGACCACATCTCGAAGATCGAATTCATGATTTTCTCGAACGGCATCAGGAATCCGGTCACTGCCACCGGCCACTCGGCACTGACCACGCTGTTCTTCGGCGCGGTCACCTCGATCATGCGATAAAAGCCGCTGTTGAGGGGCAGATCCGGGAAGAAGGTCTTCATTCCCGCGACCACTGCTGAAAAGGTAGCCCCCGGTGCGGAATTGTACATGGAGCCGATCGTCTTGTGGCTGCCGGTGAAATCGTAATGGATCGTGTCGCCCTTGATTGTCATTTTGATGTGGATGGGGATCATCCCTTCCCCGCCGCCGAGATCGCGGTCGATATAGTCGACACTTTCCCAGGTGCCGTCGGGCAATTCGGCAAGGCGCTTGCGGACGGCCCGCTCGACATAGTCCTGAACCTCCTCCATACCGCGCACGACGGTGTCGCGGCCGTATTTCTTGACGAGACGCAGCAGTTCCCGCTCCGCTACCTGGGTCGCCTGGGCCTGCGAATGGATATCACCAATGATCGATGCCGGATCGCGGGTATTGGCGGCGATCAGATTGGCGACATCGGAGCAGAAGCGGCCGGCACGGAATAGTCTCACCGGCGTGATACGCATGCCCTCCCGGAACATGTCACGGGCGGTGACGTCGAAGGAGCCGGGGACCGACCCTCCGAGGTCCGACCAGTGCCCGTTCGACTGCGAAAACCCGATCAACGTGTCTTCGTCGAAGATCGGACGCACAAGCCGCACATCGCTGAAGTGGGTTCCGCCGGCGTAGGGATCGTTGATTGCGTAGACGTCGCCCGGCGCCATGTCGCCTTCGAATACGCGGATTACTTCCTTGCAGGTATTGTGCAGCGTGCCGACATGGACTGCGATGTCGTAGTTGCCCTGTGCAACCGAGTTGCCGTCAGCATCATGCAACGCATTGGAGAAGTCGCGGTTGTAGATGACGAACGAATAACAGGTGCGCAGCATCTGTTCGGCCATCTGGTCGACCGTGGTGATGAAGGAATTCTTGAGCACCTCGAAGGTGACCGGATCGAGGCTCTTTTCGGTTTCCACGAAGTTGGTCATTTCTCAGCCTTTCGTTCCGATAAGAATATTCAGGAATGCGTCCACCCGGGCGCTCATGCCTGGCGGGACAACCGTGGTCGAATCAAACTGTTCGACGATTGCGGGGCCGGAGATGGTGGCGCCTGCTTCAAGCACCTCACGCTGATAGATCGCCGCATCGTAGGATTTGCCGTCGAACCAGACCGCGCGTCGGCCGAGGGGCGCAGGCGCATGGTCGCGCACCGGGTATTTCGGCAGCTCGGCCTTGGGCACGAGACCGATCGCCTTGATTGCGACGCGAAAGATGGCGACCGGGGCTTCGTCGCGGCGGTAGTTGAACTCGCGCTCGTGCTCCGCGTGGAAAGTATCGATCAGGGACGCAATACTCACGATCGGGGCGGGTGCGCTGACAGCGAGCGAGCGCCACTGGCCCTGATACATCATCTCGACGGTCCGCTGGAGCGCCATATCCTGCGGCGCTATCCCTTCGTGCAGCAAGCGCTCGGACGCTTGCGCCTCCATGCGCTGGAACGCAGCCTCCAGCTCCGCCGGCGCAACGATGGAGGCGTCGGTCATGAAGCTCTCGGAGAAGTCGTGCTGCACATCGACAAGCAGGCAACCGAGGGCCGAGGTGACGCCGGGATTGGGAGGCACGATCACGGTCGGAATGGAAAGCTCCCTTGCGACAGCCGCCCCGTGCAAGGCGCCGGCACCCCCGAAGGCAACGAGCGCGAAGTCGCGCGGATCGTACCCACGGCTGATCGACATCAGGCGCACGGCATTGGCCATGTTTGCATTGGCGACGGCGACGATTGCCTCGGCAGCCGCGTGAAGCTCCATGCCGAATGGTGTCGCCACCGTTTCCTGGACGGCCTCCTCGGCGAGCGCCGGATCGAGGGTGATCTTGCCGCCTGCGAGGCTGCTGCCGAGACGGCCGAGGACGACATTTGCATCTGTGTTCGTGGCAATCCGATTGCCGTTTCGATAGCAGGCCGGGCCGGGATTGGCGCCGGCCGACTGGGGGCCGTTGCGTAGCGATCCGCCCTCGTCCTGCCAGGCCAGCGACCCGCCGCCGGCACCGATCGTCAGCACCTCGATAGAGGGAAAGCGGATGGGATAGCCGAACTCGATATACCAGTCCTTGGTGATACGAGACTGACCGTTCCAGGCGAGCGAAACATCCGTGCTCGTTCCGCCCATGTCGAAGCCGATCGAGTTCTGAAACCCGCAAAGATTGCCGATAAAGCGGCTGGCGATGGCGCCTGCCGCGATCCCCGATCCGGCAAGCCTGGCGGAGAAGTCTATGACACTCGCTGGCGTCATCACGCCGCCGCCGGAATGCAGCAACAGCAGGTCTCGCCGGTAACCGCCGGCAGCCAGCTTTTCGCCGAGCCGGGAGACGTAATCGACAACTACCGGCGCGCAGACGGCGTTTGCCATCGTCGTCGAGAAGCGCTCGTGCTCGAAGATCTCCGGCATGACTTCGGAGGAAATGGACACCGGCACCTCCGGCATCGAGGCCTTGAGGATATCGCGCATGCGCCGTTCATTTGCGCCATTGACGTAGGAATTCATGAAACAGACAGCGATCGATTTGATGCCGCGCCTTTTCAGGATCGCGGCAACACGGTGGGCATCGTCCTCGTTGAGGGCTTCGAGTACCGTGCCCTCGGCGTCGACACGCTCGCCAACCGTCAGCCGGTCGCGGCGTGGAATGTAGGGCTTGGCGACGTCCTTGTAGGTGTCCCAGAGGTCCTCCTTGTTGGCGCGCCGGATTTCGACGACATCGCGAAAGCCCTCGGTGCAGACCATTGCCGTTCGTGGCAAACGCCGTGTGATCAGCGCATTCGTGGCGACCGTGGTCCCGTGCGAGAACATGGTGACCTCGGAAAGCTCGATGCCGCCCTGCTCGATGCCGTTCATGATCGCCTGCATCGGATCATCCGGGGTCGACGCCGTCTTCTCGATACGAATCGCCCCGGTCTCCTCATCCATGATGCAGATGTCGGTGAAGGTCCCTCCCACATCCACCGCAACTCTCGTCTTCGCCATGATCTGTCCTCTGGATGGTTCGACCGGACAGCAGTCTTCTTTCGCCAACCCGTCACGGAATGGCGCTTCGATTGTCCGGTAGTTGCGAAAGTCCGGATCGGTCGCCGGACGGCGTCAAATTTCCCTTGCCGCTAGGCCGAAGTGGCTAGTGCGGCTTTTTCCCTGGGTGGGTCCTGCCTGCCCGAAGCAAGGCCTCGCGGCGCGTCTCGCTCGGCGAACAGCCAAATTTCGATCTGTAGTGACGGCAGAACTGCGACTGGTCGGTAAAGCCCCATCGATAAGCGATTTCGGCAATCGTCGTGGTGACGGTCAGCGACATCAGTTCCTCGGCACAGCGCTCGAGACGGCTGTCGCGGATGAAACCGTTGATCGACTTGTTGCTGTCCTGGAACAGGCCCTGCAGGTAGCGCAACGAAATGCCGCCAGCTTCCGCTACCGATTGCGGACCGAGATCTGCATTCTTGATATTGTCGCGAATGTACTGCTCGGCGCGATGCAGGTGCCCTGCCCGTATCGAGGAGATATTGCTATCGAGCACGCGGTCGTCGCTGACGATCGACAGGCAAAGCATTTCGAGAATGTGTCGGCCGGTCAGTTCACGCGCGACGTCGTCGATGTCGTCGACATGGTTGATCGTGGTCCGAACCGTATCGAGAAAGAGAGCGGCGACGCCGCGGGTCCCGTCAAAACTGAGCGCGCTGAACCGATCCGTCGAGCCGATCCGCGATCGGACGCTCGCAGCCGGGACCTTCAGCACCCAGAGGGCATTCGGGCGGCCGTGCCAGAATTCATAGGGGGCATCGCCACGCTCCAGAATGAAGCCGCCCGGCTTGCAATTGACGCTGCGCGAGCCCTGCGAGAAGTCGACTTCGCTGACTTCCGGAATGGTAATGAGAAGACTGGCATCGCGTTCGTTGAGAAAGTGGCGGCGATGGCGACGATAACTGACGCCGTCGCACTCCATCCTCGACACACCGACGAGGCCTAGAGACCATGTCTCCAGCACGCCCCTGAATTCCCGCCTGTTGCGGTATTCGGTATCGAGTGGAAAGTAGGTTTCGGTCACGGCAGCCTGCCAGGCATCGCCCCCGGCTTGACCGCTGATATCATCGACGACGTATCTCATGCATCGACTTCCCCTTGTAGGCCGGCTTTTCCCGGTTCCTGCTATTGAGGGCAGAGTACATCAATTCGGTGGGTCGTATTGCTAAAAAACGCATAAACTTATGAGCATGGCCGCGCTGCGAGACGGACAGGGACTGCGACCCAAACAGGCAGCCAGCCCGGAAACCTCAGCGGGGGACGGCCACCCTTGCACGCTCGTTGTGAAACCCGAGCTTGTCGGAGATCTCGTTCGCGGCCGTCAACAGGCTCTCCAGATAGGAGTCGCGGTTGCGCAATCCATCTTCCCGAGGCGCGACGAGGCAGAGGGTGGCAATGCAGTTGCCACCGGCCTGGTAAATCGGCACGGCGAAACAATGGGTGAAGTTTTCCACCTCGCTGTTGAAGGTGAAATATCCGTCACGAGCTGCAGTGCGCACCTCGGCCAAAAAGGTTGCAGGATCCAGCTGCCTGCCGTCCGGCAGCGTGAAATCTTCCGGCGGGATCAAATCGATAATCTGCTCGTCGGTCAGGTGTGAGACGAGCAGCCGTCCCGACGCCGTCCAGGGGATCGAAACTGTTTCGCCTACGTTGGAGGAAATACGGAAGGGTCGAATGCCCTCGCGCATCATCGCGACAGTGTACTTGTTTCCTTCGAGCAGACACATCTGGGCAGTTTCGCGCGTTTCCACCGCAAGCCGGGTCAGCATGCGCTCGCATTCCCGCATCAGATCGAAATGCTCGGCATAGGCTGTTCCAAGGAAATACAGACGACGGCCGAGGAACACCCGCCCGTCGTCTCCCTGATAGTCGAGCATGCCGTGGCCGAGAAGCAGGTTGACCAATTCGTATACCGAGGATCGCGGCGCGCCTATTTCTGCCGCGATCTCGTTGGGCCTCATGGGCTGGCGCTTGGCGCGCAGAAACTCCAGGATCTCGAAAGCGCGATCCAGTCCTCTGGTGCGTCGCGATGCGATCTCGACAGCAGCCTCAGCCATGCATTTCTCCAATACTTAGGCGCGATCCGAGCGATAGGCGACGCAATCCACCTCGACCTTGCAATCGACCATCATGCGCGACTGGACACAAGCGCGCGCGGGAGGATTCTCGCTGAAATATTCGGCGTAGACGCCATTGAAACTCCAGAAATCCCGCGGATCGTCGAGCCAGACACCGACGCGCACCACATCCTGAAGCGTGTAGCCGGCCTCATCGAGGATGGCTATCATGTTGTCGATGGCCTTCCGGCTCTGGGTGACGATGCCGCCGGGCACGATCTCGCCATTCTCCATGGGCACCTGGCCGGAAACATAAAGCCAGCCGCCGGCTTCCGTGGCTCTTGCGAACGGAAGGGGTTGACCGCCAGCGCCTTTTTCTCCGGCGCCATAACGTTTGATCGTCATAATATTTCACTTTCCTGCTTAGTTGAAACTCGAGGTCTTTAAAAACTCGGCGAGCCGCTCGGTCTTCGGCTGTACGAACATCTCCCTGGGATCGCCCTCTTCGCAGATGACACCCTGGTTCATGAAGATAACCCGGGACGACACCTCATAGGCAAAACGCATCTCGTGCGTGACCAGCAGCATGGTCATGCCATCTGCCGCCAGCCCCTTGATAACCTGCAGTACTTCGCCCACCAACTCCGGGTCCAGCGCAGAGGTCACCTCATCGAACAGCATCAGGCGCGGGGACATCGCAATCGCTCGGGCAATCGCAACGCGCTGCTGCTGGCCACCCGATAGCTGGCCGGGATAGTGATTGCTGCGCGCCGAGAGGCCGACGCGATCGAGCCAGCGCTCGGCAAGCGTCCGGGCTTCGGCTTTCGGCATCTTCTTCACCTTGATGAGACCGAGCATGACATTTTCGGCCGCTGTCATATGGGGAAAGAGATTGAATTGCTGGAAGGCCATGCCCGTCAGCGCGCGCTGGCGTGCGATTTCCCGTTCGCTTTTGCGGCGGCGCGAGCTGCCTTCGATGTGGTAGCCAATCTCCTCGCCATCGAGGTTGATGGTTCCGCCCTGGAACTCCTCGAGCATGTTGATACAGCGAAGCATCGTCGTCTTGCCGGAACCCGACGAGCCGATGATCGAGATCACCTCGCCTTCCGCGACGGAACAATCGACGCCCTGCAGCACCTCATGGTGGCCGTAGGTTTTCCGCAGGCCTTTGATTTCAAGCATGGTCCTGGCCATTGGCAAGCCTCCTCAGGATGGCAGCATGGTCTTGCGCTCGACGAATTTGCCAAAGCGCTCGATCCCGAAATTGACGACGAAATAGAGAGCGCCTGCGAGGAAATAGAACTGCAGGCTCATGAAGTTGCGCGAGATGATTTCCTGGCTGCGCAGCAACAGCTCGGCAACGCCGATGACCGAAAGCAGCGTCGACGCCTTGACGATTTCCGCAGCCGTGTTGACCCAGGCCGGAAGGCACTGGCGCAAGGCCTGCGGCCAGAGCACGGAGGTGAATGTCTGCGTGAATGTCAGGCCGATCGCCTTGGCAGCTTCCGTCTGGCCCCGGGGGATCGCCTGCAGCGCGCCGCGCACGATCTCGCCGACATGTGACGAGCAGAAGATGGCCAGTGCCAGCACGCCGGCAGAAAAAGGACCGAGGTCAAGACCGACGGCACTCGATACATAGTAGCTGGCCAGAACAAGCACGAGAACCGGCGTGCCGCGGATGATGTCGGTATAGGCCCGCACGACAAACCGCAGCGCCATGTTGCCATAGGCCAGCGCGAGCCCGACGAACACACCGACGACCGACCCGGCAAGGATGGCCAGCAGCGAGATCGATATCGTCATCATCAGCCCACTGACGATCACATAGCGGGCAATCCAGAGCTGTTCGAGGAAACTGTGGGACATCGGCTTACCTCGGCAGCGCCAGCCGGCGCTCGAAGAAGCGCATGACGGCAGCAATGAGAAGACAGGTGGCGACATAGAGAGCGGAGGTGACCATCCATGTCTCGATGACACGGAAGCTTTCGACATTGATCTTGCGGGCGGCGAAGGTCAGTTCCGGCACGGCAATGGTCGCTGCAAGCGATGTGTCCTTGAACAGGGATATGATCGTCGAGGACAGCGACGGCAGCACGTTCCGGAACATCAGCGGCGCGATAATCGAGGTGCGGATCTGGCTTGAGGTCAGGCCGATGGCGAGGCCGGCTTCGGTCAGGCCCTTCGGAATAGACAGCAGCCCGGCGCGAAATACTTCTGCCAGATAGGCGCCCGAATAGAGGGAAAGCACCAGGATGAAGCTTTTCACCTTGTCCAGCCTGAACCCCATCTGCGGCAGCGCGAAATAGGCAAACAGGACCAGCACGAGGATAGGCAGGTTGCGTATCAGCGTCACATAGCAGCGCGCCGGGATCGCCACGAACCGCTGTTTCGACAGCAAGGCAAATGCAACCACCAGGCCAATTACGGCGCCAATCACGATCGAGATGACCGCCAGGCCGAGGCTCAACGCCAAACCGCTCCAGAGAAAATCAAAATTGCGCCAGACCGCAGAGAAATTCAGCGTGTAACCCATGGTCGTCCTCGCAGAAACAGGGAGCGAGAGATGCCTCGCTCCCCTGAGCCAATTACTTGAATTCGACCGGGAAGCCGATCTGCGGCGGCGTCAGGTCCTTGCCGAACCAGGTCTTGTAGGACTTCGCATAGGTATCGAACTCGACGCCGGTCATCGCTTCATGCAGCGCCGTGTTAACGAAGTTCAGCCAGTCCTGGTCACCGCGCTTGACGCCGCAAGCATAGGTCTGCGGGTTCCAGCCATAGCCGGCGTCCTTATACCTGCCGGCGTTCTGGGTCATGTACCAGGCGAGCGATGACTGGTCGGTGGCGACAGCATCGGCCCGGCCGGATTCCAGGGCCTGGTAGATGAGATCGACGGAGTCGTACTGGTCGACCTTGGCGTCCGGAAGCGCCGCGTGGACCATGGCTTCGGCATAGACATTCTGCAGCACAGATACGGTGACCGACGAGCCTGCCGCTTTCAGCGCGGCATAATCAGCATACTGGCCGTCAGCCTTCAGCATGAGGCCGACGCCTTCGCGGTAATAGGGAATGGTGAAGGCAATCTGCTGGGCGCGCTCGCCGGTGACAGTCATGAACTGGCAGGTGATGTCGACCTTGTTCGTGGTAATGTTCGGAATACGGGCGTCGGACGACTGGTTGACGTATTCGATCTTGTCCGGGTCGCCGAACAAAGCCTTGGCGATGATGTGGCCCATGTCGACATCGAAGCCCTGCAGCTTGTCGTCCGCACTTTTGAAGTGCCACGGCGCATTGGTGCTGCCGGTACCCATTACCAGGTGGCCGCGTGCCAGCACTTCATCGAGCTTGCTGCCGTCGGCAAGAACAGGGCTGGAAAGAGCTGCTGCTGCGGCCAGGGCGATCAGGCCGGCACGAATAGAAAAGGTCATGACGTTCCCCTTAAGAAGATGATTTATTGACTGTCCAATATACCGGACATGCGTCTGTTTTACTGGATTTTGATAAAGAGCTTTATCAGCCATGAATTGTCAAGCGGACGACGCTAAAAAATTCGCACCGTTTTTCAGTGGCTAAATTTGTGGCAGTGCAGCAATTTGGGGGAACCGGAGGCCAGTCGGGAAGTGTCGGCAAAGGGCGTGACGTTGCCCTGAAATCTGCGGCTGAGGGTGGCAAGCGCAACACCGGGCATTTTCAAAATATGCCGAACAGCGCTAACCGACCAATTAGCCTGTATTCTAGAAATACTTGCGTTTCAGCGGCCGGAAGCATGTCGCGTGCCGTCGGGCATGCCAGCGCTCAACAGTCTCTCTCCAAGCTCTGGCTTGGGACGGCTGCGTCAGCCCTAGGGCTTGCAACCGATGCACGCCCGGTCCTTGCAAGGTAGACTTCAATACCGGCACGGGTCAGGAAGGATGCGAGACCGACGAGGATGGCGACCACGCGGATAAGCATCTCGTCCCGATCCACCTTTGTCTGTCGGGCGGCAAGAAGTGATTTTTCGGTTTCGGTCACATCCCCAATGACCCGCCGGATGCTGTCCATCGTGGCTTTCTGCATCATTTCGAGTTCCATCGTCCTCGCCGCCTCGAAACCCTTGACGTCGTGCGTGGTTATCGATTGCTGCAAGTCCGCGAGCTTCTCGTCGATAAGACCGTTCAGCCTGCGCACCCGTTCCACCTGAACTGTGTTGTCGGAGATCGATACCGCCAAGGTCGCGCGCAGTTGCGTCAGTCTCGTCAAGGCCTTTTCGTACGGATCCAGATAGCGGCTATCTCCGCTCAACAGGTATCCCCGCTGTCCCGTCTCGGCATCGTCGAGGCCGATCAGTACGTCTTTGGTGGTGTCTATGACCTGATAGGCGTGGACGACGAGTTGTTGATGGTTGCTCAGCAAACTATGCGTCCAGCTGGTGGCAACGACGCCGCATGCGATGACCATACCGACCGGAATAGACCGCAGCAGCACAGGCGTCGTCAGATATGAGCGCCTCAGCCCTTGCCACGACCAGTCCATCATTCACCTCCCGTCACGATCCTGAAACACGCAATACCTCAGGCTCGAATCCGCCCTTACTTAATGGTCATCGTGCAGATAGCGTGCCTGGCGGGGGAGTCTTAGGGCGACGAGGAAGGCGATTATCATCATGATGGTGACATACCAGTAGAACAGCTGCTCGTTTCCGGCGTTCTTCATCGATAGCGCCACGAATTCTGCGGAGCCGCCGAATATAGCGTTGCCCACGGCATAAGCGAGACCCACGCCGAGGGCGCGCACTTCGGCCGGAAACATCTCGGCTTTCACGATGCCGCTGATCGAAGTGTAGAAGCTGACGATGGCGAGTGCGACCACGATCAGGACGCCTGCTATGACGGGGTCGGTGACGTGCTGCAGCGTGACGAGGATCGGCAACGTGCAAAGAGTGCCGAGCCCGCCGAACAGCAGCATGTTGTTGCGGCGGCCGATCCGGTCGGACAAGGCACCGAATATCGGCTGCATGCACATGTAGAGGAACAGCGCCACGGTCATCACGTAGCTCGCCGTTTTCACCGGCATGTGGACCGTATTGACGAGATATTTCTGCATGTACGTGGTGAAGGTGTAAAAGATCAGCGACCCGCCGGCGGTGTAGCCGAGGACCGTCAGGAAAGCGGGGGTATGATTGCGGAAAAGTGCCGAGAGCGAGCCTGCTTCCTTGCTGTTGCGGGTTTCAGCATTCTGGGTCTCCGTCAGGGTGCGACGCAGGAAGATCGATACGACGGCAGCGACGGCACCGATTGCAAAGGGAATGCGCCAGCCCCACTCGGTGATCTGTTCGCTGGTCATCAGCGCCTCGATGATGACGATCACCAGCACCGCCAGCAGTTGCCCGCCGATCAGCGTGACATACTGGAAAGACGAGAAGAAGCCGCGCCGGCCGCGCAATGCGACTTCGGACATGTAGGTTGCGGTCGTGCCGTATTCGCCGCCCACCGACAGACCCTGGATCAACCGTGCGACCAGCAGCAGGAAGGGCGCGAGGACCCCGACCTGCGCATAGGTCGGCAGGACCGCGATCATCAGCGAGCCGCCGCACATCATCGATACCGAGATCAGCATCGAGGTCTTGCGCCCGAGACGATCGGCGACGCGGCCGAAGAGCCAACCGCCGATCGGCCGCATCAGGAAGCCCGCAGCGAAAACCCCGGCCGTCTGAAGCAGCTGGACCGTCGGATCCTGGTTGGGGAAAAACGAGCTTTTGAAATAGAGCGCGGTGAAGGCGTAGACGTAGAAATCGAACCATTCCACAAGGTTGCCCGAAGATGCAGCCATGATCGCAACGATGCGGTGGCGGGTTTCCTCGGCCGTGTAAGGCACCGTGGTCGTGGTGGCTGGGTCTGACAAGATTTCCTCCTCCCGGATCATGCGGATCAACATGCAAAGCGCGTTGCGGAAGAGATCTAGAACCGCCAGCGGGAGATGCAACCTAAAAACGTAATGTTTGCGGGATGAGCCTGCCTTTTACCCAAGGTTATGAGAGCCCACGCCGGAGCACCCCGCACTGCGCACAATTGCTCTGCGGCGTCTTCCGGCGATGCGAGAATGCTCAGGAGTTTGACTGCGGCAGGCACCCCTGCATGAGGTCCACAAACGGCGACCTGCATCGCCGTTCGGAGAAACCAGGAGACCTGCAGCTATCCGCCGATCATCAGCTTGACGATCTCGTCATGAGTGGTTTCGGCAATCTTTCTTTCGCCGGCAACGATGCCGCGACGCAGGACGACGATCCGGTCGGAGACGGCAAAAATATCCTGCAGGTTATGGGAAATGAAAACCACGCCTCGCCCTTGCGCTTTCAGGGATTTGATGAGCGCCACGACCTTGCGCTGCTCGGGCACGCCGAGGGCTGCCGTCGGCTCGTCCATGATCAGGATGCGGGCATTCCAGTAGACGGCACGGCCGATTGCCACCGCCTGCCGCTGGCCGCCGGAAAAGTTGCTAACCGGCGCATCGAGACGTTTTACATGGAAATCCAGTGTCGCCATCGTCTTGCGGGCAGCCTCGGCCATAGCCTGGCGATCGATGACCGGCAGGAAGCCGAAGGCCTTTTTCATCGGCTCGCGGCCGAGGAAGATGTTGGCACCGATGGTCAGGTTATCGGCAAGCGCCAGGTCCTGATAGATCGTCTCGATGCCTTTTTCCCGCGCGTCCTGCGGCGAGGAAAACGACACAGGCTTGCCCTCGATGAGGATGTCTCCGGAGGTCGGCGGATAGACGCCGGAAATCGTCTTGATCATTGTCGTCTTGCCGGCGCCATTGTCTCCAGCCAGCGCTACCACTTCGCCGGGATGGACGACCAGCGAGCAGTTTTCCAGCGCTTTGACCGCGCCGAAGCTGCGGGACAGGTTGCGGACTTCGAGCAGAGGGGTCTGGCTATTCATCTTGCTTTGCTCCGGTGAACCGGCGCTGGGCCTGGTCAATGAGAACCGAAATGATGATGACGACGCCCACGGCGATGAACTGCCAGAAGGGTTCGACATTGAGGAAGACGAGACCGTACTGGATGACGGCGATGACCAGCGCGCCGGCAACGGTTCCGAGGATCGATCCGGATCCGCCAAAGAGGCTGGCACCACCGATGACCACGGCCGCAACGCAATCGAGTAACAGCGGTTCGCCCGCCTGGGCAGCACCTGCCGTGAAGCGCGCGGCATAGAGCGCACCGCCAAGGCCAGCGCAGGCCGCCGACAGCATGTAAAGCCGCATCAGATGGCGCTTGATATCGATCCCGGCGCGACGGGCAGCCTGTGCGTTGGCGCCGATCGCGTAGTTATGCTGGCCGAAGCGGGTCTGGCTGAGCAGGTAATGCATGAGCAGCACAAACACCGCCGTGACGATGACCAGGTAGGGAATGCCGAAGATGCGGCCGTTGCCCAGGATGGCGAAATAGTCGTTGTTGACAGGCACCGTCGTTCCACCGGCGAGCAGGAAAGCCGCGCCGCGTGCGACGCCGAACATACCGAGCGTGCCGATGAAGGGCGGAACTTTCAGCCGCGATATCAGCAGCCCGTTGACGACGCCCGGAATGGTGGCGACCAGGATGGCGACGAGAATGCCGAAGATCATGGCAGCCGGCAGCGGCATGTAGAGGCCGGCTATGTTGGTCATGTGCGCAGCCACCACGGCGGCAAGCCCCATGATAAAGCCCATCGACAAATCGATGCCGCCCGAAATGATGACGAAGGTCTGGCCGATGGCAAGAAGCAGCGGCGCAACGGCAAAGATCGCGATCGACTGCCAATTGAAAGGCGAGAACACGAATGTTCCGCCGAACGAAAGGCGTGACCAGATCTCGAACACGAGGATCAGCGCGGCGAGAAACAACCAGGCACGCAATTGGGCGATCCGCGTGATCAGGCTTTTGGTCTGGTCGGCATGGTCCGCCTGAGGCGCGACATGCAGGTCCGCCTTCGGCGGGGTTTCGACAGTGCTTGTCATTTTTTCATCCAGGAGCAGGGCCTGCGGCCTAAGGCTGCATGCGTTACAAATTGACGCTGGAAACCGCCCGCGGAGGATAGAGACCGACCGCGGGCGCCCTTTGGATTAGTCAGAGTAGATGTACTTCGCGACCTTTGGGTCGGACACATTGGCCTTGTTGATGATGGTAAAGCCCGTGCCGATTGCGGTCGGGATGGAATTGCCGGTCAGGTGCGCATAGGCGGCCATGACACCGAAATAGCCGATCTCGGCCGGATGCTGGGCGATGGCAACATCGACCAGGCCGGACTTGAGATTGTCGACCATGCTGGTCGGTGCATCGAAGGCGACGACCTTGACCGCGCCCGTCTTGCCCGCCTGCTTGACGCCTGTGGCCGATCCGAGAGCCGAAAACAGGTTGGCGCCGAACACACCGACGAGATCCGGGTTGCGGGCAAAGACTGCCTGAACCTGGGACGCTGCCTTGTTGGCATCGTTGTCGTTGAACTGCGTGTCGAGCACTTGGATATTCGGATGGTTGGCGGCCATTTCCTTCTTGAAGCCCTGCTCGCGCTGGTCGGTCGTCGAGACGCCCGGCTTGACGTTGGAGACATAGACCTTGCCCTTGTCGCCAACGGCAGTTGCCAGCGCGCGGGCAGCGATTTCACCGCCGAGCACATTGTCGGATGCGATGTAGGAGAGCGGGAAATCGGCATTGCCGGCGCCGGTTTGATACACGCCCGTGCCGATGAACGTATCGACGGTGATAACCGGAATACCGGCGTCGCTCGCCTTTTTCAGCGGCTGGACCAGCTGGTCCTTGTCGGTCGGGGCGATCAGGATGGCATCAGGCTTCTTGGCAATGACCGCGTCAAGCACCGGCACCTGCGTGACCGGATTGAAATCGGGTGCACCCTGGAACACCAGTTGAGCGCCAACAGCCTTGGCAGCAGCCTCGGCACCCTTGCGCATGGTGATGTAGAAAGCGTCTGTGGTCAGGCCGGGTACGAGTGCGATTGTATATTTCTTGTCCGCAGCGCCGGCGTGACCTGCGGTCAGGGCTGTGGATGTTACAATTGCCGCAGCAGCGGCAACCTTGAAGAATGAACGACGCTTCATAGTCTCCTCCATTATGAGCTAGTGTTCTATGCTAGACGGCGTCCCCTCCTGGAAACCGGCCAACACGATCCTCATGCCGAGATGCACCTCTCGTCAAGTGAAATTTCTTCCTGAAACGAATTTCCTTATTTTTGAATGAATGCGAATGGACTTTCCGAGATGCTCAGCGTGTCGCTTCCGCGCGCAGAATGTCGAGGATGGCCTGCGCGGTGGCGGTGTCCGTAACGAGGGCATTGATCATGCCCGCGCGCACTGCGCCGATGACGCCGGCCGCCTTCTCGACGGTGGCAACGACGCCGATCGCCAATCCGGTACGACGCAATTGCTCGGGCGAAGCTGCAATCATCCGCTCCTCGCCTACCCAGGTCAGCATCCGGCCATCGATGTCGACATAGTGGCGGATGACATCGCCGACGGCACTCAGCGCCTGCTCGTTCAGCGTGGCGGCACTCGCTTCGGGTGGATTTATGGCGTGGGGAAGTCCTATTCCGACGATGCAGCAATCCATGCGGTCCCAAAGACCAGTGGTCTCGCGCACGAAGGGGTCGCTGAGAAATGCCTCGCGCAGATCCGTCGAAGAGAGATACGGCGCGTGCAGGAAACGGGGCGTGCCGCCGACATGTTCGGCAGCCAGGCGGACAAACTCATTGATCTGGAAGTGCTGCGCCGCCTGCTGCATGCCGCCGTTCAACGGCACCACCAGCATACCGGGAATACGGGGCAGGCCAACCATCAGCACTTCGCGAATAGCCCTCCCCCAGCCTATGCCGAGCACCGAGCCGGTTCCGAGGCCCTCATCTTTCAGCAGGTTTCCCAAGGGGGCAGCGAGAGACCCCAGAACCCCCGAGGCCGGCGTATCGATCACCGCAGCGCGCTTCAGCTTGAGCGCCTCGATCAGTTCGAGCCTGATCTCGTCCGGTGAGGCGAGGTCTAGAACTTCGATCCTGACAATCCCGACTGCACGGGCCTTCTGCAGCAGGCGGGACACCGTCGCCGTCGAGACACCCACCTTCTTGGCAATGTCAACCTGCGACATGTCTGCCTCATAGTGCAGCTTTGCAACCATGTGCAGCATGGCGCGCGATGCCGGAGTTTCTTGCGAAGGCTGCGGAGGCACTCTTGCAATTCCTTTCTGAAACGTGTTACATGAACGAGACTTGGAGGAGTTATCGCTGAAAAGCGGCTAAACCGCAATCCTGCCGAAATGCCTAAAAATCAAGGCTATCCCATCGCCAACCGCACCCGGTGGCGCATCGCAGAATTGTGACCGTTTTCAGAGGCTCCGTCGAGCAATTGATCAGCAACCGCCCATAATTCAGCGGACAGGGAGTAGATGTGATGACAGCCATGACGACAGCGGAACAGCGCGCGTATCAGCAAATCTGCGGAGCCAACGGCGCAATGATGGTGATCGCGTGCGACCAGCGTGGCGGAATGCGGTCGCTTCTCGCCTCGACGCCCGAGGAGCAGGCGAAGATCGGCAACGACATGCTCGGCGATACCAAGGCCGATATTACCCGCCACCTCGCCGCCCACGCCGGCTGCGTGCTGGTCGATCCGATCTGCGCCGTACCGCATCTCGTTGATCGCGGCATTCTTCCGCGCGACACCGGGCTTCTGATCGGCCTCGACGCATCCGGTTGGGACACATCGCCGGAAGGCTACCGCATTTCCAAGATGGTGGAAGGCATCGATGCCCGGCGCGTTCGCCAACTCGGCGGCACCGGCGGCAAGATCATGGTCTATCTGCGCATGGATGTTCCGGAGGCCAACACGCAGAACCTTGCAACATTGAAGCACTTCATCGAGGATTTCGGTCGCGAGGATCTGCTGCTCGTCGTCGAGTTCCTGACCTACCGGCTCGAAGGTGAAAGCCCTGCGGAATACGAAGCGAAAGTGCCGGCCCTGATCTTCGAAGGCTCGCGCGCATGCCTGGAATTGGGTTCCAAGGTGCTGAAGATCCCTTACCCTGGCTCGGAAGAAGCCTGCGCCAACATCACCAAGCTTGCCGGCAACGTTCCATGGGCCGTGCTGTCGGCCGGTGTCGATCACGAGACCTTTCTCGTCCAGGTCGAAGCAGCCATGAAGAACGGCGCTTCGGGCGTCATTGCAGGCCGTTCGCTTTGGAAGGACTGCATTTCGATAGACCGGGAAATCTCGGAAAAGAAGCTTTCGACGATCGCGGTTTCGAGATTGAAGGATATCCAGGCGATCATTGCGCGCTATTACAATACGCGCACCAGCAAGGCAGCATAAGGTCCGGTCGCAGACATGAAAACGCAGCAATGTGCAATCGGCGTCGATATCGGCGGTACGAATATTCGCGCTGCACTGATCTCCGCGACCGGAGAGATCCTGAGCAAGAAGATCGTTCCCGGGAGCCGCGACCGGGAAACGGCCATCGACATCATCTCAGGCCTCATCCGCGAGATCGATGGTCCACAGGTCGTGGCCATCGGCATCGGCGTTCCCGGGCGCGTCGATGCCCATGCGGGGGCCGTGCTGTCCGGCGGTTATCTCGATCTGTCGAGCTGCGATTTCAGGACGCTGATCGAAAGCGCGTTCGGCAAGCCGGTGGCCATTGCAAATGACTGCAGCATGGCGCTGCTCGGCGAGACCGGCGTCGGCGCATCACGCGGCGCCCGCAGCGCCGTGATGCTGACGATCGGCACTGGAATCGGCGGTGCGGCGATGGAAAACGGGCGTATCGTCAACGGCAAGCAAAGTGCCGGGCAGCTTGGCCATATCGTCGTCAACCACGGCGGCCGGCAATGCATCTGCGGACAGGTCGGATGCGTCGAAACCGAATCTTCGGGAACCGCGCTTGGGCGCCACCTTGACGAAGCCGGATATCCGGCCGGAACGCGGTTCGAGGATATCCTCAGCCAGGCACGGGACGGAGACGACCGCGCCCTCGGCGTCATCAGGAACTGGGCGGGACCGCTTCGCGCGGCGCTCGGAACACTATCGGCAGCCTTCGATCCAGCCATGCTGCTGCTCGGTGGAGGCATGGGACAGGCGGCAGTCGAGGCGCTGGCGTTTCTTCCGGCCGTGTCAGGCTGGAACTGCACGCCGGTCAGAGCCGCAGCACTCGGTGACGATGCGGGCATAGTAGGCGCAGGGCTCGCAGCCCACGAACTCGCCAGGCAGCGGCAAGGCTGGCCTTCGCGCCAGGCCAGCGGCAAACGCGTGCTCATGGTCAACGGCATACCCGCATCGGGCAAGAGCCGCCTCTCGCATGCGGTGTCCGAGGCAACGGGATGGCCGATCCTTGCCCTCGACACGGTCAAGAACCCATTTCTCGAATACATCGAAGACGTCGACCGGTTGTTCAACCGGACGCTCGGCAAGGCGAGCTATAAGGCGATATGGTCGGTTATCCGCGATGCGCCCGACGGTTCGACCTTCATAGTCGATGCGTGGTTCGGCTTTCAGCCGCTCGAACTCCTTAAGGAGCATATAGAAATGTCCGGCGCCACGGACATTGCCGAGATCTGGTGTCACGCGCCGGGAGAGATCCTGGCAGAGCGATATGCTGCCCGGCTGGAGAAACGCCTTCCCGGCCATCCCGGGGCTTCCTATATCCCAGAACTGATCGAACTGGCCAAACGGGCCGGCCCTTCCGCAATCGGCCCGGTCTACGATGTCGATACCACGCAATTTCCGGATGACGACGCTGCCGTCAGATGGGCAAAATTGGTGCTCTCCGGGATGACGCCAGCGTCATAAACCGGAACCGAGCTATCCGCTCTACTTCGCAAGCCGCAACGGATTGACGACAAGGGTGACCACAACGCCGCCCTCGAACCATTCGTACTTGATGGAACCTTGAAGCTGGCCGGTAACGCTTCGCTCGACGAGCTTGCTGCCGTAGCCTCCGACGCCGGTGGGTGCGCGGACCTTGGGTCCCCCGCGCTCTGTCCAAACGATCGTCACGGCTTCGTCATGCGCCGAGCATGAAACATCGAGTATCCCGGTATCCACCGACAGCGCACCGTACTTCAGGGAATTGGTTGCCAGTTCATGGACGATCAGCGCCAGGATTGTCGTTGCCGATTCCCCGACGCTCATGCGCGGTACGGAAACGCGGATACGCCCGCTGAATGCGCCGAGATCGTCATAGGGCGCAAGCAGAACGGTAAGCAGGTCGCCAAGAAGCGCCGACGCTTCCTTCGTCTGGCCGGGTACGGGCCGCACCAGATCGTGGGCACGACCGAGAGCCGTCAACCGCAGTGTCAGCTCTCGCGCCATATCGTTGGTGGTCTCAGTCGAGCGGGAAGTGATAGCCGTTAACCCTGCAGCGATCGCCAGAAGATTCTTGACGCGATGGCTCATCTCGCCAGCCAGCAGTTCACGGCCTTCTTCCGCCTGCTTGCGTCCGGTGACATCGATAAAAATACCGAACATGATCCGCTTGACCATTCCAGCATCGTCACCTTGGCCGCGCGCCGAAATCCATTTGAGCTCTTCGCCGATTATAACGCGGAAATCGATCTCGTAGGCGCCGATGAGAGCCCTTGTCGCCGTGAAGGCAGCCCGCACGCGATCACGGTCAGCCGGGTGGATGTGGGCAGAAAGGTCTTCGAAATTGATATCCTGGCCGCGCGGAATTCCCCACAAGTCATAGGCATGATCGTCCATAGCCAAGGCATCCGTGTCCACATTCCACGACCATAATGTGACGCCGGCCGCCTGAATCGCGCGTACCAGGTTTTTGGGTTCCCAAAGAAGAGGTTTCAAGGCTTCTGCTGTCGTGGTCATGGAAACTCCGGAATCTGGCTGCTGGCAATGCAATGCGGTATAGCTCTATGCGCAGTTAAAAGTCCAAATTGTCAAAAACACTCTTCATTGGCAACCTCGCCATGATTGCATCCACGAGTAGCGATACTCATCCGCAATCCAGAAGAGAGTCACCCGAGCCCGGAGAAAGTAACCGCAGGGTCCCGCGTGCGAAATCGCATCTACTCGGGAAACAGGCTGGTGAAACGCAACGCCCTGCCGCCGGTGGCGACCACTTCGTTCATCTCTTTTTCCAGCAGATCGCGATCGTCGGCGCCGCGCAGCAAACGCCCCGACAGCGCATCGAAGCGGCCGCTGGCGATATCGACGATGAGGCCGGCGGCACGCGACGGAGGCACGTCTACGCCATCGGCAAACAGCTGCTGGATTGCGGGAAGGTGCTTTTTCCCTTCCTCCGACAGGAGCTGCATTTCCGTCATAGTCGTCCGCACCAGTCCCGGATCCACCGCGAAAGCGAGAACACCGCCTTCCCTGGTGGTATCGTTGAGACATTCGGTAAAGCGCATAATCGCTGCCTTGCTCGACGCGTAGCCGGAGCCGTTCGGAAAGCTGTTGCCGGTGCCGCCGCCGACAAGGTTGACGATGCGGCCCTTGCCGCGCTCAAGCATCGCGGGTGCAAGCGATCGCGACGTATGAAAGCTGCCACGCAGATTGATTTCGACATCTTGCCACCAGACATCGGGATCGCATTCCCAGATCGGTCCGAACGCACGGAAGGAGCCGTGATTGTTGACCAGCAGGTCGACCGGGCCGAGCTTTTCGGCGATGAGCGCAGTCGCGCGCTCTACCGCATGCCGATCGACGAGGTCGACTGGCAGTGCGAACGCCGTCCCGCCGTCCTCGCGGATCAGCGATTCCGTTTCGGCAATCTCGCTGCCAGTCCGTGCCACGACTGCGACTGCGGCACCGGCTTTGGCGAGATGACGAGCGATTTCGCGGCCTATGCCCCGGCCGGCACCTGTCACCAGGCACACGGTTCCATCCAGCTTGTTCAAGAGAGCCTCCTCGTTCCGACCGGCATCAGGGCAACACCCATCCAGTCCATCCCGGACTGGACATATGGCGTGTCCGCCGAAATTCAACGCGGCAGCCCCTACATTGCCGAGCGGAGCGCGCAGCTTTCAAAAGATCCGGTAACGCCTCGACAGCGTAAGGGATTGCACCAAAAGATGTCCCTCACCTGAAAGCCCTGCGATGAAGCCCGTCCGTCACCTCATCTTCGTTCTCGGCGATCAGCTGTCCGCCTCCCTTTCGAGCCTCGAAGGCGCCGATCCGGAGCAGGATGTGATCCTGATGTGCGAGGTCATCGAAGAAGCGAGCTATGTGCCGCATCACAAGTTGAAGATTGCGCTGATTTTCTCGGCCATGCGGCATTTCGCCGAGGAACTTCGCGCCAGGGGGTTCGAGCTGCGATATACGCGACTGGACGACCCCGAGAATGCCGGCTCGTTTACCGGCGAACTCGCCCGCGCCGTCGCCGCCGTGTCGCCTCAGGGCGTCGTCGTCACCGAGGGTTCCGAATGGCGGGTCTTGCAGTCGCAGGAAGGCTGGAAATCGACCCTCGAAGTTCCCGTCGAGATCAGGACCGACACCCGCTTCCTGTGCTCCGTAGCGATGTTCCGGGAATGGGCGGCGGGAAGACGCTCACTGACGATGGAATATTTCTATCGCGACATGCGCCGGAAAACCGGCCTGCTGATGCGAGGCGCGGAACCCGAGGGCGGCAAATGGAACTTCGATGCCGAAAATCGAAAGCCGGCAAAACCGGATATGTTTCGCCCGAAGCACCCGGTTTTCCAACCTGACGCGATCACCACCGAGGTCCTCGATCTCGTCGAGCGGACATTTGCCGGGAACATGGGCTCGACGAAGAACTTCGGATTTGCCGTCACCCGCGCCGATGCAGAGACCGCATCCGAGGCTTTCATACGTGATTTTCTACCGAACTTCGGCGAAACCCAGGATGCGATGCTGAGAGACGAGCCGTTTCTCAACCACGCACTGCTATCGTTCTATATCAACATCGGCCTGCTCGACCCGCTGGCTGTCTGCCGCGCAGCAGAGCGGGCCTATCTCGAAGGATCGGCGCCGCTGAATGCGGTGGAAGGCTTCATCCGCCAGATCATCGGCTGGCGGGAATATATAAGAGGCATCTACTGGCTGAAGATGCCAGGATATGAAAACAGCAATGTCTTCGAAGCCAGCCGGCCGCTTCCGGCGTTTTTCTGGACCGGCGACACCGAGATGACCTGCCTTTCGACTGTCATCACGCAAACGATGACCCATGCCTATGCGCACCATATCCACCGCCTGATGGTGGTCGGGAATTTCTCTATGCTGGCTGCCCTCGATCCCCACGCCGTCCACGAATGGTATCTGTCTGTCTATGCGGACGCCTTCGAATGGGTGGAGCTTCCAAACGTGATCGGCATGAGCCAGTTTGCCGATGGTGGCTTCATGGCGTCCAAACCCTATGCCGCCAGCGGCGCCTATATCGACCGGATGTCCGATTACTGCAAAGATTGCCGATACGACGTATCGAAGAAGGTCGGCGACGATGCCTGTCCGCTGAACGCGCTCTACTGGGACTTCCTCGATCGCAACAAATCCGTCCTGTCGAAAAATCAGCGTCTGGCGCAGGTCTACGCATCCTGGAACCGCATGGAGGATGGCAAGCGACAAGCATACAGGGCCAGCGCTGCAGCGTTTCTCCAGAAACTCGATACCGGCGAGAAAGTCTAATGAAGCCCCGCCTCTCCATGACGAGACCCGCACCATGCCGAAAATGAAAAAGAAGGCGGACCTGCCGACGAAAATCTGCGCATCATGCGGCCTGCCCTTCACCTGGCGCAAGAAATGGGCTGCCAGCTGGAGCGATGTCAAGTTCTGCTCGGAGCGCTGCCGCCGCACCAGGTCCGACACCAAGCCGACCCCCGTCAGTTGAACGTGCCGTTTGATGCACGATTGAATAAATCAAAATTCTCGATATAGAAGATCATCCATTTCCTGAAGGCTGATCGGACTTTCATGAGCCGCAATTTCCTTGTCGTCGACCCCGTGGAAGACATGTCCGTGCTGAAGGGCCTCGCCTCGCCTGCGCGGGTTTCCATCCTCAAATTGCTGCACGAAAAGGGGCCTCTCAATGTCAACGAGATCGCCGATATCCTGTCGCTGCCGCAATCCAGCGTATCGACGAATGTCCAGATGCTCGAAGAGGCCGGCCTCATCCGCACCGAGACGCACAAGGCTCGAAAAGGCAACCAGAAGGTCTGTTACAGCGTCTACGACGAAGTTCTCGTTGTCTTCAAGAACGACATCAAGGAAACCGAAGCGGACGCCGTGGAAGTTTCCATGCCGCTTGGTCTCTACACCAGCTTCGAGGTGACAGCTCCCTGCGGCCTCTGTTCGGTCGATGGTATCATCGGCTTGCTCGATGTTCCCAGCACCTTTCTCGACCCCGACCGGATGAAAACAGCGCTCATCTGGTTCACTCGCGGCCATGTCGAATACCAGTTCCCGAACAACGCGCGGCTGACCAATACCAGCGTCCGCGAAATAGAATTCGTCATGGAACTGAGCTCGGAAGTGCCCGGCACCAGCGCCGACTGGCCTTCGGATATCACTCTCTCTGTCAACGGCGTCGATGTCGGCACTTGGACGTCTCCCGGCGATTTCGGCGACAAACGTGGCGTTTTCACCCCCGATTGGTGGAAACTGAAGGGATCGCAATACGGAAAGCTCAAGAATTTCCGCATCACCGACGACGGCGCCTTTGTCGACGGATTGCGCATCTCCGACATTTCGCTGGCAGACCTGAAACTCGAGGAGCACCACTCCATCCGCCTGCGTATAGGGGTGCGGGACGATGCCAAGCACCCGGGCGGGATCAACATCTTCGGACGAGGGTTCGGAAATTACGACCAGGATATCCTGCTGAGACTGAAGACCCGCCGCGAGCCAAAAGCCTCATAAAATTCCACTTGACCCCGCCAGGGGCATCCGCTTTACTACCCTAAATCGTGATACAAATCACGAAATAAGATATAGTGGAGGATGCCATGAAAGTTGCGGTCACCGCGCACAGCCGATTCACGATTTCCGAAATCGATCCGCGCCTCTACGGCTCGTTTATCGAGCACCTCGGCCGCGCCGTCTATACCGGCATCTACGAACCGGACCATCCGACCGCAGATGCGAACGGCATGCGCCAGGACGTCATCGATCTCGTCAAGGAGCTGAACGTTCCGGTCGTGCGCTATCCCGGCGGCAACTTCGTCTCGGCCTATAACTGGGAAGACGGCATCGGGCCGCGCGCGAGCCGTCCGACGCGGCTCGACCTTGCATGGCACACATCCGAGAGCAACCAGGTCGGCATTCACGAATTCGCCGAATGGTGCAAATCCGCCAACACCGAGATGATGCTCGCCGTCAATCTCGGCTCGCGCGGCCTCGACGAAGCCCGCAATTTCCTCGAATACGTCAACCATCCCGGCGGCAGCGAATGGAGCGACAAGCGACGCGACAATGGCCGCGCCGAACCTTTCGACGTCAAGCTCTGGTGCCTCGGCAACGAGATGGATGGCCCCTGGCAGATCGGACACAAGTCGGCGGACGAATATGGACGGTTGGCGCACGAGACCGCCAAGGCAATGAGGGCCTTCGACAGTTCGCTGGAACTGGTCGTATGCGGCTCGTCCAACGCCCACATGCCGACCTACCCCCAGTGGGAAGCCACGGTCCTCGATCATACCTATGACGAGGTCGATTATATCTCGCTGCATATGTATTTCGAGAACCGCGCTAAAAACACTGCGAATTTCCTCGCAAAAAGCGTCGAACTCGACAATTACATCGGTACAGTCGCTGGCGTCATCGAGTACATCAAGGCGAAGAAGCGCTCGACAAAGAACGTCTATATTTCCTTCGACGAGTGGAACGTCTGGTACCATTCCAAGGAACGCGACAAGGCGATCCTCGAAGGCGCCAGCGGTTGGCCCCATGCGCCGGCGCTTCTGGAAGACGACTACAATTTCGAGGATGTCCTGCAGGTCGTCTGCATCCTCAACACCTTCATCAACCGCGCCGATGTCGTGAAGATTGCCTGCCTTGCGCAGCTGGTGAACGTCATTGCCCCGATCATGACCGTACCGGGCGGCCCGGCCTGGCGACAGACCATCTACTACCCCTACTATTTCGCATCGGTCTATGGCCGCGGCACCGCGCTGAAGCTGATCGTCGACAGCCCGACCTATGCAGCCGATGGCCTTGGCGACATCCCCTATCTCGACATCTCCGCTGTCCATGACGACACGTCCCGGACGATCACTTTCTTCATCGTAAACCGGCACCAGCAGGAAGCGCTGGATCTGGGCATCGCCCTTCTGGAATTCGGCACCCTGACGGTGATCGACGACCAGGAGATTGCGCACCCCGATCTCGCAATCACCAACACCGCCGGCAAGCCGGACAATGTCGTCCCGCGCAAAGCGGCCGGTGCGAGCGTGTCTGACGGAGCTCTCAGCGCGTCGATTGCGCCGCTTTCCTACCGCATGATCCGGCTTCAGGCCTGATTTTTATATATCACGATAGGCGATACATATCGCCTATCTGTTGACATTGTCATCATTTGTCTTAACGTCTTTGCAGCGATGCCTGACGTCTCTGGGAGGAGAAGATGGAAGCAATAGCTTCTATTTTGGCGCAGTCGTGGACCGAGAAGAACTTCGCCGCAACGGCTGGCAGGTTCATCTGTAACGGTTGCTGCTCGCATATCGATATCAGAATTTCCGTTTCAGCGTCCGGCGCACAGGTGCCGACATGACGGCTGATATCGAAATTCTGAATGTCAGCAAACGTTTCGGCGCCCTGACGGTGCTCGACAGCTTGTCGCTGACCATCAAGGCCAACGAGTTCATGGTCTTCCTCGGGCCTTCCGGCTGCGGCAAGTCTACTCTTCTGCGGATGATTGCCGGGCTCGAAACCGTCGACGAGGGGACGATCTCGATCAATGGGCAGCGGATCGATACGCTTCCGCCGGGCCAGCGCGACATTGCCATGGTGTTCCAGAGCTACGCGCTCTATCCGCACATGACCGTCGCAGACAACATGGCTTTCGGCCTGCGCAACATAAAGGTTGCAGCTGATGTGATCGAGGCCCGCGTGACGGAAGCAGCCCGCATGCTGGAAATCGGCCATCTGCTCGATCGCAAACCTGGTCAGCTTTCCGGCGGCCAGCGCCAGCGCGTCGCCATCGGCCGCGCCATCGTCAAGGAACCGAAAGCCTTTCTCTTCGACGAACCGCTGTCGAATCTCGATGCGGCGCTGCGGGTGCGCACCCGGCTTGAACTGGCGCAGTTGCGAAACCGCGTGCAATCGACGATGGTCTTCGTCACCCACGACCAGATCGAAGCCATGACCCTGGCCGATCGCATCGTGGTGATGAACAACCGCCGGATCGAGCAGATCGGCTCGCCGATGGATATCTATACAAGACCGGCCAGCCGTTTCGTCGCAGCCTTCGTCGGTTCGCCGACGATGAACTTCCTTTCTGTGAAGCTGTCGGAGCGCGACGGTTTTCTTCAGGCGACCCTTGCCGATGGCAGCACGGTGGAGACCGCCATCCGGCCCGGTGGCATCGCTGCCGGAGGCGACTACACGCTCGGCATCCGCGCCGAGGCGGTGAAGCTCGCCGGATCGGCGCCAGCTGCCGTGACGGGCAAGGTCGATGTGCTGGAACGGCTCGGCGACCGGACGCTGCTGTACGTGCGGCTGGCTGACGAAAGCATCATCGTCGCCGAAGACATCGGCAACAGCCGAGTGGCTGTCGGCAATACCGTCTCCCTCGCCATCGACGGAACCAGAGTGCATCTCTTCGATGCGGATGGACGCGCGTGGCATTGCGAGGAGAGCCTTCATGGCTGAGGCCGCGCTGTCCCTCGCACGTCCTGCGGTATCAGCGGTTGCACGCCGCCGTCACCTGGGCGTCAACGCTCCGCAGTGGCGCAATGCGCTCTTCATCGTGCCCTTCCTGTTTTTCTTCGTGACCCTGCTGGTGGTGCCGCTGTTCTGGGGCATGTGGCTGAGCGTCCACAAGGCGGACACCTTCGGCGTCGGAAAATTCGTCGGCCTGGGCAATTATCTGAGGCTCTACAACGACAAGATATTCTTGCAGTCGATTGGCAACACCTTCTATTTCGTTGCCCTCACCGTGCCGCTTCTCGCGGTCATGGGCCTGCTGCTGGCGTTGGGGCTGAACCGCAAGACGCGCACCGCCACCATCCTCCGCGCAGTTTATTTCTCCTCCTCGGTGCTGTCGGTAACAATCGTGACGCTGATCTGGCGGATCGTCTTCGTGCCGAATTTCGGATTGCTGACGACCATCTACGGCTGGTTCGGGGCAACCGCGCCCGCCTTCCTGTCCAATCAGGACCTGGCGATGATCGCCATTGCCATCGCCACCATCTGGTGGTGCATCGGACTGCCGATGATGCTCTTCCTCTCGGCATTGCAGCAGATACCCGGCGATATCTACGAGGCTGCGGCGCTCGACAATGCCAGCCGCTGGCGCGTGCTGTGGTACATCACCCTGCCCTCGATACGGCGCACCTTCGTGCTCGTGGTCATCATCCAGATCGTGTTGCAGTTCCAGCTGTTCGGCCAGTCCAAGTTGCTGACCCAGGGTGGCCCCAACAACGCTTCGAAGCCGATCGTCTATTACATCTATGAGACCGCCTTCACCAAGTGGGATCTCGGCCTCGGGGCCGCCGCCTCGGAGGTGCTGTTCGTGCTGATCCTGATTGCGGCCATGGCGCAATACCTGTTCTCTCGCCGGCAAGGGGAAGAAGGATGAGCATCAACCCGACATCCACCACGATCGGAAGCTCCGTCGGCGACCGCATCATCCTGGGGCTGGTGATTGCCGTTGCCATCGTGATGATGGCGCCGGTGGTCTGGGTCGTCGCCCTGTCGCTGAAGGAAAACAAGGAACTGATGACGGATATGAATGCCGTCTTTCGGGCTCCCTACACGATCAAGAACTATATCGACATCCTCGGCACGTCGTCGGTCTTCCGCTGGATCCTCAACAGCCTGATCGTGTCGGGCACGATGACCATCATGACCCTGATCCTCGCATCGCTCGCCGGCTATGGCTTCGCGCGGCTGAACTTCCCCTACCGCGACGTACTGTTCATCATCGTGCTGCTTGGACTTGCGGTTCCCGAGCAGGCCGTGCTGATTGCCCGCCACCAGATCTTCAGCTGGCTGAAATTTCACAACACCTATCAGGGGCTGATCCTGCCTGGCCTTTCGGCGCCATTCGGCGTGTTCCTGATGACCCAGTATTTCCGTGCTATTCCGAAGGAGCTCGACGAGGCGGCTTTGCTCGACAATGCCAGCCGGTTCAAGATCTTCTGGAAGGTCCTGCTGCCGCTCACCATCCCGGCACAGGCGACCCTCGGTATCTTTACCTTCCTAAATTCCTGGAACGAATACCTCTGGCCGCTGATCTCGGGCACGCGCAAGGACACGTTCACGCTGACCGTCGGCATGGCCTCGACGCAAAGCAATTTTGCCCAGTCGGAGGGACTGGGCTTCCTGATGGCGCAGGCCGTCTTTGCCGGCGCGCCGGTGCTCGTTCTCTACCTGTTTTTCCAGAAGTACATCGTCACGGCGGTCTCGGGTAACGCCGTCCGCTGAACTACCACGCGCCTGACACGTCAAGACAATGCCCTGGGAGGGGCCAACAGGGGTTAACGACCCCACGAGGAGGAGATGATATGACGCATATTTTCAGGAGATATCTGCTAGCGGCGGCTTCGGTCGTTGCTCTCGCCGGGGCAAGTCCTGCCTTTGCCGCAACCGAACTCTCTGTGCAGCGCTTCTTCGGCGCCTGCGATGCGGATTTCGGCACCAACACCGATGTATCCAAGGCGGTGGGCGAATGCGGTATCATGACGTCGCTGATCAACAAGTTCAACGCAGACAATCCCGATGTGCACGTCAGCGTCACCACTGTGGAATGGCCGGGCTACGACCAGCTGACGGCGCAGTTCGCCGCTGGCGACCCGCCGGATATCGTCACGATCCACCAGTCGGTGCTCGGCGACTATGCCTCGAGAGGCCTGCTGATGCCGCTCGACGATGTCCTGAAATCTGTCGGCGTCGCCTCTACCGATTTCACCGAGGCAAGCCTCAGCGGCGTTACCAAGGAAGGCAAGATCTACGGCCTGCCGATCGACAACTGGACCATGCTCTTCCACATCAACATGGGTCTCTTCAAGAAGGCCGGTCTCGTCAATGCCGACGGCACACCGATACTGCCGAAAAACGTCGACGAGCTTCTGGCGCAGGCAAAGCAATTCCGGGAAAAGACCGGCAAGCCCTATTTCGTCCAGAACCTTGCCAACGAGGTCGCTCTCTATACCCGCAATCTCTACACCTACCTGTTTCAGCAGGATTCCGATTTCTTCGCCGATCCCAAGCATGTGAAACTGGATACGCCGGAAGCCAGAAAAGTCGTCGAGATGTACAAGGCTATCTTCGACAATGGCGACACGACCAAGGATCTCGACTACTCCGCCAGCATCAATGCATTCCTGGCCGGCGAAGGCGGCGTTCATCTGAACGGCACGTGGATGATCGGCGACTACACTGCGTCGTCGGAAAAGGCCGGAACCTCGCTCAATGCCGGCGGCTATGCCGTCTATCCCTATCCGCAGCTTTTCCCCGGCAAGAAGGCACAGTATGCCGACGGACATAGCTGGGCGGTATCGCAGAAGGATCGCTCGCCGGAACAGATGGCCGCCATCGGCAAGTTCCTGAAATTCTTCCACGACAACGACTTCGACTGGTCGCGCACCGGCCATCTGCCGGCGATCAAGGCCGTGCTGACATCCAAGGAATTCTTGGCACTGCCGCATCGTGACACCATTTCTTCGATCACGACACTCGGCACGCCGCTTCCCTCCGCAGTGCAGCGCCAGTTCGCCATTCAGGACATCATCGGCCAGGAAATGAGCTCGGCCGTCACCGGCCAGAAGGATGTGGGCGCTGCCCTCAAGGATATGGAGTCGCGCGTCAACGACCTCCTCGGCAACCTCTAGCCAACAACGGTACCCGAACGACCTATGCCCGCCAGCGTATTCCTGGCGGGCATAGGCATGTCGATCAAAGGGAACGGCTCGCCAAGGCGCCTTTCCCCGACCGTCGCTTACGGCCGCACGAGCGCAGTTTTGCGCATTCGCCGCTGGCGAAAATCTGCTCCTCCGCTCTGCGCTCCTCTTTCCCATGGTTGAACGGATGACTGCCTGATGCACCCGTGTCACCAAAAATTCACCCCAGTTTCAACGACGTGACATCCAGCGAGCGGATACCCCTCCCCTGCGACGAGGCGAAATGCCGCTCACAGGAGATTACCATGATTTCACTCAATCGGCGTGCAGCCCTCGGTTTGATCGGCGGGACCGCCGGCAGTCTCATGCTCCCGAAACTGTCGATGGGCCAGGGCAAGCGCCCGTCCATCACGGTCGCAGTCCAGAAGATCACCATCAACAACACGCTGGATATCTGGTACGAGCAGTCGAACGTCGGAGAGCGCATATTCTTCCCCAATCTGTGGGAAGGCCTGATCGTCCGCAACTGGATGGGTAACCAGGAGCCGATCCCGGGTCTTGCCACCGAGTGGAAACGCATCGACGAAAAAACACTCGAACTGACGCTCCGCCAGGGCGTCAAATTCCACAATGGCGACGAGCTGACTGCCGATGACGTCGTGTTCAGCTTCTCGCCGCAGCGCGTCTTCGGCAACAGCCAGCCTGCAGGCGGCAAGACCATTTTCGAGGCCGACAACAAGCCGACGACGGCAAAGGAACTGCCGGCCACCTTCCCGGGCGTCGGACGACGTCTCTGGCCGGCACTGGCCGGTGTCGAGGCTGTCGACAAGTACACGGTACGGTTCCACAATGTCACGCCGGATGTCACGCTCGAAGGCCGGCTTTACGCCTTCGGCAGCCAGATCGCCAATCGCCGCGCCTGGGATGAAGCCCCCTCCTATCTCGACTGGGCACGCAAGCCGATCACGACAGGCGCCTACATGGTCGGCGAGTACAAGCCAGACGTATCCCTGACGCTGCTGGCCTTCGACCAGTACTGGGGCGGCCGCCCTCCGCTCGAGCAAATCCGCTTCGTCGAAGTGCCTGAAGTCTCGTCGCGCGTGAACGGCCTTCTCTCCGGCCAGTTCGATTTCGCCTGCGACCTGCCGCCGGACCAGATAGGTGCCGTCCAGGCAACTTCGGGCTTCGAGGTTCAGGGCTCGACCATTTTAAACCACCGCATCTCGGTTTTCAGCACTCAGAACCCGGTGCTCGCCAATCCGCTGGTGCGCCGTGCCATGACCCATGCGATCGATCGCCAGGCCATCGTCGATGCCCTATGGGCAGGCAAGACGAACATCCCGGCCGGCCTGCAATTTGACTCATATGGCGAGATGTTCATCAAGGGATGGACGGTTCCGGAATACAATCCGGAGATGGCCAAGGATCTCCTGAAGCAGGCCAACTACAAGGGCGATGCCATCCCTTTCCGCCTGCTCAACAACTACTACACAAACCAGACGGCCAACGGCCAGATCATGGTCGAGATGTGGAAACAGGTCGGCATCAATGTCGAGATCCAGATGAAGGAAAACTGGGCCCAGATCCAGGATGCAAGCAGCATGAAGGGCGTACGCGACTGGTCGGCATCCCCCGCCTTTAACGATCCAGTCTCCTGCATGGTCAGCCAGTTCGGACCGAACAGCGATACCCAGCAGCAGAAGGACTGGTTCAACGCCGAGGCAAACCAGATGGCTGGAATCCTCGAGACATCGACAGACCGCGCGGCCCGCAAGAAGGCATTTGCTCGCATGCTCGAGATCTGCGAGCGCGAAGATCCGGCCTACCAGGTCCTCCACCAGAACGCGGTATTTACTGGCATGAAATCATCCCTGAAATGGAAGGCAGCGCCCGCCTTCGCCATGGACTTCCGCGCCAACAACTGGGCCAGCTGAGACCCCAATCTATTTGCCTCGGCTGCATGATGCTGCCGGGGCATTTTTTTGTACCAGACACGGCCTGTCCAAGCGCCTCCCGCCCGGACTTCGATACGAGCGCCGTCATTTAGAGGGAGACCGTTCCGTTGCAAACCAATCTCGTAGAGCTCCGCAATCTGAAGGTCGCCTTCGACGGCGTTCCTGTGCTTCACGGCATCGATCTCGACATAAGACGAGGGGAATCGGTCGGGCTCGTCGGTGAATCCGGCTGCGGCAAGTCCGTGACCTGGCTCGCGGCACTAGGCCTGCTGCCGCGCCGGGCCCAGATCAGCGGCTCCGTGACGCTCGAAGGCCGGGAGCTTTGCGGCGCCCCCCGCTCAGTGCTCGAACAGGTCAGAGGCGGTCGCATCGCGATCATTTTCCAGGATCCGTCGAGTTCGCTCAACCCCGTGCAGCGCATCGGTCGGCAGATTGCCGAGGCTCTTGCGCTCCACCGCGGACTGCACGGAGCAGCGGCAGCGGCCGAAACACTGCGGCTGCTGGACATCGTCGGCATCCCCGACGCCCGCCGTCGCGTCGATCTCTATCCGCATGAATTTTCCGGCGGCCAATGTCAGCGACTGATGATCGCCATGGCGCTGGCCGGCGAACCCGATCTGCTGGTTGCCGACGAGCCGACAACGGCGCTCGATGCGACGATCCAGGCGCAGATTCTCGATCTGCTGATCCAGATTCGGGCGGAGACCGGTATGGCGACCGTGTTCATCAGCCACGATCTCGGCGCGGTCTCACAGGTCTGCGAACGGATCTGCGTCATGTATGCCGGCCGGATCATCGAAGAGGGCAGCATTGCCCAGCTCTTCTCTGAACCGCGCCATCCCTATACACGCGGCCTTTTCGACGCCATTCCGACCATCGACGGACCACGCAAGCGCCTGGTCCCCATTCCCGGCACCGTCCCGAACCCGAAGCAGATGCCATCCGGCTGTGCATTCTCTCCACGTTGCGCGCGCGCCGTGGAAAACTGTCGCCACGAGATGCCGGCTTTCGAAATGCTGGAGGATGGCAGGAAGCTCGCTTGTCTGCGCCCCGTGCCCGCGCGTGAACTGGTGAGCTCTCCGTCCCGAGTTGCGGAAGAGGTTACCTCGTGACGCCGCTTCTCGAGGCCAGAAACCTCGTTCGCACCTATCAAATCCCGACCGGTGCTTTCGGCAGGCCCACCCCTGTGCGGGCCGTCGACGGCATATCGCTATCCGTCAACGTCGGCGAGACGCTCGGTATCGTCGGGGAATCTGGGTCGGGCAAGTCGACGCTTGGCCGGATGCTGCTCGGCATCGATCCCGTCCAGTCGGGCGAGGTCCTGTTCGAAGGCAAGCCCATGCCGGCCGTGGCGACCCGCCTTTGGCGGGCATGGCGGGCAAAGATGCAATTCGTCCACCAGGATCCGCTGGCAGCGCTCGACAAGCGCCTGACGATTTCCGCCCAGATCCGCGAGCCCCTCGAGATCCACCGGCTCGTGCCCAAGGAACAGCGCAATCTGCGTGTCACCGAGTTGATGTCCGCAGTCGGGCTGCGCCAGGACCAGGCCGATCGCTATCCCCATGAACTTTCCGGCGGCCAACGGCAGCGCGCCGTCATCGCCAGGGCGCTGGCCTCACGCCCGAAGCTGATCGTCTGCGACGAGCCCGTATCGGCGCTCGATGTGTCGATCCAGGCCCAGGTGGTGAACATGCTGAGCGACCTGCAGGCGGAAAACCGGCTCGCCATGGTGTTCATCAGCCATGACCTGAAGGTCGTTCGCAACATCGCCGACCGCGTCGCCGTAATGTATCTCGGGCGGATCGTCGAGGAAGCCTCCTCGGACGTGATCTTCAGTTCGCCGCAGCATCCCTACACCAAGGCTCTCGTCTCCAGCGTGCCTGTTCCGGGCAGACAGCTTGAGGGTCGGGTGATCCTGCAGGGCGAGCCGCCGAACCCTGCCAACCGGCCTTCCGGCTGTGCCTTCCATCCGCGCTGCCCGATTGCAGCCGAGATATGCCGCACGACAGTGCCTGCCTTGCAGACCATCGGCGATGGCCGTACTGCCGCCTGTCACCTGGTGAAGACCGGCGACGCCTCGATTGCCGCATAGCGGGAGATAAACATGCTGCGTTTCGTTCTCGTCCGGATCCTTCGGGCACTGATTACCATTGTGGCAGTCGTGACCTTCGCCTTCGTCGTGCTGCGCATGTCCGGCGATCCGGCGCAGGTGATGCTCGGTCCCGACGTCCCCAAGGAAGCCGTGGATGCGTTTCGCAAGGCATGGGGTCTCGATCAGCCCCTGTGGGTCCAGTATTTCGCCTATATGAAGTCCATCCTCACCGGTGATTTCGGCGTTTCCATGCGCGACAGGGCCTCTGCCCTGCATCTCGTCATCGACCGCATACCGGCGACACTGGAACTGACTATCCCGGCTCTTTGCCTGCAGCTCCTGATCGGCATTCCGGCGGGTGTCTATGCCGCCCTGCATCGCCAGAGCTTTGCCGACCGCAGTGTCATCATGGCCGCGATCCTCGGTTTCACCGTTCCCTCCTTCGTGATGGGATTGCTGCTGGTGCTGATCTTCTCGGTGATCCTCGGTCTGCTGCCATCGGGTGGCCAAGGCACGTGGCAGCAGATGATCCTGCCGATCGTGACCATGAGCATCGGCTATATCGGTATCCTGGCACGCTTTTCGCGCAGTGCGATGATCGAGGTGATGGGCCAGCATTATGTCCGCACAGCTTCGGCAAAGGGCCTGAAATGGCGCGACGTTGTGTGGAAACATGCATTGCCGAACGCCGCCGTGCCGATCGTGACGATCGTCGGCTTCTTGGTCGGCACGCTGATTGCCGGCGCCGTCGTCGTGGAGTCGATCTTTTCATGGCCGGGCATCGGCCGTCTTCTGGTGGTCTCGGTCAGCAACCGCGATCTTGCGGTCGTCCAGTGCATCCTGCTGCTGATCGCCGCGACGATGGTTATCTCCAATCTGATCGTCGACATGCTCTATGGCTGGCTCGATCCACGCCTGCGCGCCCAGTCGACACATTGAGGACTTCAGACATGACGACGGTAGATGCGACATCCATTCCCGTGACGACGAGCAGGAGACGGGGGCCGCTCGGCTGGTTATGGCGAAATGTCCCCCTCAGCATCGGGCTCGGGATCGTCTGGCTTCTGGCGATGATATTCGTCGCGATCTTTGCCGATCAGCTGCGCCCCTACGGCATCACGGCGATGGACCTCAGCAACCGGCTTGTCGCGCCGGGCCATTTCAAGCACTGGGCCGGTACGGACGAGCTTGGTCGCGACGTATTTTCGCGGTTGCTGCAGTCGATCAAGGTGTCGCTGATCATTGCCTTCGGGGCTACGATGATATCGGCCTTCTTCGGCACGGCGCTCGGCTTTGCTGCCGCGAAATTCCGGGGCATCGTCGAACATCTCGTGCTGGTGCTAGCCGATTTCCAGGCCGCCTTGCCATTCCTGATCATGTCTCTGGCGGTGCTGGCGTTCTTCGGCTCGTCGATGACATTGGTCGTCTGCCTCATGGGCTTCTACGGTTGGGAACGCTACGCCCGTATTGCCCGCGGGCTGGCCATTTCCGCCAGCGCCCAGGGTTATGCGGCAGCGGTCGTGCAGCTCGGCGCATCCCCGTTCCGCGTCTACCTCCGTCACATCCTGCCGAACGTCGCCTCGACACTGATCGTTTCGATGACGCTGACATTTCCGGAAATCATCCTGATGGAAAGCAGCCTCTCCTTTCTCGGCCTCGGTGTCCAACCGCCCGAATCCAGCCTCGGCAACATGGTCGGCTTCGGGCGAGAATACCTGACCCGCGCACCGTGGATCATGCTGGCGCCCTCGGCCGTCATCATGCTTACCACCCTGTCGATCTCGCTTGTCGGCGACTGGCTGCGCGACAAGCTCGACCCGACAACACGCTAACATCCACTCACCAGGAAATATCCTCAATGACACTCATCACCGGCCACCGCGGCGCCCGCAATCTCTGGGCCGAAAACTCGCTGACGGGCTTTCGCAACGTTCTCGATCTCGGCGTCGACGCGGTGGAATTCGACGTCCACCTGACCACGGCCGGTGAACTCGTCGTCATCCACGACGCAACGCTGGACCGAACGACGGATCATACCGGCCCGGTTCGCGCCCTCTCACCTGAAGCCCGCCAGAAGGTGATGCTGAAGGATACGCAAGAGGCGATGCCGACGCTTTCCGAGGTGCTCGAAGTGGTGGCACCGGCCAACCGGCTCTCCTTTCACATCGAGATCAAGTCCGACGAGACCGGTACGCCCTATCAGGGCATCGTCGAGGGGGTCGCTGGCGAGATCGAACGCTTCGGCATCGGCAGCCGCAGTTGCCTGACATCCTTCGATACGTCGGTCCTGGAGGATTGCCGCCGCCATGCGCCGGCCATCGCCCGCCTCGTCTCGATCAGCGCCATATCGGCAGAAAAGCACGGCGGAATCTCGCAATTCCTCGAGAAGATCGACGGCCTCGCCAAACTGGTCGCCGTACACCACGAATTGCTGGAGGCGGAATGGGACATCATCACCGGCGCTGTTCCGATCGAAGACCTGTGCGTCTGGACGGTGAACGACGAGGAGACCATCCGCAGATGGCTTGCGCGCGGCATCGGTCACCTGACCTCGGATGCCCCGGATCTGGCGCTGAAACTGCGCGGGGAAATGACCGCGCTTTAGGCGAGGTCCGAGATTAGCGCAGCATGGTTCCCGTCGTCTGCTTGCGGATGTGCCACGATAGCGCCTCTTCGAGCAGGTGCGGGGTATGGCCGCCGCGCGCGGTGGCGCGTGCCAGGTAATCCTCGAGTTGCTCGCGATAGGACGGATGGGAACACCGGGCTATGATCATCGCCGCCCGCTCGCGCGGCGCGAGTTCGCGCAGGTCTGCGAGGCCGTGTTCGGTGACGATGATATCGACATCGTGCTCGGTGTGGTCGACGTGGCTGACCATCGGGACCACCGAGGAAATGCTTCCGCCCTTGGCAAGCGACTTCGTGACGAAGATGGACAGATAGGCATTGCGCGCGAAATCCCCGGAGCCGCCGATGCCGTTCATCATGTGCGTGCCATTGAAGTGGCTGGAATTGACATTACCGTAGATGTCGACCTCCAGCGCGGTGTTGATCCCGATTACCCCGAGACGCCGGATTACCTCCGGATGGTTGGAGATTTCCTGCGGGCGCAGCACAAGCTTGGCCTTGTATCTGTCGAAGTCACCGAACACCCGCTCGGCACATCCGGCCGAGAGCGTGATCGAGGAGCCCGAGGCAAATGCGAGCTTTCCGGCATCGAAAAGATCGAAGGTGCTGTCCTGGAGGACTTCGCTATACATCCTGAGGTGATGAAAAGGCCCCTTCCCCAATCCTGAAAGCACCGAGTTGGCGATCGTACCGATCCCCGCCTGCAATGGCTGCAGCGAAAGGTCGAGCCGGCCGCATGCCACCTCCTGCTCCATGAAGCGGATCAGGTGCCCGGCAATTGCTTCCGTTTCCGTGTCCGGTGCCTCGACGGACGAGAAGCTGTCCTTCTGCCCGGTGATGACGATGGCGGCAATCTTGTCCGGATCGATCGGCACATAGGGAAGACCGACGCGGCTATCGCAGGAAACGACCGGGATAGGCTCTCGCGACGGGCGCTTGGTGGGGATATAGATGTCGTGCAGGCCTTCGAGCGCCAGCGGCTGGCTGAGATTGATCTCGACGATAATCTGCTTGGCAAGGATCGCGAAACTCGCCGAGTTGCCGATCGAAGTGGACGGCACGATGCCGCCCTCTTCGGTAATCGCCGTCGCCTCGATGACGGCGTAGTCGATCGGACCGAGCTGGTTGGAGCGGAGATGTTCGACCGTCTCGGACAGATGCTGGTCGATGAACATCACCTCCCCGCGATTGATCGCGGCACGCAAAGTCGTGTCGACCTGGAACGGCATCCGGCGCGCCAGAATTTTAGCCTCGGTCAGCATCCGATCGATGTCATGGCCGAGCGATGCGCCGGTGATCAGGGTGATCTTGAATGGATCGGTCCTGGCACGTTCGACCATGGCGAGCGGCACCGCCTTGGCGTCGCCTGCCCTCGTGAAGCCGCTCATGCCGATGATCATGCCGTCCTTGATCAGGGCGGCCGCAGCCTCCGGCGTGGTGATCTTGTCCAGCAGCGATTTGCGACGGATGCGTGTCTCGAACATTCTGGCCCCGGGGTTGGATAGGTCTGAAGAGGAGGGGTAAGGCCTCCCTGTCGTGGCACCGAAGCATCGGCTACGACAGGGAGAAATTTCTGCTCAGAAGGGTGCGTCTATGTCGACGATGTTGATCAGCTTGTGGTTGACGAACTCCTTGATCCCGAGGTCGAGTAGCTCCCGCCCGTAACCGGAGCGACGGACGCCGCCGAAGGGCAGATCGGCCTTCACCATCGTCGGATGGTTGACGAACACCATGCCGGTAGAGATCTTCGCCGCAACTTCCGCACCGTGCTTGGTGTCGGAGGTGAACACCGAGCCACCGAGGCCGAAAGGCGAATCGTTGGCGATGCGGATCGCATCGTCTTCGTCACTGGCGCGAAACAGCATGGAGACGGGACCGAAGAATTCCCAATAGCGGGCGGGATTCTCATCCGAGACGTTGGTGAGGATCGTCGGCTGCACGAATGCGCCCCGGTTGGGAACGCTGGGCCCGACTTCGGTGGCCGTGGCGCCGAGCGCAACGGCTTGCGCGATCTTCTCGCGGATTTCATCGGCAGCAACCTGCGACGACATTGGCGCGAGCGTGGTTTCCGGTGCGAAGGGATCGCCGGCACGCAAGGCTGCGACGCCTTTGATATAGCTCGCGAGGAACGCATCGTAGACGCCATCGAGGATGATCATGCGTTTGGAGGAGACACACACCTGGCCGCCGTTCCAGTGCCGTCCGAAGACTGCCCATTTGACGGTCTTTTCCATGTCGGCATCGGCAAGCACCACGAAAGCGTCGGCACCGCCGAGTTCCATGGTGGATTTTTTTAGGGCCTTGCCCGCTTGGGAGGCGACAATGGCGCCAGCGCCTTCGGAACCCGTCAGGGCGACGCCATGCACGCGGGGATCGTTGAGAATTATCTCGATCTGCGAGCGGGTGGCATAGAGGTTCTGGAAACCACCGATGGGCAGGCCAGCTTCCTTCATCAGCCCCTCAAACGCCGCTGCACTTTGCGGCACGTTCGAGGCGTGCTTGAGCAGCATGGTGTTGCCCGCCGACAGCTGCGGGGCGATGATCCGCGCGATCTGGTAATAAGGGAAATTCCAGGGCTCGATGGCGAGCAGGACGCCGAGGGGTTCGTGCACCAGAGTGGCGTCGCCTTCCGCAGGGTCGGCCACCGGCAGCTTTTGTGGGGCAAGCAGCCTTTCAGCGTTGTTCGCGTAGTATTCAAAGATAGCTGCCGACAGTTCCACTTCTGCCCGGGCTTCCGATATCACCTTGCCCATCTCGAGGGTCAGCAGATTGGCGTAGCTGTCGACATCCCGACGCAACAGGTCGGCCGCATTCTGCATGACCTCGGCGCGGTCCGCAAACGGTGCCGTTTTCCACGACAGGAAGGCGGCGTGCGCTTTGTCGATTGCCGTGCCTACCTCGGCGTCCGTGGCGTCGGCAAAGGTTTTCAACGTTTCGCCCGTGTAGGGATTGATGGTTGCATATGCCATGTTACTTACCTTTCGCAGTGTGTGGCGCGTCCGATTTCCCATGGCGCCACCGGTTAGAAGCGGATGCCGGATCAGCCTCCGAGCTCCTTGATGGCCTGGACCATCTGGGTAATCACGGCCTGGGCGTCGCCATAGACCATGTTGCAGTTGTCGCCGTAAAACAGCAGGTTCTCGACGCCGGCATAGCCTTTGCCCTGCCCTCGCTTGACGACGTAGACCTGGTGCGCCTGATCGACATTGAGGATTGGCATGCCGTAGATGGGAGAGGACTTGTCGGTGCGCGCCGCCGGATTGACGACATCGTTGGCGCCGATGACAAGGGCGACATCGGTCGTCGCGAACGCATCGTTGATGTCCTTCATGTCGAAGATGATGTCGTAGGGAACGCCAGCCTCGGCAAGCAGCACGTTCATGTGCCCCGGCATGCGACCCGCCACCGGATGGATGGCAAACTTCACATCGACGTCGGCCGCCTGCAGCATCTTCACCAGTTCGTAGAGCTTCTGCTGCGCCTGAGCGACGGCGAGGCCGTAGCCCGGAACGATGATGACGCTGGAAGCATAGCGCATGGCGATGGCCGCATCGCCGGCGTCTGCCGGCTTCATGCTACCGGCGATGTCTGATGTCGAGGCGGCGCTAACGTCCCCGAAGTTGCTGAAAAGCACATTTGCAAGCGACCGGTTCATGGCCTTCGCCATCAGCACGGTCAGCATCGTGCCGGCCGAGCCGACCACCATGCCGGCAATCATCAGCGCAGGATTTTGCAGGGCATAGCCTTCGAGCGCGACAGCAAGGCCGGTAAAAGCGTTGTAGAGCGAGATCACCACCGGCATGTCGGCGCCGCCGATCGGCAGCGTCATCAGGATGCCGAACGCCAGCGCGCAGCCGAAGAACAGGAGCGCGATGACAACGGTGGGCAGGCCATCGTACTGCAGGACAAGCAGGGTCCCGAGCGCAATGGCGAGCAGGAACACCAGCCCGTTGACCAGGCGCTGGCCCGTGAAGCGCCATGGCTTGTCGATGCGGCCGTCGAGCTTTGCCCAGGCGATGACCGAGCCGGTCAGCGAGATAGAGCCGATCAGCGCACCGGCGATGGTGACGGAGGCATTCAGCGGCTCGGCCGTGGCAACCTTTAGCAGTTCGACTGCAGCAACGGCCGCCGCCGCACCGCCGCCCATGCCGTTATAGAGCGCAACCATCTGGGGCATCGCTGTGACGGCGACCTTGCGGCCATTCCACCATGCCCAGCCACCGCCGAGACCGAGCGCAAGAACGGCAAGTACGATATTTGCCGGCATGCGCGGCTGTGCTGCCTCTGGCAGATCGGCCAGCACGAGAAAGCTCGCGGCGACGGCTATGACCATGCCGATCCCGGCAACGACGATCCCCGAAAGTGCCGTGACGGGGGACGACATGCGTTTTAGCCCGAATATGAAGAGAGCTGCGGCCACAAGGCCGCTCAGCCCCTCGATATGTTGAAGGAACATGATCAAACCTTCTTTTCGGTGCTGGGACGGAACATGGCGAGCATCCGGTCAGTGACGATGTAGCCACCGGCGGCATTGGCCGCACCGAGCATCACAGCGACAAAGGCGAGAATCTGTGCGATGGTGCTTGTCGCCGTGAACAGCGCATGCAGCGCACCGACGACGACAATGCCGTGGATGAAGTTGGAGCCGGACATCAGCGGCGTGTGGAGGATGGAGGGAACCTTGCTGATGACCTCGTAGCCGGTGATGGCGGCGAGCATGAAGATGTAGAGGGCAATGAGCCAGGTAAGGGATGTGTCGGCGATCATACGGCTGCTCCTTCGGGGGTCTTCACCGGGACCACGCTCGGCATTGGCTGGTTTCTCATCTGGCCTTCATGAGTGAGGACTGTCTTGGCGATGACCTCATCGTCAAAATCGAGCACCACCTTGCCATCGCGCACGATCAGCTGGAGGAGATTGAGGAGGTTCTTGGCGTAGAGTTCGCTCGCATGCTGGGCGAGATGAGACGGCACATTGAGCGGCGCCAAGATGGTGACCGGCCCGATTTCGACGGTTTCGCCCGGCTTCGTTCCCTCGCAATTGCCACCGCCTTCCGCGCCGAGATCGACGATCACGGAGCCAGGCTTCATGCCGGCAAGCTGCTGTGCATTGATCAGCTTTGGAGACGGGCGGCCGGGCACGGCGGCCGTGGTGATGATGAGATCGGCCTCCTGGATGTGCTGCGTCAGGGCCGCATTGACCTTCAGCTTCTCCTCGGCAGTCAATTCCCGGGCATAGCCGCCCTCGCCGCGAGCATCGACGCCGGTCTCGACGAACTTGGCACCGACGGACAGCGCCTGCTCCTTGGTTTCGGGGCGAACATCGTAGCCTTCGGTGATCGCGCCAAGGCGATGGGCCGTTGCGAGTGCCTGTAGCCCGGCAACGCCGAGCCCCATGACCAGCACCTTGGCAGCCCTGAGCGAGCCGACCGCGGTCGTCATCATCGGCAGGATTCGCGGCATGTTGGCCGCACCCAGCAGCGGCGCATAGTAGCCGGACAGTGCCGACTGGGTCGAAAGCACATCGATGGACTGGGCGCGGCTGATGCGGGGCACCGTCTCCATGGCGAATGTCGTGATCTTGCCCTCGCACAGCGCCTTGACCAGTTCCTGCTCGCGGTTGGCATAGACGAGGCAGATCAGGATCGCACCGGGCTTCATCATCTTGACAGTGGCAACGGCTGGAGCCTGAATGGAAAGGACGATATCGGCATCGCCGAGCAGCGCCTTCAGGTCTGGCTCGAACGCGACGTCCTGAAAGCTTGTATCGGGGAGCTTTGCCGCATCGCCGGCACCAGACTGCATATGAAGTTTGGCGCCGAGCTTGACGAGCTTGCCCGTCACCGCCGGTGCCAGCGCGACGCGCTTCTCGCCCGCCCTTGTTTCCTTGAGCACTGCAATCTTCATGGGGATCGAACTTTCACGGTTGTCCGGGCTACAGCATTCCCTCCCCCGGGAGAATGCTGTAGCTACGGTCTGGATAAGGGACTGGTGATAAAAATGCCTAGTCGATCTGCAGAACGATGCGGCCGTCGATGCCGCCTTCTTCCATTCGGGCAAAGATGGCGTTGATGTTCTCAAGCTTGTCCCAGGAGAAGTGGGCTGCCACTGCGCCGTCACCGGCAAATTCCAGTGCTTCCTCGAGATCCTGCCGCGTGCCGACGATGGAACCGCGCACGGTGATGCGCTTCAGGACCGTGTCGAAAATCGGCATCGCAAACTTGCCCGGCGGCAGGCCAACGAGCGCCATCGTGCCATGCGAGCGCAGCGCACCGAAGGCCTGCTCGAAGGCTGCCGGCGACACCGCCGTGACGAGAACGCCATGCACGCCGCCAAGACGTTTTTGCAGCTCTGCAGCCGGGTCGACCTCACGGGCATTGATGACGATCTCCGCCCCGAGCTTTGTCGCCAGAGCGAGCTTGTCGGGATGAACGTCGATGGCTGCGACATGCATGCCCATCGCCTTGGCGTACTGGACCGCCATGTGGCCGAGACCGCCGACGCCTGAAACTGCCACCCACTCACCGGGCTTGACCTCGGTTTCCTTGAGCGCCTTGTAGACCGTCACGCCGGCGCAAAGGATAGGTGCTGCCGGACCCCACTCCAGATTGTCCGGCAGGCGGCCGACATAGTTCGGATCGGCGAGCGCATATTCGGCAAAACTGCCATTGACGGAATAGCCGGTGTTCTGCTGGTCGGCGCAGAGCGTCTCCCAGCCGGTGCGGCAATGGGGGCAATAGCCGCATGCCGTATGAAGCCACGGAACGCCGACGCGGTCGCCTTCTTTGATGCGCTTGACGTCGCGTCCGATGGCGACGACAGTTCCGACACCCTCATGGCCCGGAATGAACGGCACGGTCGGCTTGACCGGCCAGTCACCCTTGATTGCATGGAGATCGGTATGGCAGACGCCCGTCGCGGCAATCTTGACCAGGATCTGGTCGGCACGCGGCTCTGGCACTGGCACATCCTCGATCACCAGAGGCTTGCCGAATTCGTGGAGAACAGCGGCTTTCATCATTTTCGTCATCGGATGCTCCTTGGGTTATCGCCAAGTAGCATGCACCTCGACTGGCCAGCTTGATCTCAATCAACCGACGCTGGGCATGGCCCCGACCAGTGACGACCGGAGCCTCCAGCGTCTCATCATTGCAACACATAGGCAGCCTACCGTTGCGATCCCTCGTCCGGTCAGCGAAGCAACCGTCTCGTTTTGCCCTATCGGGCCATGTCCGATACTGCGGTATCTGACATCTCGACCATCAGGTTGTAGTCCGAGACAATATTCTCGAGACTTTCACCGGCTCCCTTGCGCGCATCGCCTTTGGCTTTTTCCAGCAGTGCATAGAAGTCGCGCATCTCCGAAAGCATGGTATCGGGCCGCGATTCAAATCCAATGAAAGCGCCTGGGTTCGCGGAGGAAAAATCGTCGAACTCGGTCGTCGCGGCCGTATAACCGTCCAGTGCTGTCTTGAAGGCCTGCATGTCGACCACGGGGTTTTCTGCATTCGGCAGGAGATTGATCATCGTTTCGGCATGCATCATGGTGTTGCGAACCTGCCAGGCCGCCTTCTTGCCTTCAGCCTTCTCGATAGCCGCGAGAGCAGCCAGATCGGTCTTTTGCTTTTCTACGCGCAAGGCGGTCTCTGCGTCCTTCCGACGCGCTTCGTAAGCGGCGCCTAGCGGTGCGATATCCTTGTGGAGGGCTTTGCCGCCTTCCATTTTATCCACCTTGTAGTCACCGCGCTCGTAATAGGTGTTGGCTTTTTCGATCACCGGCGCCAGCTTCTGATAGGCATCGAGATACGCCATCATGGCGGCATCGAGGTCGGGCATGGCAGGCTCGGAGACAGCAGCTTTTTTCACGGCGTCGATCTGCTGGCCAACATCATACAGAGAGTAGAGACCGTAAATGTTCCTCTCCTTGCCGGTCGGTCCCTTGCTCATGTTGACCCACAAGCGATAGCGCTGAAGCGAGTCCGTCGCGCGAAGCGTGTCGTTCATGAATTTGACGTAGGCGTTCATCTTGGTCACCGCCAACTGAGTGGCGCTGACCGACGCGCTGGCGTCCTGCGCGTAGGCTGGCTGCCACACCAGAGCTGGCTGCGCACCGAGTGCGAAGACTGCGGCCCCCGCCGCCAAACCCAAGGATTTCAGATATCCCATCAAAGCTAATCCCCACGAAAATCTATTTTGAATAAACGATACAGATCAACTCGATGTGGTGCTGGAGTCAACAAGGTCAACCGCAAGTACAGGGCATCCTTGCTATTTGGCAAAACGACGGATCGGCTGTGACGCCTCGCCTAGACGGCGAGGAAGCCGCCGTCGACATTCAACACGACGCCCGTCACCATTTCGGTGTCTGCAGACAGCAGCGTCGCGATGGTCCGTGCGACGTCTTCGACTTCCGCGAAGCGGCCGATGGGATGGCGCACCATCATCGGCTCCGACTTCACGGGGTCGCTCCAGGCTCTGAGGGCAAGCTCCGTGAGCGTGATCGTCGGGGCGACTGCGTTGACGCGAATGCCGTGCGGACCGAACTCCTTGGCCATGACCCGCGTAGCGCCTTCCAGCCCCGCCTTGGACGCAGCGTAGCAAAGGTGCTCGGCAAAACCGCGATGTCCCGCAATCGATGTGATGTTGACGATCGCGCCGCCGCCACCGGCTGCGACACGCGCCCGGCCAAACTCCTGACAGGTGATGAGGGCGGCACGAAGGTTGATGCCCATGACCGCCTCGTAGCCCTCCTCGGTCATGTCGAAGCTCGATTCGAGCACGTTGATACCGGCGCTATTGATCAGGAAATCGGCGGTGCCCGCTTCCCGCATCGCCGTCCGTGTCGTAGCCGGGTCGGCAAGATCGACCACGATCGAGCGTCCGCCGACTTCCGCTCTCAGGCTCTCCAGATCGGACGCCGTCCGGCTGAGGGCAATGACCTCGGCGCCACGCTCCGCCATGATTTTCGCGCAGGCGCGACCGATGCCCTTGCCTGCGCCGGTGATGATGACGGATTTCCCGGCAAACTGCATATCTCTCTCCTCCTCAGACATAAAACTTATTTTGAAAGCGGCTCGGCATCAGTGCGGATTTTCCGGCTGACCGCCTGCAGATCGAGAAAGGCGCGGTATCGTCTATCGTGCAGAGCGCGGATCGGACCGGTCGCCGGCTGGCATTGCAAGGCGATGACGGACATGGCCGGCATCGCTGCCTGCAGGTCGGGGTAGACACCGGCAGCGACCGCACCCAGCATTGCCGACCCCAGCAGCACTGGCTCCGGACTAGCGGTAACCTCGATCGGCATTCCGGTTGCATCGGCCAGCATCTGGCGAATGAGAGGATGCAGCCCTGCGCCGCCCGACACCGAGATAGTCCGGATCGCCACGCCCTTGGCGGCCTGCGTGTCGACGATCTGACGCAAGCCGTAGCCGAGTCCGCAAATGCCGGCGATGTAGAGCGCAACGAGACTGTCGGAACCCGTCTCCATGCCGAGCCCCATGATTACCGCACGGGCCTGCGGATCGGCAAATGGCGCGCGATTGCCGAGGAACTCTGGCACCACGTGCAGATGATCGGCAAGACGGACAGCTTCCGATGGCTCGGTTGACAAGGCGAGCGCCCGGTCCGCCAGCCATTGCGGCAGGCTCTTGCCTTCGCGCGCCGCCGTGGCGGTTGCCTCCGGACTGGCCGGATGCATCCTGACGAGCTGGTCTATCGCGGCACCGGCTGCGGATTGTCCGCCTTCGTTGAGCCACATGCCGGGAACCATGGCCGAATAATAGGGGCCCCAGACGCCGGGCACGAAGGTAGGCTCTGCGGTGGTTGTCATCGTGCAGGACGACGTTCCGAACACATATCCGAGGCATGTCGTCGGGTCTTCCGCCCCTCCCCTCGCCGCCACTGTGCCGATACCGCCGGCATGGGCGTCGATCAAGCCTGCCGCAACGGCAATGCCGGGCCGCAGGTTCATAAGAGCAGCAGCCTCGGCGCTCAGTCCCTGTCCAAGGGCGGTGCCGGGGTGGACGACGCTCCGGCCGATCCGCGCAAAGCCATCCTCGACAAGATCTTCCAGCCCGATCTGGCGGAAGAAGCTCTCGTCCCAGCGGTTGTCTTTCGCCAGGTAGGTCCATTTGCAGGTGACGGTGCAGGACGACCGGTCGAGGGCGCCGGTCGCCTTCCACGTTAGGAAGTCCGTGAGGTCGAAGAAGTTCACCGCTGAGCGGTAGATCTCAGGCAGGTTCTCGCGCAGCCAGAGCAGCTTCGGCGTCTCCATCTCCGGCGAAATCGTGCCCCCGACATAGGACAGAACCTCGTGTCCGGTGGCATTGATCCTGCTGGCCTGATCGAGGGCGCGATGGTCCATCCAGACAATGATGTCCCGCTCGGGATGGGCACTGTCCCCCACCCCGCCGCTGGCACCATCGACGACAAGCGAGCAGGTCGCATCGAAGCCGATACCCGCCACATCGGCTGGATTGACGCCCGCCAGATCGACGGCCTCGGAAACCGCCTCGCAGACGGCCTGCCAAACCTGTGCACTCGATTGCTCGACATGGCCGGAATCGTCTCGGAAGATCACCAGATCCCGTTTGGCATGAGCGAGCAGCAAGCCCTCGCGGTCGAACACGCCTGCCCGTGCCGAACCGGTGCCGACATCGACGCCGATCAAGAACCTCGTCATATCATTCCTCCACGCTCTGCGAACTCGCCTTCAGCCGTCTTACACCCGGTCGAAATTCGTCGGAAGGACGATCATGTCGCGGATCGTCACCGTGCGCTTGCGGGTAAGAATGTATTCGACAGCATCGGCAACTTCGCTCGGGTCCATCAGGCTTCCGGATTCCTTAGCCTTGCGGAGGTTCTCCTCCGGCCAGTCGGCCAGCAACGCCGAGACGACGGGACCGGGCGATACCTGGGCAACGCGAATGCCATGCGGAATCATCTGGCGACGCATGGTCTGGACGAAGCAGGTGATCGCCCACTTCGAGGAGGCATAGACCGGCTCCCAATAGGTCGGATAGTGGCCGGCAATCGAGCAGGTGACGACGATGTCGCCGGTGCCGCGCTCGATCATGTGCGGGGCAACGTCATGGACGTTCTTTATCACGGCGTTGACGTTGAGGTTCAGCATCTTGTCGATCGCCTCGCCAGTCGTCTCCGTCAGCTCGCCGCCGATATAGGTGCCTGCGTTGCAATAGAGGATGTCGATGTGATCGACCTTCTGCAGGATTTCAGGCACCATCGCAGCGCAGCTCTCGGCATCGAGCAGGTTCGTTACCTGCGCTATCGCCTTTTCGCCCAGACGATCCGTCAGCTCTTTGAGGCTGGTCTCGTTCCAGTCCACCATGACCACGGTGGCGCCGGCGGCGAGCAACTTTTCCGTAGTGGCAAGACCAATACCCGAAGCGGCTCCAGTGATGACGGCAATCTTTCCTTCAAGTGACTGAGACATTCGTGCTCTCCTTTATGTCCGGAATTATCAATATGGTTACGGGTCAGCGCCACTCGCGGGCGATGTAGATGGCAAGCAGGATGATAAAGCCCCGGATGATATCCTGCAGATAGGGGTTGATACCCATCAGGTTGAGGCCGTTGCTGAGGATGCCCAGCAGCACAGCGCCGATCAGGGTCCCGATGATGAGCCCGCGACCGCCTGCAATGGCGGTACCGCCGAGAACGACCGCTGCAATGGCATCCAGCTCGAAGCCGACGCCGGCATTTGGCTGGCCGGACATCAGGCGTCCGGTGAGGATCACCGCAGCCAGGCCGGCGGTCAGGCCGGAAATGGCATAGACAGCGAGCTTGACCCTGGCGGTCTTCACGCCGGATAGCTTGGCTGCCAGTTCATTGCCGCCGATGGCGTAGACATGGCGGCCGAAAGGCGTGCGCTCGAGCAGCACCCAGGCGAGTGCATAGATGACGACCGTGATGATGACGGGCACCGGGACGATGCCGACGCGGCCGACGCCGAACCAGGAAATCCAGGACGGCAAGCCCGAGATCGGATAGCCGCCGGAGTAGATGAGCCCGATACCGCGGGCGATCCCCATCGTAGCAAGGGTGACGATGATAGCCGGCATCCGTCCCCAGGCGACCAGCAGGCCGTTGAAAATCCCAAGCCCTATGCCGAGAACCATCCCGGCCAGCAGACCCACCCAGCCCGGCAGGCCGAAATGGACCATAAGGCCCGCAGCCATCGTTCCCGCCAGCGCCATGACCGCGCCGACGGAAAGGTCGATGCCGCCGGTGAGGATGACAAAGGTCATGCCGACCGCGAGGATCGCCACGACGGAGACCTGGCGGAATACATTGAGGATATTCGACACCGAGAAAAAGCTGTCGGACGCAAAGCCCATCAGGATGGACACGACGACCAGCCCGGCGAGCGGCAGTGCCAAAGGCGAGTGAATGAGCGATCTGAATGCGGAAATTGCTGCGCCTTTGGCGCGAGTATCGCTTTCAGCGATCCCATCATGCGACATCTTTTATCCTCCCGGTGGTAGCGTGGATCATGATCTCTTCGGCATTGATGGCTGAGCCTTCGACTGTCGCGACGATGCCGCCTGACCGAAAAACACACACCCTGTCGGACATGCCGATGACTTCCGGCAGTTCGGAGGAGATCATGATGATGGAATATCCGCGCGCGGTGAACTCGCGCATCAGCTGGTAGATTTCTGTCTTGGCGCCCACATCGATGCCGCGTGTCGGCTCGTCGAAGATGAGCACCTTCATGTTGTGATTAAGCCAGCGGGCGATGACCACCTTCTGCTGATTGCCGCCGGAAAGCGTATCGACACGCGCCATCGGCCCCTGCGCCTTGACCTGCACCTGCGCCATCGCGGAGACGGTATCCTCGAGCTCGCGACGGCGATCGATGAAGAAATGCCCGAATAGATATTTGCCGTAGTTATTCAGCGAAACGTTATGGAGGATGGAGAAGCTGGTGATCAGCCCCTGTTCCTTTCTGCTTTCGGGCAGCAGCCCTATGCCGCTTGCAAGCGCCTCCGCTGGATCGGTAAACCGTCTCTCGACGCCATCGAGCGACAGCTCGCAGCGGGTGGCGCGGTGGGCACCGATCATCGCCAGCGCCGTTTCAGTCCGACCGGAGCCGACCAGCCCGGCAAAACCGAGAATTTCGCCTGAACGCAGCTGGAAACTGGATATCGGCCCTCCCCGCGCCAATTGTACCGCCTTGACGTCGAGGACGACCGGAGGGTTTGTAGTCATTACAGGTTTCGGCGGAAAGCTGTTTTCAATTCGCCGGCCGACCATCAATTCGACGAGACGATGCTGGTCGACCTCGCTGACATCGCAGGAGGTGACATATTCCCCGTCGCGGAGCACCGTGATGCGGTCGCAGATCTCGAAAATCTCTTCGAGGTGGTGCGAGATGAAAACGATGGCGACGCCCTGCTGCCGAAGACCCCTCATTACCCTGAAGAGATGCTCGACCTCGGATGGCGTCAGCGTTGCTGTCGGCTCGTCCAGCACCAGTATCCGGGCATTCAGCGCCAGAGCTTTGGCGATCTCGACGAACTGCTGCTCGGCAACGGAAAGAGTACGGACCGGCACATTGAGGGGTATATCGATGCCGAGTTGAGCGAGGATTTCGGCCGCGCGCTTGCGCATGACGCCGCGCTTCAACAGGCCGACGGCGCTACGCAGCTCGCGGGCAAGAAACATGTTATCGACAGCATCGAGATAGGGGATCAGCGAGAACTCCTGGAACACCACGCCGATACCGTTGTCGATCGCCTCGTTGTAATCGGCAAAGCGGTGACGCTCGCCATCGATGAAGATTTCCCCCTCGCTCGGTTGCAGGATGCCGCACAGCACCTTTGTCAGTGTCGACTTACCCGCACCGTTCTCGCCGAGGAGAGCATGGATTTCACCTGCGCGAACGGTCAGGTCGACCCCGTGCAGGACCGCAATCCTGCCGAAGCTCTTCTTGATACCCTTCAATTCCAGCATCGCTCGCTCCCGCGTTTGAATGGATGGCGCGCTCCTGCGAGGTGGCAGGGGCGCGCCGACGACTATTACCAGCTGAAGCCGGCAGCATTTTCCTTGGTCACAGGCTTCACGTCGATCGGAACTTCCTTCGGCACGACGCGGGCTCCCCACTTCTGGGCGAGCGCCATGGCAAGACCGACACGCACCTGGTCACGCGGGAATTGCGCCGTCGTCTCGATGAAGGCCGTGCCGTCGGCAATCGCCTTGACCGCTTCCGGAGCGCCGTCGACGGAGGTCAGCTTGATGTCCTTGTTGGATCCCTGGATGGCCGAGAGCGCGCCCATCGCACCACCGTCGTTGACCGAAAAGATGCCCTTTAGGTTAGGATGCGACTGGATCATGTTCTCGACGACGCCGAGCGCAACCGAGCGATCCTGGCGACCGTTCTGCGTGTCGACCAGCTTGATGCCGCTGAATTCGGCGAGCGCCTGCTTGCAGCCTTCGACGCGCTGCAGGATCGGCACGACGGCAATGCCGTCGAGAATGGCAACTTCTCCGGTGCCATTCAGGGACTTGGCCAAGAACTGGCAAGACTGGTAGCCGGCGTCCTTGTTCTTCGAGCCGACGAAGGTGTCGACCGGGCCGTTGGCATTGGCATCGACGGCGACGACGATGACGTTCGCATCCTTGGCCATCTTAACCGCGGATTCGACGCCGGCGGAATCGGTGGGGTTGATCAGCAGGATGTCGATCTTCTGCTCCAGCATGTCCTCGATATCGGAAATCTGCTTGGCGACGTCATGGTTGGCATCGGTGACGACAACATCGGCGCCAATGCTTTTCGCGGCTTCCTTGAGAGCCTCCTGCATCGACACGAAGTAGGGGTTGTTCAACTCCTGAAACGTCATGCCGATCTTGAGCTTGGCTTCCTGCGCCATGGCTGGCGCGGTGGCCATTGCCAAGGTCGCAATCGATAGCGCGATCAAAGTCTTCTTCATCTCGGTCTTCCTCCCTTAGATGACGACAGGCAAAGCCTGGCCCTTTCCGGAAAGCACCATGCCTTCCGAATGCAAACCCCTTCCGGGGTATCGGGTTTTCGCTGTTACTCCGCCGCCATCAGCTCTCCGTTGGCAGCAAACGTCGTGCGGAATTGCGATGGCGACATTCCCTTCTGCTTCAGGAAATGCCGGTTGAAATTGGATATGTTCGAGAAGCCGATCTCGAAGCAGACCTCGGCGACCTTCACCTCCGGCTGCGTCAGCAGCATCAGGCAGGCGAGATCCACGCGCAGCTGGTTTTTGTAGCGCACCAGCGTCGTGCCGGTGTGGCGTTTGAAAGCGCGCGAAAAAGAACTGGGGCTCTGTCCGACGAGATCGGCCAGTTCGCGCTCGTCGATGTCGTCCGTCAAGTGGTCCCGCAGATGGGCGATGGCGCGGTTTATGCCACAGTCGTTGATGCTTGGGAGGTCGAGTTCATAGCTCAGGCTGGCAAGCACTTCCGGTTCGGGGGCACGGGCGAGGATGTCGAGGATCTCCCAGAATAGCGCCAGCCGCTTCATACCCTGCGCTTCGATCAGTTGCTCCATCAACGGCTGCACTTCCACGCCAGCAGCCGGATCGAACAGCAGTCCGCGACTACTGCGTTTCAGGAGCGGTCCGAGCGCCTCCATCTCGGGCAAGCTGGCGATGCAATCCTGAATTAGTTTTTCGGGAAACTGGATGACCAGATTGCGCGTCGGAACGATCTCGCCCGGTGCGATCTCGGAAATCCAGTTCTGGGGAAGATTGGGGCCGGTCATGATCAACTGGCCGGGCTCGAACCGACCGATGTGGTCGCCGATATAAAATTGCCCGGACGTCGCAACGACCAGATGGATCTCATATTCGGGGTGATAATGCCAGCGCACCGTGCGAAACGGGTATCCGTGCTTCCACGCGGCAAAGGACTCGCCCTTGCGGATATGAACCAGTTCGAGATCCGGCTGCATGTTTACTCCTCCCACTCACGCCTTCCAGTTTCCTGGCAAAATCTGCAAACCTCCAAATTCGCAGATCCAACGCTTGCCATAACGATATCCCTCATTTGCCGGGGCCTCTACCTCAGCGCAGATCTATTAAAGATACTTTTTTGACGCCTTGATGTGGTTGAGTGCCCAATCTCCATTGATCATCTACCAATCACGACACCAGAGCTTCACCATCTGCGATGACCATATCTCCTGGCCGGCACTCTTCATCACGGAACGGTGAGGACCCTCTTGCGTTGTGGATGTGCAAGCAAACAACGGAGGATATCCCATGAGCATTTTCGACCGCATCAAGAACGCCATTTTCGGCCAGGCGCAGGCTGCAGGCACAACACAGGCATCGACTGCCAGCACGACCGCGGCGGCAACCCCGGTTTCAAATCCCGCCCCCGGCGCCGCCACACCGGCACCATCCGCGCCATCGGCATCCATCCCCGCACAGTCCGTTGACGTCGCCCCGATCCTCGATGCCGCTGTTCAGAAGTCCGGCCAGAGGCTCGACTGGAAACACTCCATCGTCGACCTCATGAAGGCACTCGGCATGGACGCCAGCCTTGAAGAACGCAAGGAGCTCGCAGCTGAACTCCATTACCAGGGAGACGTTCACGACAGCGCCAAGATGAATACTTTCTTGCACAAGGCTTTGCTGCAGAAACTGTCTGAGAATGGCGGCAAGGTCCCACCCGAACTGCTCGACTAATCCAGAAGCGTGCAACAAAAACAGACGCCCTTCGGATTCGGGGGGCGTTTTTTTGTGCTGGTAGCTTGTAAGGAGAATGCGCGGCGGGCCGTGGCGTTAGCTCGGAGGCTCTAAATGCCGACGGATGACCGGAGACTGACGGTTGCGAGGACCCGGCCGGTGCCGTCCGCCACTTCCAGAATTCTGTCGCCAATGCATTTGCCGGCCAGAATGCGCTCGACGACAAGGGCACGCGCTGAAAGTGCAGCCTCCAGTTCTGCTGCATGCAGATCCGGTAGCTCGGAGCCATCCGGATCCTCGATCACTATGTCGCCTTCCCGGATATGAAAGTAAAATCTCGCCATACAGGACAAAACTGTATCGGACGAATTGGTTCCGGATAGCTATCTCATGCTTCCGATAAGCCGCTCGAATTCCGCTTCGGCAACTCCATACGCATCGCCCGCGAAAGCCTGCAGCCCATCCCGGTCTCTGATTGTGACCAAGCCGCGCGTGTTCGAAATGAAATGCTCGCCTTCAAGCACGTGCAGCGAGTCCGTTACGCTCTGGCGTCTGACGTTCATCATGGAAGACAGGAAGTCGTGCGTCAGGGGCAAGGCAGCTCCCTCTGACCTGTCATGGACCATCAGCAGCCAGCGCGAAAGCCGCTTCTCGACAGAGTGAGTGGCATTGGAAAGCGACGTATAGGCTGTCTGGACGAACAACGTCTGGGCATAGCGGCTGAGAGTTCGTCGGAGAGAGCGGCTCTCTGCCAACAGGTCAAACAGGATTTCGTTTTTGATGCTGTGCCCGTGGCCTTCCACTTGCATGAACACCTTGAACGGCGCTTGGGTGTCTTCGAACAGGCTGTTCGGCGGTGACATGCCCTCGCGACCGAAAATGGCAACTTCGACTTCGCTGCCAGCCGGCGAAATACCTATGATCGACCCGATGCCCGTTTCCGGAAAATAGCTGTAATCGGCCGGGACATGCGGCTCGGCCATCACCAGAAGTCGCGGCAGCGTGACCGGTATCAGGTGCGGAACCAGCAATTCCCTATCTCGACTGTCCAGATGATTTATCAGGCGGTTGAGCATGTTTGCCGTGCTTGGTGATGTCATAAACGCAAGCTAACGGCGCTCTCTCCGCAACGCAAGGCAATATGCGCTTGTCCCGTAGGTACGCACTGCTGCAGCGCTGTTGTTGTTGTGCAAGACCTCAGCTCTGTTCTCACCACGTTGAAGCAAGGTGGGGAGACGCAAGGAAGCTGCCCGGAAGGGCGGCATTGGGCGGCGGTCTGCAGACGCTTTCCTGGAGATACCACAGAGCGTTCATAAAGCCGTGACGGGAGAATGGCTTCGGGATGACACCATGGGCTCCCGCGAAATCGTCCGGTATCTTGTTGGGATTCGCCGTCACAAAAATGATGATCGTGTGGGACCAGCGCTTCTGGATATGCGCGCACACATCCAGCCCTGTCGTGTTGCGGGCGAGTTGCATGTCGACGAAGGCAATGTCTGGGGCCTTAGGGGGCTCCAGTTCCTCCACCTCGTAGAGCGATGCCGCCTCGCCTATGACGGTATGCCCAGCATCCTCGACCATCATTCCCACATCCATGGCAAGGAGGGCCTCGTCTTCGACGATCAGGACACTCAAGGGCGGCTTGGGGCGTTCCATCGATTAATTCCCGTTCTGCAGAGACAGCGTCACGCGCGTGCCGGCCGATAGCGTCGACCAGTCGACCGTCGCGTCCGTCTGTCTGGCAAGTCTGTTAATAAGGGTACGACCCAAACCTGTCGGCGGTTCGCTCGGCATGCCGATGCCGTCGTCTTCGACAGTAATCGTCGCCCTGCTTCCCTCGGAGCGGCCGGTAACCGCAATCGTCCCTGCCCGGCCATCGCGAAGGCCGTGCTTGATGGCGTTGGTGAGAATCTCGTTCAGAACCAGGCCGAGGGAGGATGCCTTGCCGGCCGGCACGAGAATGGGGTCCACATCGCATTTCAGCACAATGTCCCCTCTCCCGCTCGACCCGATGACATCCTCCGCCAGTTTCGTGGCGAATTCGCCGATGTCGAACTTTGTCACGTCGCCGGACTGGTACAGGGTACGGTGCACCGTCGCCAGGGCATCGATCCGCTCCATCATCGCTTCCAGCTTCGACGTAATGACCGGGTCGCCGATCGTCCGCGCCTGAAGCCTCAGCAATGAGCCAATCATCGTCAGGTTGTTCTTGACGCGGTGATCTACTTCGTGAAGCAACACCGTCTTTGCCTCGAGAGCCGCTTCGAGTTCAGCAGTCCGTCGCTCGACTTCCTTTTCTACCAAAGCCGCCTGTTCGAGGACCGTCCTGCTGAAAGCCACGTGCTTCGTCACATCGAGCTGCGAGGCAAAGAAAAACTGGATTTCGCCGAGATCGTTGCGCACGGGGCTGAGATACAGAGCGTTCCAGAATGTCGATCCATCTTTTCGATAATTAAGCAATTCGACGGAGACGCTTTCTCCGCCGGCGATTGCAGCACGAATCTTTGAAACCGCAGAACGGTCTGTCTCAGGACCCTGGAGGAAACGGCAGTTCCGACCTAGCACTTCGTGCTGCGCGTAGCCGGTCAGTGCCTGGAACGCCTCGTTGCAAAAGACGATCGGGTTGTCGGGCTGAGACGGGTCGGTGATGACCATCGGCATTCTAGTCGCGCGCACTGCTGCGGCGAAGGGGTCTCCCCTGCCATGCGCGTAGTTGAGTCTGTCGGTCAGGTGCCAGTCGTCGCGCTGCTCCACAGTAACTCCACACATCAATTTAATTTCACGAGCCGATAAACGTCTCCAAGCTTCAGTTGGTTCCTGGCAAATAAGGCGCGTGAAGGTAGTGGATGGAAAGAAGGGAATCGACCAACTCGACAGCTGGTGCCATCGACCTCAAAGCGAGGGTACGTGGGGCAGATTCGGTGGCAGCGTTTCGGCGCCGGGCCTAGAAAGTGTGCATAACCGCACGCGTTGATAACTGTTTCTCGGCTTGGGGGATTCCCTGAGCGGGGCAAATCATGATTCGATTCCATCATGAAGAAACGGCTCCCCTCCCCCGAGCATGCCGACACGCTTTCGCTGAATGCGTTGCGCGGGCTTGTGACGGGTCTGCTGGAGCGGTCGCTGCAAGCGGAAGCCCGGCTCGAGAAGCTTGAAGTCGACAACATCCAGCTTCGCGAAGAGAACGCCGCCCTTCGCCTGGAGAACACCCGGCTGAAACTCGAGAACCAGCTGCTGCGCGACGAGATCGCCCGGCTGAAGAACCTGCCACCCCGGCCGCCGTTTCGCTCCTCCGGCATGGAGAAGGCAACGGATGCCAAACCCGGCGACATATCGGCGCATAAGAAAAAGCCCCGTGGCCCGAAGCTGGATGTGAAGCGGGTGAGCCGGCAGGAAGTCCTGCGCGTCGATGCTCCCGTCGGGTCGCGCTTCAAGGGATACAGAAGCATCTATGTTCGCGATCTGGTGATGAAGGCGGAGCTTGTGCATTACCGCCGCGAATGCTGGCTGACGCCGGACGGAAAGACAATTCTTGCGTCCTTGCCGGCGGGGATCACTGCTGGCTACGGCCTCAACCTCAGGCGTCTTTGTCTGATGCTCCATACACAAGGGCAGGTGACGACCGGACGCCTCACGACATTGCTGAACGATATCGGTCTCGATATCTCAAAGCGCCAGGTGGTGCGACTTGTGACCGGGCAACTGGATGGCTTTGCAGCCGAGGATACGGCGGTGCTGCATGCCGGGTTGGTATCGTCGTCTTACGTCACTGTTGACGACACCGGCGCCCGTCATTGCCATAATAACGGTTACGCCACACACATCGGCGGCCCGAACTTTAGCGTTTTCCGCACGACGAAATCGAAATCACGGCTGAATTTTCTGTCGCTGCTACGCGGCAGTTACCAGGATTATGTGTTGAACGACGCTGCTTTTGAATACTTGGAAGAACGCCGTGGTGGGTCACCGTTGACCGCCGGACTGAGGAGTTTTGAACCGCAACACTTCAGCAACCAGGTTCCGTTCATGACGCATCTGGCTGGCAAGGGCGTCGACATTTTTGATACGCAAGCCGTTGGCCTGCTTGCCGAAGCCGGGCTCTGGGGTGCCATCCGCCATCATGGTTTGGTGGGTGACATGGTGATCGTGTCCGACGATGCCGGCCAGTTCCGCGTCGGCAATCATGCCCTCTGTTGGGTGCATGCAGAACGTCTGGTGCAAAAGTTGATGCCGGCAACCGCAAAGGAGGAGCGATGGGCCACAGTCGTCCGCGATCTCATCTGGCGATACTACAAAGCTTTGAAAGCCTACAAGCAGAACCCTACCCCAGCATCCGCTCCCGCATTCCGACGACGGTTCGATCGGATCTTCACTCTACGCACCGGTTATGAGGCCCTCGACAAGCTTCTTGAGCGGCTGCATCGAAGAAAGAACGAACTCCTGAAGGTGCTCGACTATCCCGACATTCCGCTGCACACCAACGCATCGGAAAGCGCCCTGCGGACGATTGTGACCAAGCGGAAGATCTCTGGCGGCACGATGAGCCGAGACGGTCGCATTGCACGCGATACAATGCTCGGTCTGATGCAGACGTGCCGGAAGCTCGGCATCTCATTTTACGACTATCTTGGCGACCGGCTCGGCATTGGTGGCGAGGCCATCCCGCAATTAGCAGGCCTTGTCGCGGCGAGAGCCTGAGCGTTGCTAACGGCTGCCGGGCTTCGTGAATGGCAGCACGCGCCCATCCTTGGGCGTCAAGTCCTCCAAAACATTCCGCCCGATCAGCCTAACGAGCGTTGGTGAGACATTCCAGTGCTTCTCGTCATCAGAATGGATCGTCACGGTCTTGCGATTGCGACGGATGACGATACCCGTGATCGTTATGCCGTCGTGTGTCTCGAACATCACAGCACTGCCGATCTTGATCTGCTGCAACGCTTGGTCTGTCTTTTGCCGATGCAGAAGATGAAGCCGTTCGACGATACGCTCGTTCAACGCTAGCAGTTCGGTCTCATCGAGCGTGTCGATATCGATGTCGGTCATGGCGCAGATCCATCCTCCAATGGCAGTCTTCTTCAAGGACGATGCCGATTATGATAGAAGGAAGTCAGAGACACAATTGCCTGACAAACCGGCAGCGCCACCAAATCTGCCCCACGTACAAGCGAGGCTTAGGTTTTAGCGGTCTCGCACAACGCTATATCGTTGTAAGCGTGATATTTTCTTCTGTATACGAACCTAGCAAGTAAATTACTTCCGTAACACTTGGTTAACCATAAATGGGGAAGGGACCCTGTGGTTGTACGCTGAACTTTTCCGAGCTCACAATACCTTTGAGCTCGAACTCCGCCCTACCGTCGATATGTTTCATTCCGGGACTAAGCAACAGGCGTCCCATATCGACGGTGCAAATTGCCATCTTGCAACCGCATTTCGACGCCCTACCTCTACAAATGGTCTATTGCAAGCACGCTGATGCAACGTCATGGCGCTTCAATATTGGTCACAACGCCGCTTCTAAACGGCACATGGAAAACAAGACTAGAAGGAACTACGAAATGGCTTCCGGCACTGTGAAATGGTTTAACAGCACCAAGGGTTTTGGCTTCATCGAGCCTGACAACGGCGGCGCAGACGTCTTCGTGCACATTAGCGCTGTCGAGCGCTCGGGCCTCGGAACATTGAAGGATGGCCAGAAGGTCAGCTTCGAAATCGTCCAGGACAAGCGGTCCGGGAAATCTTCTGCCGAACAGCTTCAAGCCCTCTAAGAATTGCGGACCTGACGTCCACGCAAAAAAGAAGGCCGGAAACCCGGCCTTCAGCTTATTCGGAAATATTTGAAAATCAGCGCAGCTTTTACGTGGTTTTCTTGAACTTTGGCTTACCGCCAGCTGGCCTCGCGCCATCGCGTGCAAAATCAGGCTTCCTGCTCCAAGGCTTCTTTTCAACCGGTGCTGCCGGTGCGCCTTCGGACCTGCGCTCGAACTTCGCTGCAGGCTTGGCGTCCGTCCGCGGACGGTTGTTCTTTTCCGCAAAACTGCGCTTCGGACCATCGTGGCTTTGGCGTCCGGTTTCAGGCGCACTGTCGAGAGCCTTGACGCGGATACCCTTCTCCAGTGTCTTGTTCGGTCCGATCGCAGCAAGGAAACGCTCTGCCGCCTCGCCCGAAAACTCCACGAACGTTTCGTCAGGCTGCATCCTGATCGCGCCGATATCGCGCTTCGTCAGGTCGCCGTAACGGCAGATCATCGGAATCAACCAGCGTGGTTCTGCACTCTGCTTGCGCCCAACCGATAGCGAAACCCATTTGCCATCGGTGAAGTCGGCGCGCGTCTCGGCAGGATGGTCGTCACGGGGCGCAGAAAACTCATCGCGGCGTGGCTTCTTGCGGTCGTCAGGGACCGCAACATCGAGTAGATCTTCAGGCGCGGAGTGTGCAGAGCGATATTGGCGCAGGAACGCAGCAGCCACCTGCTCGGCGCTGTGCTGCTCCAGCAGCTTCTTGACGAAATCAATCTCGTCTTCGCGAACGGCTTCGGTGAACAAGGGATCGGCGAGCAAACGTTCATCGTCACGGCGCGTAACATCGTCGGCCGACGGTGGCTTTGCCCATGTCGCATTAATACGCGCAGCCTCGAGCAGACGCTCCGCCTTGCGACGACCGCTGGTGGGCACGATCATGGCGCTAACGCCCTGGCGACCGGCACGGCCTGTGCGACCGCTGCGGTGCAGCAGCGTTTCCGGATTGGTCGGCAGATCCGCATGGATGACGAGGTCGAGACCGGGCAAATCGATACCACGAGCGGCGACGTCGGTGGCGATACAAACGCGGGCGCGCCCGTCACGCATAGCCTGCAGCGCGTGAGTGCGCTCGCTCTGGCTGAGTTCGCCGGAAAGGGCAACGACCGAGAAACCACGGTTGTTGAAACGGGCTGTCAAATGGTTGACGGCTGCGCGCGTCGAGCAAAATACGATGGCATTCGGCGCCTCGTAGAAGCGCAGGACATTGATGATCGCATTTTCGCGGTCGCTTCCGGCGACGGTCAGGGCGCGATACTCGATATCGACATGCTGCTTCGTCTCAGCGGCGGTGCTGATACGCACTGCATCACGCTGGTAGCTTTTGGCAAGCGCCGCGATCGAGCGCGGCACGGTGGCCGAAAACATCAGCGTGCGCCGCTCGGCTGGCGAGTTCTCGAGGATAAACTCCAGATCTTCACGAAAGCCGAGATCGAGCATTTCATCGGCCTCGTCGAGGACAACGGCCTGCAGCTCGGAAATGTCCAGCGAGTTACGGCGAATATGGTCGCAAAGGCGGCCAGGTGTACCAATGACGATATGAACGCCACGATCGAGCGTACGTCGTTCTGTTCGCATATCCATACCGCCGACGCAGGAAGCAATCGTGGCACCGGTCAGCTCGAACAGCCATTCGAGTTCGCGCTGCACCTGCAGAGCCAATTCGCGGGTCGGAGCGATCGCCAGCGCCAGTGGACGACCAGCCTGGCCGAAGCGTTCACCCTTGCCAAGCAACGTCGTGGCAAGAGCGAGGCCAAATGCCACGGTCTTGCCCGAGCCGGTCTGCGCGGAAACGAGAACGTCCGAATTGCCGAGCTTGGGATCAAGCATCGCCTTTTGCACGGGGGTGAGCGCTTCGTAACCGCGTTTGGTCAACGCCTGCGCAATCGGAGGAACGATGCCTTCGAATTCAGTCATATCTGGTCTTTCGGAATTCGGTGTTCGCGCCGGCAGAAAAAAACCCGGAAGGCGCAGATCGCCGCGGCCAGCACGTCGCAGGCCTCTTCATGAGCCCGGCATATACGTGGTCTCCGTTCAAAAGTACAGAGCAGTCCGCCATATACCGGCATGCTATCCACGTGAAGCTTAACGGTGCAAGCGGGGCGAAGGCAATCATGCTGACCTCCTGTCTTCTAAGCCATGGCTACGAGCCAGCGCCAAGAGCATTGGCCCAATGGCAAATTCCCCTCGTTCCGCCCTTCTGGTCAAGTCGCGCAGATAGCCGCCGGCCGAGTTGATTTGACCGGATCTTTCCAGCAGGCAGGCCATGACAGTTGCCGCATTCTCCGGTCCCATGACCTGGCAGGCCTCCTCGTAGGCGCTGGCACTGACGCCGAGCATCGATCGGACCACAACGCCGGCCGTCAGCATGTCGCGCCAACTCGAGATCACTCCTCCCGGGCCATACATCGCAATCTCGGGGCAAGCCCGAAGCACGAGGCCGAGTGGAAAGGACTTCAAACCGCCCAGATCCGCAAATTGCCTGCCGCCGCCCTCCACCGGTTGGCGGCTATTATCCTGCTGGTCTTGTGTAACAGGCACAAGGCTTAGCTTTTGCTCTGCCCCCTCAGCGTCGCCCTGCTTTATTTTTAAAGCTGATTCAAGTTCAGTGATAGATTCGGATTTTGAATTCTGTATGTGCTGCTCATTTCGGGACTCATTGCCGCTTTGTTTTTGTGTTTTTAGACATGTTTCCAGTAGGTTGACGACTTCATCACGCAACATGCTCATATCTTCCAGAATAGGTTGGATGTCTGCCGCTGTCGGTAGGCGAGGAATTCGCATCACAAGGCGCCGAAAGTGCTCGTATATGCTTGACCAATCGCCGGGTGCCCCCTCCTCCATGGCCGTCTCGATAAGTTTGCCGACATCGCGTCGGCACAATGTGAGCTTTTCTCGCGTGACACGGAGAAATTGACGTTCGGCGACCACTTCAGCCGCCAGCACATTGATTTCTTCAGCCCGGGAGATCAGCGGAGCAATACTGAAACCAAAAGCCTGCGCAACTTCACCATCGCCGCCCCTGCGGACGTAGCGCTTGCCGTTCGGGCTATCCCGGCGGATAAGCAGGCCTGTCTCTACGAGAGCGGCAAGGTGTCTGCGCAATGTCGCAGGCGCTATACCGTGGGCACGCAAGGCCAATTGCTCATTGGAAGGGAAGACCACCAGTCCGTTGGCTGCCGAAAGCAAGTTACCGGGGTAGAAACTCAATAATGCGTTCAAAACAGCCAGCGCGCGATCGCTGACCCCGAGCATCTGCCGCGCTTCGCACAGCGCTCGAAATAACTTCCATTTGTCGACCGAGGCGTCAGCGTCGATCTCACTCGCGTCGTACTGGCTTGCCAGCATGCCAAGCGTCATCGAACGCCCACCAAAGGGCGTCGATATATGTCCGGTCTGCATCGTCCTTCACCTTTTTCAAGGCAAAAGAAATCCGCTCACCCAATTTGGTGCCAAAGACTCTTGACTAAGATTCGTGGAAATGTGATTCTCTAAGCGCCAACTACGAGAAGGGCTTCCACGACGGCAACGTTTGGGGGCCTTTTTCTTTTGCGTTTAGTCTCCTGCTTCCAACTTGGTCTCTTCCTGAAAGGCCTGGTAAAGCCGATCAAGATTTTTGGTGATATAAGCGCCAAAGGCCGGACCGTTCTCCGCCTTCAAGGCAATCGTATACTTCTTGCCACCAGCCTTGATTTCCGCTTTTGCAGCACCGCTTTGCTCGCGCCACTCCGAAACAGGTTTCACGACGGTCGCAGACCTCGCCTCTCCCCGTCCTGCAAGAAATGCGCTCAACAAATCAAAGCGGTCGTCTGCTACGGCACCAAGAAATTCCGGACGCGTGATAAATTCACCCGCTCGCATGACATTCTCGGGCGTGTCGAAACGCGTCGCCAGGTCATGCCAACGGTCGCGGCCAACAGCCAAGGCCGGTCCAATTGCATCAACAACCGCGGTGGGGATGCGGTTGATGACCGACAACATCTTCGAAACCGTAGTCTTGTCGGCGCTGAGCGCGGCCATGATCGTTTCGCGGTCAAAGGCTCGCTTCTCCAGCCGACCTGCAAACATGGCGCGTTCGATAAAGGACAAATCTGCCCGGGCGCTGTTTTCTTGGCCCTGCGCGATGACATGATCGCGATCGTCCAGCTTCTTGACGACAGCCCGGACAGGGCGGCCCAGTGTCTTTGCGGCGCGAGCACGGCGATGGCCAAAGGCTATCTGGTATTTGCCGTCTCGGGATGGGTGAGGACGCACGAGAATCGGTGAATCCTGGCCGCGTAGACGTATTGCTTCGACCAGTTCGTCGAATTTGGCATCCAACTGCACGAGGCGGTCGGACACGAAGGAGTCCTCGATCATATCCGGATCAAGCTCGATGACCACCTCGCCGGCCGTGAGCTTTGCCTCGATCGCCTTGGCCGCATCGGCTTTGGCTGCAAGCGCGTCGATACTGCGTGTCACTGCGCCAAGTGCCCCAACGCCCTTGTAGCCGCTCGTCTGGCGCTCAGGCACGGAGGTCTGTTGACTGGAGTTTACCGCAGTAAACTTTGCCTCGGGTTCGGAAATCAATCCGGAAAGGACGTTCTTCCTGGCCATAATCAGCGACCCCATGCTTTGTGGACCAGCGCGGCGATCTCAGCATTCACAGCCTCCATCGATTCCAACGCACGGTCGTATGTGGTGCGCGTGAACTGGCTGCGATCTACTTCGTAGAGGGTCTGGTTGGTAAGCGCAGCATCGGAGATCGCAACGCTTCGCAGCATGGGGTTGGTGAGGACGTGCTGCTTGAACATCGATCTCATGAACGCCACCATCTGCGTTTGCGGTCCATCGGTCGGATCGTAGCGCGTCACGAGATAGCGCATCCAGTCGAGGTTCATATCGGCGCCCGCACCCTTCAAGGTGTTCAGGATTTCCCCGAGCATCTGCAGGAATTGGCACATGGACATCACATCGAGCATCTGCGGATGTACCGTGATGAGCACCGCCGTGGCGGCGCAAATCGCGCTCATTGTCAGAAATCCAAGCTGGGGAGGGCAGTCGATAACGATGACGTCGTAATCGTCGGATACAGATGACAAGGCCTCGTCCAGCCGTGCGAAAAAGATGCGCCCGTAGTCGTTGCCCTGCCCCTGCGCCAGGATACGCGGTGTATCGTGCTCGAACTCCATAAGTTCGAGGTTGCCCGGCACGATGTCGAGACCCGGAAAATTGGTTTTCCGCACGACTTCCCTAAGCGGTCTCCGACGCTCGTCATAACGGATCGCAGCATAAAGCGTCTCGTTCTCATCGAGATCAAATTCGGGCTGGAAGCCGTGGATCGCCGAAAGGCTGGCCTGCGGATCGAGATCGACGGCCAGAACGCGATGCCCGGTCAAAGCCAGATGCTGGGCGAGGTGGGCCGCCGTGGTTGTCTTGCCCGACCCGCCTTTGAAATTCACGACCGCAATGACCTGCAGATGGTCCTTGGCGCGGCGATGCGGTACGTAGTGCTGGCCGGCGCGACCATTCTGCTCCAGATACTGACGCATCTCCAGCAATTGCTCCGCCGTGTAGGAGCGACGGCCTGATGGTGTAACCTGCGGCAGCGGCCCCTTTGATTCGAGCGACAGGTTACGCAGATGGCCACTGGTGACGCCAAGAAAATGCGCGGCTTCGCTGAGATGAAACTGCCTGAGCGTCTTCTGCGCGGTCGGCGGAAACATCTCGAGCCGGTGCTGCTTCAGCTTGTCGGACAGCTCTCGGGCTTGGCCGATGATAAGCTGGTCGACCTCCGAAATAGGCTTTCCGAGCGTTGCTGCCATATTCAT